>JAZLIW010000018.1:0-13798 GCA_045617585.1 Eubacteriales bacterium
CGCCGCCACATCGCGGGTCTCCAGCGGATGCATGAAAACTTCGCCCTCGCTGTTGATCAGCTTTGCGCCCATAGAACGCACCTTTTCGGTGACCAGTGCGCCGAATATCTGCTTCGGGAACGCAACGCCGGTGGGATGATACTGCAGCGTATCCTGATAGAGCAGCTTCGCGCCCGCGCGGTAGCCCAGAACCAGACCGTCCGCCGTCGCGCCGTAATGGTTGGAGGTCGGGAAGCCCTGATAGTGCATTCTGCCCGCACCGCCGGTGGCGATGATCACGGTCTTCGCACGGGCGACCATGAGCTCCTTGGTCTCCATATTCATGAGGACCGCGCCCGCCGCCTTGCCGTTCTCGTCGAGGATCAGCTCGATCGCGGAGGTGAACTCGATGACCGGGATGCCGCGATTGAGGACCTCGTCACGCAGGGTACGCATGATCTCGGCGCCGGAATAGTCCTTTGCGGCGTGCATACGCTTGCGGGAGGTGCCGCCGCCGTGGGTGGTGATCATCGTGCCGTCGGGCGTCTTATCGAACTCAACGCCGAGTTTGTTCAGCCACAGGATCGCGTCGGGCGCGGAGGTGACCAGCTTTGCGAGCAGGTCGCGCTTCGCCGCGAAGTGACCGCCGCCGTAAGCGTCGAGGAAGTGGATCGCGGGTGAGTCGTTCGGCTTGTCGGCAGCCTGGATGCCGCCTTCCGCCATCATCGTGTTCGCGTCACCGATGCGGAGCTTGGTGACGATCATGACCTTCGCGCCGGCGTTATCGGCTTCGATCGCCGCGGAGGAACCCGCACCGCCGCCGCCGATGATCAGAACGTCAACGTCGTAGGTCGGATGGTCGAGGTCGACGTCTTCCGCCTTGACGCGGCTCTTCGCCTCGAGCATATCGCAGAGCTCGTGCGGGAGGCTCTCGCCCTTGTTGGGACCGACGCGCAACTCGCGGAACTCGCTCTTCTTATAGTCGGGATGGTAAGCGGCAAGGAGGTCTTCCTTTTCCTTTGCCGTCATACGGGCAGGCTCGTAGGCGATGTTGGCTTCTCTCGCCGCGGCGACCGCCTTCAGGGATTCTTCGAATTCTTTTCCGTACATGACTGTATCCCCCTCTTACTTTTCGATCTCGCGGTTGTTGTAGAGCTCTTTCAGCTCTTCGACCGGCTTGCCCATCAGGGCCTCGATCAGCTCGGTGAAGGTGCTGTTCTCGATCTCTTTCACACGCTCTTCCAGATGCCCGGTCGCGGGTGCGAGGTATTTGCCGTTCAGACGGCGGGCAAGCATCGCGACCTGCGGATGGGAGATCCCGGCAGGGCAGCGGGCGGAGCAGCAGCCGCACATCACGCAGTCAAAGGATTCCTCGGCGCATTTGTCGAATCCGCCTCTCTGCGCGTACGCGATGTACTGCATGACGTTCAGGCTCTGGGTGCAGGCCTTGGTGCAGGCGTTGCAGCCGACGCAGGCGTAGATCTCGGGGTAGAGCTGCATCATGATCTGCTCGGTGGGCTTGATCTTTTCGATGTCGTAGACCTGTTTGACGAGCGGGAAGAAGGGGAGGGTCGCGATATACATATCGTTCTCGACCTTGGTCTGGCAGGCGAGGCAGGTGCGCAGGGTGGTGTCACCCTTGATACGGTAGATGGTCGCGCAGGCGCCGCAGAAGCCGTTCCGGCAGCCGCAGCCGCGGACCAACTGATAACCG
Source organism: Eubacteriales bacterium (assembly GCA_045617585.1). Classification (GTDB taxonomy): domain Bacteria; phylum Bacillota; class Clostridia; order Oscillospirales; family CAG-272; genus CAKRZE01. The sequence goes on from JAZLIW010000018.1 coordinate 1,694, forward strand.
GCGTATTCCATCGCACGCATGATGGTCAGGTTATCCGGGACGCTGTATTTCTTACCGAAGAGGTAAACGTTTACCATGTTTTCCATAATCTCTGATTCTCCTCTTAATATTCATCCGGCAGCTCGTCGAGCTGGTCGAAGCGGAACACGGGACCGTCCTTGCAGACGTATTTGCTGCCGACGTTGCATCTGCCGCATTTGCCGATGCCGCACTTCATACGGAGCTCGAGGGTGGTGTAGATCTGCGTCTTTTCAAAGCCGAGCTCGTAAAGTCCGGCGAGGGTGAACTTGATCATGACGGGAGGACCGCAGAGGATCGCGATCTTGTCGGTGTCGAAGCCGAGCTCCTTGACGTAGTTCGGGACGAAGCCGACGTGACCGTCCCAGCCCTCCTGCTCACGGTCGATCGTCAGGTGGACGTTGACGTTCGCGTCGGTCGCCCATTCCTCGATGATCTCTCTGTAATCGAGCAGATCGTCCTTGCTTCTCGAACCGTAGACGATATCGATCTTACCGTAGCGGTCACGGTAGTGACGGCAGTAGTTGATGACGGAACGGAGCGGGGCAAGTCCGACGCCGCCCGCGATGAAGAGCAGATTCTTTCCCGCGAACGCGTCGTCGACCGGGAAGGGATTGCCGTAAGGACCGCGGATGGTGATCTGCTGACCGACCTCCATCGAATGGAGCCATTCGGTGACGCAGCCGCATTTTTTGATGGAGAATTCCATGTACTCGGTGTTGGTGGGGGAAGAGGTGATGGAGAACATCGCCTCGCCGACGCCGGGGATCGAGAGCATGGCGCACTGCCCGGGACGGTGCTCAAACGCCTTTTTGCCGTCGGGGGTGACGACGCGGAAGGTCTTGATATCGGGCGTATCCAGCCTGATATCGGTGACTTCGCCGATCACGGGGATCAGCGGTTCGTTCATATCAGCCATTTTTCTTGTCTCCTCCTTCGCCGAGCTTTTTCATGACCTTGACGATGTTCATCTGGATCGGGCATTTGGCGATGCATCTGCCGCAGCCGACGCAGCTGAAGATCCCGTCGTTGTTTGCCGGATAGTAGACCAGCTTGTGCATGAAGCGCTGACGGAAGCGTTCCTTCTGTGTCAGACGCGGCTGGCCGGCGGACATCTTGGTGAAGTCGGAATACATGCAGGAATCCCAGCAGCGGAATCTGCAGATGCCGTCCGCCGTCTTGAAGTCCTTGATGTCGTAACACATGCAGGTGGGGCAGACGAAGGTGCAGGTGCCGCAGCCGAGGCAGGACTCGGAAAGCGTCGCCCAGGCGGGATCGTTGAAGAATTCCTTCGTTTTATCGCCGCCGAATTTATCGGCGGTGAGACCCTTGAGCGGCAGCTTGCCGAGGCGGGAGCGGATCAGCTCCTTCTGTGCGTCGGCGGCGTCGTCGGCGCAGGGCTCGGTCACGCCCTCAAGGGAGGCAAGGAACTTTTCGCCCTTTTCGGTCTTCGCGTCAAGATAGAGCGTATCGTCGGTCATGTGGCAGACGATATCGCCCGCGGGAGCGGACGCGTCGATGCCGAACGTGGAGCAGAAGCAGGTCTCAGCGGGCTTATTGCACGCAAGGGAGACGATGACGCCGTGCTCGCGGCGGTTCTTGTAATAGGTGTCGACCGGATCGCCGAGGAAGACGCGGTCGAGGATATCAAAGCTGCGGACGTCGCAGGCGCGGACGCCGAAGATGACGAAGTCCTCGGTCTCTTCCCGGACGTCGACGATCTCGAGCTTCTTGCCCTCCATCTTGAAACCGACGAGGTTTTCGGTCTGGGGGAAGAAGAAGTCCTTCGCGCTGCGGACGGTGTTCAGCGCCTCGGAGAGGACGGTGCCCTCGGTCCAGAGCTGATAGCTCGCGCCGCCGTTGCCGTCAACGGGAAGATACAGTTTTCTTTCCGCGCTCATCGCTGCAAAGAGGGAATCCAGCGCGCTTTTTGCGATCTTACGCATTTTCCTCACCTCTCTTTACGGCCTCGGAGGGCTCGATGTCGTCCTTCGTGAAGTTCACGATCGGAGGACGGTTCCCGACGACCTCACCCGCCTGATATTCCCCGTAGAAGGAGTTCATATCCTTGATGAACTTGCGGTTGAGCAGGTGGAGCGGGATATGCTGCGGGCAGACGCGGGAGCATTCGCCGCAGTCGGTGCAGCGGCCGGCAACATGGAAGGCGCGGATGATGTGGAACATCTTTTCCTCGAAGCTGTCGGCAGCGGCTTTGTTTTCCAGACCTGAGTTCGGGTTGTCGAAGACGCACTTTTCGCAGGTGCAGGCGGGGCAGACGTCGCGGCAGGCGTTGCAGCGGATGCAGCGGGAGAGCTCGCCCTGCCAGAAGGCAAAGCGCTCGTCGGGCGTCATCTTTTCCAGCTTTTCGACCTCGTCGAATCTGCCGGAGGCAAGGACCTCGCCCTCTTCTCCGATCAGCTCGTCGTAGGTGACGTGCTTTTTCGATTTGCAATTACGGCAGCGGTCGGGGAGCAGATCGGCGGCGGGGAAGGTCTTCACGCCGTCGTAGAGCGTTTCGACCCGGACGGTATCGCCCTCGGTATCGACCGAGAGGATGCTGTCCACCTTGTCCTTCAGCGCGGCGCCGGTCAGCATTCCCTCGCAGGGGATCCCGACGGCGTAGATCTTTTCACGGTCCACGCGGTGCTCGGTGGTGAGCTGGTTCAGGCTGTAAGTGTCACAGGGCTTGAGGAAGACGAGGATCTTTCCGCCCGCTTTTTTTGACTCGGCAACGAGATACTTGGAGACGTTCGCGCCGCAGAAATCGCCGAACACGAATTCGTCGAGTTCTTCTGCACTCCGGAAGAGCGCGGGGGTCACGTCGTACGCGAAATCACCCTTTTTCCAGCCGTAGACACGGTCTACGGTGCCGTTTGCCAACAGTTCCTTTGCTTTATCAACGAGGATCGCACGAGTTACTTTTTGCATCTCAGGTCCTCCAATCTTTTGTTCTCGCCGAGGGCGGCGACGGTCTTGCAGAAATCGTTCATGGTGGCGGCAAACTTTGCGCCCTCCGCGGCGGAGACCCATTCAACGCGGGTCCGTTCTCTCTCGATTCCGAGATAATCCAGCATGGAGAAGAGCAGCGCCATACGGCGTCTGGTGTAGTAGTTGCCGGTGGTATAGTGGCAGTCTCCCGGATGGCAGCCGCAGAGGATCACGCCGTCCGCGCCTCTCTGGAACGCGCGGAGGATGAACGTGGGGTTGACACGGCAGGAGCAGGGGACGCGGATGATCTTGACGTCGGCGGGATAGGCAAGGCGGTTGTTGCCCGCGAGGTCCGCACCGGCGTAGGAGCACCAGTTGCAGCAGAACGCGACGATCAGCGGTCTGTATCCTTCATTCGTTACCGACATATTGCATCTACCTCCGCGAAAATCTGTTGATTCTTGAAGCCCTTCAGATCCATGGCACCCGACATGCAGGCGACGGTGCAGGCACCGCAGCCCTGGCACACGGCCTCGTTGACCTGTGCGACGCGGCGGATCTTCGTGGTACGGTCGGGCATACGGAATTCCTTGTCCACGTAGGTGATGGCGCCGTACGGGCAGACCTTTTCACAGGTGGAGCAGCCGTTGCACATCATCTCGTCGGAATGCGCGACGCACGGGTTGCCGGTAAGTTGATCCTTGCAGAGCAGACCGATGACCTTGGACGCGGCGGCACCCGCCTGCGCGACGGTCTCGGGAATGTCCTTCGGACCCTGGCAGGCACCGGAGAGGAAGACGCCGGCGGTGGGGCTTTCCACCGGGCGGAGCTTGGGATGCGCTTCGGTAAAGAAGTCGTTCGTGTCCATCGAGGCGGTCAGCATCGTGGCGAGCGGACGGGCGGACTTGTCGGGCTCGATGGCGGCGGCAAGGACGACCAGATCCGCGTCGATGTGGAGCTGGCGGTTCTCGATCAGGTCGGACGCCTGGACCTTCAGCTTCTTGCCTTCGGGCGAGACCTTGCCGACCATTCCCTTGATATAATGGACGCCGTATTCCTCGACGGCGCGGCGGTAGAACTCGTCGAAGTTCTTGCCGGGCGTACGGACGTCGATGTAGAAGACGTAGACCTCGGTATCCGGATATTTATCGCGGGTCAGCATCGCGTGCTTGGCGGTGTACATGCAGCAGATCTTGGAGCAGTATTCCTTGCCCTTTTCCGCGCACGCCTCGCAGCGGGAGCCGACGCACTGGACGAAAACGAGGGTATGCGGATGCTCTCCGTCGGAGGGACGGAGCAGCTTGCCGCCGGTGGGGCCCGCGGCGTTCATCAGACGCTCGAACTCAAGCGAGGTGATGACGTCCTTCGACTGGGAATAAGCGAACTCGTCGAATTTGTCCATGGAGATCGGATTGAAGCCGGTCGCAACGACGATCGCGCCGTATTTCTCGGTGAGGAACTCATCCTTCGCCTTGTAGTCGATCGCGCCCGCGGTGCAGACCTTGGAGCAGACGCCGCATTTGCCGCTCTTCAGCATATTGCAGTAGTCGGGGTCGATCGTCGCGACCTTCGGCACTGCCTGCGCGAAGGGGATGTAAATGGCACGGCGGGTGTCCATGCCGAGGTTGAACTCGTTCGGGACCTTCTTCTGCGGGCATTTCTCGGTGCAGGCACCGCAGCCGGTGCAGAGGTCCTCACGGACGTAACGCGCCTTCTTTTTGATCGTGACGTCGAAATTGCCGACGAAGCCGTGGACCTCGGTGACCTCGGAATAGGAGAAGATGCGGATCTTCTCGTTCTGCGCGACGTCCACCATTTTCGGGGTCAGGATGCAGGCGGCGCAGTCGAGCGTCGGGAAGGTCTTGTCAAGCTGCGCCATTTTGCCGCCGATCGTCGGCTTTTTTTCGACGATATCGACCGGGAATCCGGCGTCGGCGATGTCAAGCGCGGTCTGGATCCCCGCGATGCCGCCGCCGATGACGAGGGCGCGCTTGGTAACGGGGGTCTGACCGGGCGTCAGGGGCGCGTTCAGATTGACCTTTGCGATCGCAGCTCTGCCGAGGATGATCGCCTTTTCGGTACCCGTCATCACGTCCTTGTGGACCCAGGAGCACTGCTCACGGATGTTGGCGATCTCCACCATATAGGGGTTGATGCCGGCAGCCGCCGCGGTCTTGCGGAAGGTCGCTTCGTGCATACGGGGGGAGCAGGAGCAGACGACGATGCCGGTCAGACGGTACTCGGCGATCGCGTTTTTGATGATATCCTGCCCTGCCTGAGAGCACATATACTGATAGTTTGTGGAAAACACCACGCCCGGCTCTTTCCGGAGCGCGTCGGAAACGGCTTCCACATTGACCGTGCCCGCGATATTGGTGCCGCAGTGGCATACGAACACACCGATTCTTTGCATGGTCCGCTTCCTCCTTATTTCGTGTATTTGCGGAAGGCAGTGACGATTGCCTGCTGGGGCATCTCTTCATCAATCTTCGCAGGAATATCGTTTGCGGTGAGATGATTGCCGTCCTTCTGGCGGATCTTCATGAGACGGACCGCCTCGATGAGCTTCGCGGGTTCAACGCCGCGCGGGCAGCGCTCGATGCACGCCATGCAGGAGAGACAGGTGAAAAGGGAACCAGACGCGAGAAGCGGCTCCAGTCTGCCCTCCTCCACCATTGCGACGAACTGGTGCGGATGGTATTCCATCTCGTCGTAGTTCGGGCAGGTGGCGGAGCATTTGCCGCACTTCATGCACTTTCTCGGGTTGACGCCGCTTGCGCGGAGGATATCTTCCTTCATGCGGTCGTAATTCTTCATTTTGCTGCCTCCTTGACGCCGAGGGCTTCGGCAAGAAGCTCGGTGAAATAGAGAACGGGGAGGGAACTGCCGCTCTTGACGAGGTTGTAACGGCAAAGCGGGCAGGCGGTGACCATTTCGGCGGCACCGTGTCCCGCGGCGCTTTCGGAGACGGAGAGGCTGCGCTTTTTTGCCGCCCCGGCGTTTTCGATCGCCATGTAACCGCCGCAGCATTCGTTGCGCGCGGGGTAAACGACGGGCTCCGCGCCGAGCGCGCGGAGGAAGTCCTCCAGGATGACCGGGTTCTCCGGGTCGTCCATCGCCATGACCTTGCCGGGACGGAGCAGCAGGCAGCCGTAGTAAGCGGCGATCTTTCTGCCCTTCAGCGGGTTCACGACCTTCTTTGCGACCTCGTCGAAGCCGACCTTGTCGCGGAGGAATTCAAGATAGTGGTAAACCTCGGTCTCTCCGTTATAATCTCCGGAAAAATCCTTGTCCTGCGCCATGTAGGCGTTGACCTTTGCCGCGAACGCGGGGTCCTTCATGGCGGCGTTGGTGCGCTTGATGACGTTGTGGCAGGCGGAGCAGACCGTGATGAGCGGCCGGTCCGCTTCCTTCGCCGCTTTCAGCGCGCGGACGGAGGAAAGCTTGGTCGCGATCTCGTCGGAGGCGGAGGTGAAGGCACCGCCGCAGCACTGCCAGTCTTCGACCTCTTCGAGTTCAAAACCGAGGACCTTTGCGCATTCTCTGGCATAGAGATCGAGATCCTTTGCCTTGTTGCGCAGGGTGCAGCCCGGATAGTAACTGACTTTCATATTCAGCTTCCTTTCGTTGGAGTGTGGAAACGGATCAGACCATTTCTTCGGGATGGAAGACCTCGTCGAATCTCTCGGCGGTGAGGAAGCCGAGCGCAACGCAGGCCTCCTTCAGGGAGATATTGTCCTTGAACGCCTTCTTCGCGGTCTTTGCCGCGTTCTCGTATCCGATGTAGGGGTTCAGCGCGGTGACGAGCATCAGGGAGTTATGAAGGTTGTCGTGCATCTTCTCGCGGTCCGCGGTGATGCCGTACGCGCACTTATTATTGAAGGAAACGATCGCTTCGGCAAGCAGACGGGCGGACTGGAGGAAGTTGTAAGCGGCGACGGGCATGAACACGTTCAGCTCGAAGTTGCCCTGAGAGGCAGCCATGCCGACCGCGACGTCGTTGCCCATGACCTGCACGGCGACCATCGTGACCGCCTCGCACTGCGTGGGATTGACCTTACCGGGCATGATGGAGGAGCCGGGCTCGTTCTCGGGGATATGGATCTCACCGAGACCGTCACGGGGACCGGAAGCCAGCCAGCGGACGTCGTTCGCGATCTTGAGCATATCGCAGGCAGTCGCCTTGATCGCGCCGTGCGCGAAGACGAGCTCGTCCTTGGAGGTGAGGGCGTGGAATTTGTTCGCCGCGGTGACGAAGGGCTTTCCGGTCAGCTCGGCGACCTTGGCGGCAACGAGGGTGTCAAAGCCCTTCGGGGCGTTGAGCCCGGTGCCGACGGCGGTGCCGCCGAGCGCCAGCTCGTAGAGAGGCTTGACGGCGAGGCGGAGCAGCTCCGCGTCGCGTTCCAGGCTGGCTCTCCAGCCGGAGATCTCCTGGCTGAACTTGATGGGCGTTGCGTCCTGGAGATGCGTTCTGCCGCTCTTGACGATGCCTTCGTTTTCCGCTTCCAGACGGCGGAAGGTGGCGATCAGGAGTTCGATCGCGGGGAGGAGCTTATCCTCGATGGCAAGGACCGCGGAGATGTGCATCGCGGTCGGGAAGGTGTCGTTCGAGGACTGGCTCATGTTGATATCGTCGTTCGGATGGGTCAGCGTTTTGCCGGCGATCTGATTCGCACGGTTGCGGATGACCTCGTTCGCGTTCATGTTGGACTGCGTGCCGGAGCCGGTCTGCCAGACGACGAGCGGGAAGTGATCGTTCAGCTCCCCTGCGATGACCTCGTCGCAGGCCGCGCAGATGGCGGCAAGCTTCTCGTCGGTCATCTTCTCGGGCTTCAGCTCGTGGTTGGCGAGCGCCGCGGCTTTTTTCAGGATGCCGAAGGCGTGCGTGATCTCGCGGGGCATCGTTTCGATGCCCACGCCGATCTCAAAGTTCTCGTGGCTTCTCTGCGTCTGTGCTGCCCAAAGACGGTCTGCGGGGACCTTCATTTCCCCCATGGAGTCGTGTTCGATGCGGTATTCCATATATCAGCCTCTTTCTGCGATCAGATCTCGGTCTGATCGATGATCGATTTCAGGCACTCGGCGCTGGCGTTCAGCGCTTCCTGCTCCTTCTCGGTCAGGGGGAGAAGGATCTTGTTCTGGATCTTGCCTCTGCCGATGTTGCAGAGCACGCTCAGGCAGACGTCGCTGATGCCGTATTCCCCGTTCATCATGGTGGAGAGGGTCAGCGCGGTATCGACGTCGCTCATCAGGCACTTGCAGATGTGGCAGACGGAAATGGACACGGCGTAGAAGGTCGCGCCCTTGCCGGCGATGATGCGGGCGCCGGACTTACGGACGTAGTCCTCGATCTCGGGAACGTTCAGTATATCGTAGGTGCGGTCGCTGCCGAGGATGGTCTTCGGATAGTCGAAGATCGGTACGTTCGAGATATTGACGAGGGACCAGGGGATCAGAGAAGAGTCGCCGTGCTCGCCGAGGACGAACGCGTGGACGTTCTGCTGGTTGATGTGATAGTATTCGGAAAGGCGGCTGCGGAGACGCGCGGTGTCAAGCAGCGTGCCGGAGCCGATGACGCGGTCCTCCGGGATGCCGGAGACCTTGCAGAAAACGTAGGTCAGGATATCGACGGGATTGCTGACGATGATGTAGGTCGCGTTGGGCGCGTATTTCACGATCTGCGGCGCGATGCTCTTCAGAATGTTGACGTTGATCTGCGCGAGGTCGAGACGGGACTGACCGGGCTTTCTCGCGACGCCGGATGTGATGATGACGATGTTGGAGTCGGCCGCATCCGCGTAAGTGCCGGCGTGGACGTAGCAGGGAGGCGTATAGGGCGTACCCTGACGGATGTCCAGCGCTTCTCCCAGTGCTCTTGCCTCGTTGATATCGATCATGACGATCTCGGAGGCGATCCCGGCGTAGGTGAGCGTGTAGGCTATGGTAGAGCCGACGCTTCCGGTTCCGATGATGGTGATTTTGTTCATGGCTGCGTTCCCTTCTTTTATTTCCGAATTATTTTTTTCTGTGTGACGCGGAAGAAAATGCCCCGGAAATGTGAATTCCGATCATTTCACATCCGTTTTCCCGGATTTTGCCCGGATCCCGCCCGGAAACCCGGAATAATCCCGGGACAAGCCGGGAAAAAAGTGAGATATTTACCGTTTCTGTTCAAACTGACCGTGTGGAAATGTGAATTTTTGCGTGAAATAACTTGCATTTTAAAGGAAAGGTACAAATCATTCCAATATATATTATAAACGATTTTGTCATGCTTGTCAAGACAATGGCGTGTCGGAATGTGATAAAGAAATGTTTCCTCAGGGGTCAAATTTTGGAATGATTCACGAGAAAAGAAAAAGAGAAAAAAACACAACAGCCCGCGTGCGGAGACGGCGCTCCGCACGCGGGCTGTAAAACGGTCAGTCGTCGGGATCGTTCAGCTCAACGTGTTCTTCCAGCGTGGGAAGAAGATCCTCGTCGATATAGACGGCGTCGCCGTCGGGGTCGGTCAGGGTCAGGCGGTCGAGACGGATAAAGGACTCCACCTCGGCTCTCGTCCGGAGGGAAACGGTCGCTTCCGCACCGCAGACGTCGCAGCGGACCGTCAGCTTTCCGCGCTCGAGGGAATAGGTATACTCCCCGCATCCGTCGCAGGCGCAGCGGAGCTCTCCGTCCGCTTCCAGCTCGGCAAGGACGAGGTTGACGGTGTCCTCAAGCGTGATATCGTCGAACTGGGGTTCTTCCTCGTCGTCCTCCGTCTCCTCACTGCCGCGGCGCGGCTGGACCGTGTTCCGCCCGGCGGTGAAAGCGTCGAAATCCTCGATGCCGGATTCCTTCAGCAGCTCGAGGAACTCGCGGTCGGACGCCTCAAGCGCTTTTCCGACGTTCTTTTTCGTGCCGATCCAGCAAATCGCGAGATCGGAATAGGGGCAGGAGAGGGAGATCAGGTCCCGGTCGAAAAACGCGGTCCCCGACACGGTGAACAGATGGGGATCGGGGCAGATGACACAGGGGACCGAAAGGCGGATCTTCTGGTCCGCCGTTTTTGCAATGATCATTTCGGAACCGCCGCAGTCGCATTTCAGCTTGATCAGGTCCCCGGACAGGGTGAAAATGCCGACCATGCCGAGGATGTGCTTGCCGCAGGCGGGGCAGCGGTAGGCAACGGTGGTGTCTCTGGAATTCAGAATCACGGAGGATCCTCCTTTCTTATCGCCCCGGCAGCTTCAGCCGCTCCGGCGCGGACGGACGTTCTTCAGCCGCAGGGAAGCAGGCGCTCGTCGGCGCGGTCCGGCTTTTTTTCGGCTTTCGATTCGGTTTTGTAGTAGTTATAGGCGTAGATATTCATGGAGTCGGAGGCTTTTTCCTCGCGGATGCCGTCCGGACCGACGTAATACGCTGCCAGACGGAAGACGGAAGCCTCGGGATCGAGGTCCTCGTAGACCAGCTTGACGAAGCGGCTGACGTACCGGGAATCGACCGCGTAATACTTTGGCAGATACCGGTTGCCGAGGTCGTCCTCCAGCTCGAACAGGAAGAGATCGACGCAGTCCTCCGGGACGGCGTCCAATCCTTTTTCCTCCGCGAGGGAGGAAAGGAGGCTGCGGTTGTAGCGCAGCGTGAACTGCAGCTGCATACAGTCGCCCGTGAGCCAGATATCCGACGGAACGAAAAGACTTTTCGTGTTCGTGGAGGTGTGCTCCGGGACAGACCAGATCGTTGTGTCTCCGGCGTTCAGCACGGCGTCCGTCCAGAGGTAATCCTTCGTCATGGAGGTCCCCTTCATCGCCCACATACGGAGGGCGAACAGCCCGAGGATCAGAAAAATGATCACCCAGAGCAGTACCTTGCAGACCGTCTCAAATACGACGCGCGCTTTGCTTTTCGGGAACAGTTCCCGGTATTCTTCTTCGTCCATCGGGGGTCTCCTTTCGCGGTTTCTTTCGGAGTCGTATCATTATAGCATATTCTATCGGCTCTTTCAAGAGAAATTCATGAAAAACTCTTGAAATTACACCGGGTTCTGTGTTAAAATAAGGAATCAAAGAAACCAGACCCGAAAGGACGACAGAAAATGGCAGAAACCGAAAACGCGCTCCCCGCACAGGAGCCGAAAAAAATAATTCTCTCCGGCATTCAGCCGAGCGGCATCATCACCATCGGCAATTATATCGGTGCCGTGAAAAACTGGGCGGCGATGCAGGAGACCTATGACTGCGTTTACTGCGTGGCGGACCTTCATTCCATTACGGTACGTCAGGACCCCGCGACGCTGCGCCGCCGGATCTACGAGACGCTGGCAATCTATATGGCGTGCGGGCTCGATCCGCAGAAAAACGTCCTGTTCGTGCAGAGCATGGTCCCCGCACACGCGCAGCTCGGTTGGGTGCTCGACTGCTATACGATGTTCGGTGAGCTGTCGCGCATGACGCAGTTCAAGGACAAGAGTAAGAAATACGAGCAGAATATCAACGCGGGCCTCTTTACCTATCCGGCACTGATGGCGGCGGGTATCCTCCTCTATCAGGCGGACCTCGTTCCGGTCGGCATCGATCAGAAGCAGCACGTCGGGCTGGCGCGCGATATCGCCAACCGCTTCAATCAGATTTACGGCGATACCTTCCGTATCCCGGAGCCTTATATGCCGAAGGTAGGCGCCAAGATCATGTCCCTTGCCGAGCCGACCAAGAAGATGTCCAAATCGGACGAGAACGCGAACGCGACGGTCGCCGTCATGGACAGCCGGGACGATATTATCCGCAAGTTCAAGCGCGCGGTCACCGATTCCGGCTCCGAGGTGCGGTACGGAGAAGGGAAGGACGGCGTCAACAACCTGATGGCGATCTATTCCTCCTTTACCGGGAAGGATATGGACGCGATCGCGGCGGAATTCGAGGGAAAGGGCTACGGCGACTTCAAGCTTGCCGTCGGTGAGACGGTCGCCGACGCGCTCGCGCCCGCGAGAGAAAAGTTCGAGGCGCTGATGCGCGACAAGGCGTATCTCGAAGAGGTCATGAAGGACGGCGCGGACCGCGCTTCCTACCGTGCGAGAAAGACCCTCTCCAAGGTCTACCGCAAGGTCGGCTTCGTACAGCCCAAATAAGAGGATATGAGAAATGAACACGGCCGGAGCGATGCTCCGGTCGTTTTTGGGTG
>JAZLIW010000019.1:0-19454 GCA_045617585.1 Eubacteriales bacterium
CGCCGTTCTCCATATTGATGCGGTCCACGTATTCCATCAGTTCGATCGCCTTTTTCTTTCCGATGTACTCGTGCAGCGTTCCGCCGAACTGATTGGTAATATTGTACTTCCCGTCCGAAAACGCGCCCGCGCCGCCGAAGCCGTTCATGATCGCGCAGGTCGGACAATGGACGCAGGAGCGGACTTTTTCGCCGTCGATCGGGCATTTTCTCTTTTCGAGCGGGTTCCCTGCCTCAAAAACGGCGATCTTCAGATCCTGCCGCAGCTCCACCAGCTCGTACGCGGTAAAAATGCCGCCCGGTCCGGCACCGATGATGATCACGTCATACTGTTTTTTCATAGAATGCTCCTCTTTTCCGGTCTTTTTTCGACCGTTCTGCGTCTTTATTGTACCATAGCGCCGGAAAAAAATCAAGACGGAAACGAAAGGGGAAAAATTTTCCTTTTCTTTTCATTCCCTTCCGCCCTTCCTTCTCCGCCCGGCTTGACAATCCCTCTCCGGCATGGTATACTGTTGAAAAATGTCGAAACACGAAAGGATCACGCTTATGCTGACCGAACGTCTTTCCGTCAACGGGGACGGACATCTCACCTTCTGCGGGCAGGACACCGTCCTTCTCGCCGCGAAATACGGCACGCCGCTCATGCTATACGACGAGGAACTGATCCGCACGCGGATGCGCACCTACCGTGACGCGCTCTCCTCCCTCTTCGGGGAGGGCTCCATGCCCCTGCTCGCAAGCAAGGCGTTCTGCTGCCGGGAGATCTACCGCATCGCCGCCGCGGAGGGGATCGGGACCGACCTCGTCTCCCCCGGGGAGCTCTATACCGCGCAAACCGCCGGATTCCCGATGGACAGAGCGTATTTTCACGGCAACAACAAGACTCCGGCGGATATCGCCCTCGCGATGGACGCGGGGCTCGGCACCTTCGTGACCGACAACCTGACCGAACTGAACGAGATCGAAAAGCAGGCGGCGGCGCGCGGCATCACGCAGAAGCTGCTGCTCCGTCTGACGCCCGGCATCGACCCGCACACCCACGCCAAGATCTCGACCGGAAAGGTCGACTCCAAGTTCGGCGCGGCAATCGAGACCGGTCAGGCGGAGGAGCTGCTCCGCGCGGCGCTCGCCTGCCCGCACGTCGACGTGCGCGGCGTCCACTGCCACGTCGGCTCGCAGATCTTTGAGTTCACGCCCTTTGCAGACGCGGCGCGGATCATGCTCCGCTTCCTCGCGGAGATGAAGGACAAGCTCGGCTTCACGGCGGAATACCTGAATCTGGGCGGCGGCTTCGGCGTCCGGTACACGGAGAAGGACCCGCAGATCGACTACACGAAGAATCTGACCCTGCTCTCGGATGAGCTGCACGCGTGTGCTTCCTCGCTCGGGCTGACTCTGCCGAAGATCCTGACCGAGCCCGGACGCAGCATCGTCGCAGACGCGGGGATCACGCTCTATACCGTCGGCAGCGTCAAGGAGATCCCGGGCTTCCGCACCTACGTCTCGGTAGACGGCGGCATGAGCGACAACCCGCGCTATACGCTCTACGGCGCGGAATATACCGTGGTGGACGCCTCCCACGCGGACCGCGCGCCCGACCTGACCGCGACGGTCGCGGGCAGGCTCTGCGAAAGCGGCGACCTGATCGGCGAAGGACTGCGCCTCGCGCGTCCGGTCCCCGGTGATCTGCTCGCCGTCCTCGTCACCGGCGCGTATCACTACGCGATGGCGTCCAACTACAACCGCGTCGCCCGTCCCCCGATCGTCTTCCTGCGGGACGGCAGCGACCGCCTCGTCGTGCGCCGCGAGACGTGGGAGGATCTGTGCAGGCTGGATCTCTGAGACGGATCGGGAAGAAAAAAGCAGACCAAAAACAGCATAAAACAGAGACGGAAGCCGGAAAGGCGACCGTCTCTGTTTTTATGTAATGTTGAACCGGGCGCACCGTGATCCCCCGCGCGTGTCCGACTCGCAAAGGAGCGCAGCGGCGCGGAATCCAACCCGTAGAGCGGGGGAATCCGCGGCTCCGCCTTACCGTTCGGGACGAGAAAGAGATGCGGCAGGAGCCCCCGCCCTTCGGGTGGAATACGCGGCTCGCGCCTGCTGATCGGAACGGGAACGGAAGCGGAGGGAGTCCGCCGTGCGGTTTCAGTGCTTTGCTTCCGGCTTTTTGATCTTCATAACGACGCGGGAGAGATAGAGGACCGTCGCGGCGATGACGAGCGCCGAAAGGATCGAGGTGAACTGCTGGGGATAGAGCGAAATGCCGAAGACGCGGTTGCCGTTCCGCTCGATCGCGTCGACGGCGGGCGAGATCAGGAGCGTGGCGAAGAAGCCGACCGTCCCCGCAAGCGCCTGCGTGAACGCGAACGAGTCCGCGCGCTTTTCCTCCGGGACCGACTCGAACACCACGTTGATCAGCGCGCTGCTGATGCCGCCGTACGCGATATCCCGGAAAATATAGTAGAGGGCAAAGCAGACGATCCCGTTCTCCGGCCTTGCGAACGCGGCAGCCGCGAAGGACAGGAACGCGACGATCAGGCAGAGGCGGAGCATCGCGGCGAAGGAATGCCGGTCGGCGTATCTGCCCCACGGGCGCTCCACGAACATCCGGATCACCGAGCCGATCGAGGTCAGGATCACGGCGTCCGTCTGGGTGAATCCGAGCGCGCCGATCTGATACGCGCCGTAAAAGGGTGTGGAAAGATACGAGGCGAGGTACCAGCCGGAAAACAGGATCGCGAGCTTCCACACCGTGCGGTCCTTCAGCAGGTTCCGGAAGCAGCCCGTCTTCGTTTCCGTCCCGGTCCCTGACCCGATCAGGGACCGTTCGCTCTGCGGCTCGGCGGAGAACAGCAGCGTGAGCGTATGCCCGACGGTCAGGAGGAAGATCACCCCGGCGCAGATCGCAAAAGCGGTACGCAGCTCGCCGCGCGCCTTGAACACATCCACGACCCTGCCCATGATGAAGGTGAAGGTGATGCCCATCGCGAGGGAGATGATCTCCTTGTTCGCGGTAAAGGTGCCGCGCTGCGCGGGATCGACCAGCGACATCAGCCAGCTGATCTTCTTGGGATGGGCGATATAATAGAACAGATACGCGCTGAGGATCAGGAGGACGAACGCCGCCGTCTTCGCGCCCGCGGGCAGAAAATCGCAGAGCGGCGTCACGTACAGAAGAAGGAACAGAAGCTGATTCGTGATGCTGAGCAGGATCACGAAGGTCTTGACAGAGCGCTTTCTGTAAAAGACCGAAAGCATCTGGAAGAGGCAGCCGAGGGAGATCACGGAGCTGAGGATCCCGGTCAGGCTGTCGCTGAAGCCGAGCGCTTTGGTCAGCTCGGCAAAGAAGGTCCCGGTCACGAGCAGGGAGACCAGATACTCCAGTCCCGCCTCGATGATATACATCGTCCTGCCGCGCTTCATGATCTTATCGTTTTCCATCGTCGTAGTGTCCTTTCCGGGGTTCGCCGCGCGGTCCGGCGCGGTGATCGCCTGCTATTATAGCGCGGCGGAAGGACGATGTCAAGCGGACGGGATCATTTTTCCTCCGGTATTCCGGGAATTTCCCGGGAAATTCCCGGGAAATACCGGGGCGCGCCTTAACCGATCCGGTACAGCCCCGCAAGG
This sequence comes from Eubacteriales bacterium, assembly GCA_045617585.1. Lineage (GTDB taxonomy): Bacteria > Bacillota > Clostridia > Oscillospirales > CAG-272 > CAKRZE01. The sequence continues at coordinate 3,633 of JAZLIW010000019.1, forward strand.
GTCAGCCAGAGCGGCGGATCAAAGCGCATGACGTTCCAGACCGAGACGCCGCGCAGACCGAGCGCTGGGACGAGGGAGGCGATCCCGGCGGCGCTGCGCGGGTCATTGAACCAGACCTCGTGCTCCCCGTCGGACGCAAAATAGCGGTACCACGGCGCCGCTGCGGTCCCGTCGAAGCGGATCTCCGCGTTCCGTTCGACCGCGCGTGCGATCGCCGCGAGGTTCCCGAGCGATTCCGCCTTGCTCTCGCCGCGCACGTACGGCAGACGCCAGTCGTAACCGTAGTTCGGGACGCCGACCGTCAGCTTCTCCGGTGCGATCTCGCTCACCGCGTATTCCATGACCGCGCGGACCTTGTTCAGCGGGGAGACCGCCTCCGGCGGGCCGTACGTATAGCCCCACTCGTAGGTCATGACGAGCGCGGTGTCCGCCGCGGCGCCGAGCAGCGGATAATCGTGCGCCTCGTAGAGCAGTCCCGGCTGGCCCGCGTAGGTCTTCGGCGCGAGGGAGACCGCGGTCGTGAAGCCGTTCTCCCCCATGACCCCGGCGACGCGGCGCAGAAAAGCGGCGTAGCGCTCCCGGTCCTCGGGCAGGACGTATTCAAAATCCACGTCGATGCCGCGATAGCCCTTTTCGCGCATGATGCCGATCAATTCGTTCAAAAGCCGCTCCCGCAGCTCCTCCGAGCCGAGCAGGAGGTGCGCGAGCTCGTTTGAAAACGTGCCCGCCTCGCTCAGCGTGGAAAACAGAAGGATCGGCTTCGTTCCCTCCTCCGCCGCCATGCGGACGGTCTCTCCGTCATCCGGGATGACGAGCGTCCCCTCCGGCGTGAAGCCGTACGCGAAAACGGTCAGCTCGTCGAGGTACGGCAGCGTCCGTGACAGGACGTCCCGGTCGATGAACGGATACGCGTAGCCGTTCGTCACGATCTTCCTTTCCGGGGCGGGCCCGTAGGAAAGGACGACCGTCTCCCCCGCTTCCCAGTCCGCACCCGGATTATGGCGCTTCAGTTCCCTGACGGAGAGCCCGTTCTCCGCCGCGATCTCCTCCCGCGTCTGCCCCGTCCGGATCACCGTCGCCGCCGTCGGCGGCGTGATCACCAGCGTCTGCCCCACCGCGAGCCGGTCCGGGTCTCCGATCCCGTTGTTCCGCGCGAGCAGCTCCGCCGTCTCTCCGTATCTCGCCGCGATCCCGTACAGCGTGTCGCCCGGACGCACCGTGTAAAACTCCATTCTGCCGTTCACCCTTTCCGCTTTTTCGGTATTGTATGCGCGGGAGAAGGGGGAAAGAACGGAGAGGCGGGAAAAACGGGACGGCACGTTTCCTGCCCCATGCTCAAAGAGGGAGGGCGCGGGGAGAAGCCTGCCCCGTCTTACGAAGCGGGCGTTTGCGGTACGGTGATTTTTTCCGTATTCTTCCCGGGATGAATCCCGGCACCTCTTGCAAAACGCGGAGGATGTGGTATAATAGGGAAAAGAACGTTACAGAGTATGACAGAACTTGCGGAGGAACCATGAAACTTCATTTATCCCGGTCCATCAGAAAAGCGGGGATCCTGTTCCTGCTCGCCTGCATCCTGTCGGTCACGGTGCCGACGGTCCCGGCGGCGGAGGCTCCGCTGATCACGTCCGTGGACGAACTGACGAGCGCGCTCACCTGCGCAAAGCCGGGCGATACGATCCTGGTCGGCGATATCACGTTTCAGCCGATGCCGATGGGCATGATCATCGTTCCGCAAAACGTGACGATCAAAAGCGGAAAGGACGTGAACGCTGTTTTTACGGGCGCCACGTTCGCGATGAACGGCACGACGACCGATTCCGCTCCTCTGACGGTCACGTTTGAAAACATTGATTTCCGCGGAGACCGGTACGGAACGCCGATCGACCCGAACAGCCCTCCGCCGGTCAGTACGGATCTGCCCGGCATCATGAAAACGATGTGTGCGGCGATCTTCAAAATGAACGTCAGCGCCGCGTATATCGGCTGCTCATTTGAGGGGTATCATTACGGCTACGGCGGTGTTTTCAACGCCATTTATTCCGCCGAAGACAACCGCAGCGCGCTGGATCTGACCCTGACCGATTGCGTTTTCCGCCATAACGCCTCAAAATTCGGGGGCTGCGTCTACATATCCGGTTACAACCACAACGTCAGTCTGAAAGCCCGCCGCTGCGTATTTGAAGAGAATGCCGCCGCGTGCGGCGGAGCGGTCTGGGCACGGGAATCCAATATCCATCTGCTTGACTGCACTCTGACCGGGAACGGATATCTGGAAGCCGAAGGGGTCCTGCCGGACGGCGGCGCCCTGTCGTTCTATAACTGCGGTGCGGAGCTTGACGGCTGTCTGATCGCGGACAACTTCTCCGGCGGCACCGGAGCCGGGATCCGCTGCGCGATCACGCCCTTCAAGACGCTGCTGATGGAAAACTGTACGGTCATCGGGAATACTTCCCCGGCGGATGAAGGGATCTCGGTCGTAGGCGCGAAAACGGATTTTGATACGGCAGCCACGGCGCATATCTGTTTTTCTTCCCTCTTCGGGAAACAGGATCTTTCCGGCTATGCGGACCTGACCGGCTGTCTGCTCGTTGACGGGGATCAGCCGGAACGGGAGCCGGGGGAGGAAAACGGCTTCTGTCTGCGGCTGACGCCGGAAAGCGCGCGGGCAAAAGGGCTCATCCCCGAAACGGCGGGGCACGTATCCCTCCCGAAGGACGAGTACCCGGTCCCGGAAGAGGTGACCGACGCTCTTGCCGGCGGGAAATTCGCGGACAGTCCGGGAAGACTGCGGGTCGGTGACAATTACGAAAAGGAAGCCGCCGTAGAGATCGAACCCCTTCCGGGACACACGGTGACCGTGACCGTCGCGTACGGGGACCGGATAACGCCGGAACAGCCGGAGCGGAAAGGCTATTCCTTCGAGGGGTGGGAATACCCCAAAGGAACGCCTTTTGAAAGCGGGAAAACGTTCATCGGCGGCAGGCTGCCCGAGGCGAGGATCACCGCCAGATGGCACTTCGTTCTCTCGGAAAACCTTTACGTGATATGGGTGCCGGTCCTTGTGATCGCCGCCGTCGGGGTTGCCGTTTTCGCCTTCGGGAAGAGAAAAAAGAAAGCGGCTGCCGTCGCCGTCCCCGCGGCGGAAAGCGCGCCGGAAGAAGCCGTGACGCTGCCGGACGGCTGGATCGACCGGGTGTGCGAAAGGCCGGAGATCGCCGGTCTGCTCTCCAGACGCGAGGCGGAGGTCCTGAAAAAACTGCTGGAGGGCAAAAGCAGGAAGCAGATCGCGGACGAGCTGTTCGTCACGGAGGCAACGATCCGGAAGCATTCCACGAGCATTTATTCCAAGCTGGGCGTTCACAACAGAACGGAACTGGTCTACAAGCTGACGAAGCAGTAAGAGAAATAACGCAATATACGGCGCTTTCGGCTCGGAAAGCGCCGTTTTTTCGCGTTTTCGGAGAAAAGTAGACCCGTTATTTCAAAAGGTAGACCTTTTTCCACTACCGTACTCCGGAAAAAAACGTATAATATATCCTGTAAGCACCGGGGAACCGTGCGTTCGGAAAGGAGGAACGGAAGTGCTGGATGCTGTAACGAAGAAGTACGTCGATGCCTCCACGGAGGAACAGTACAGCTTCTCTTTTTTCTGTGACTGCTGCGGCAGGGCCGTCAGCGCAACGAAGCTCGCGTTTCGGCCCGGATTCGAAAAGAAGCTGTTTCTGTCACGGTCGGAGCAAAGAGCGCGGGAGCTCGTCTGGCAGCGGGATCACGATTCCGCCTATGAACGGGCGAACGTCGAAGCGCTGAAGAAGCTGAACCGATGCGTGATCTGCAGCGCGGCGATCTGCGGCGACTGTACGGTGGAATGCAATGAAGTCGACGGGAAGACCGTATGCGTCAGGTGTGCAAAGGACCGTCACTACAAAGGGATCATCTGGAACGATAACGACGAAGCCGTACAGGTCGATTTCAGTTCGGAACGGGAAAAGAACGGTGCGTAGGCACCCGACGCAGCGCAAGTCGGGACACACGGAACTAAATTTACAAGGAGAATATGAAAAATGAGCGAGAAAAAAGAAAAAAAGTCCGGGAAAACGACGGCGATCCTGATCGCTGCCGTACTGCTCGTCATCCTCGTGATCCTTCTGCTTCTTCTGTTCAAGGGATGCGGGAAAGACCCTTCCGCAGACGGGAAAGATACCGGAGATCCGTCGCAGAGCCGGTCCGATGAAGGAAGCAACGGTCCCGGTGAAACGGGCTTGAATCATGACGCGCCCGAAGGCGCCGTGATCGACGAAACCAGGCTCGGCGAGTCCATCACCTACTCCGCGGACGGAGAGGATCTGTATCTCAAGGTCAAGACCTCTTACGAATTTGACGCCCATCAGGCGAATATCGACATTGTAAATCCCGGTTTTTATCTGACAAGAGATTCGCAGTTCATCACGCAGAGCATCTTTGACGGTACTCGTCCTTTTGATGAGGAGTTTGATAAGGAATGGTTCGATGGGGTCTACGTATTCAAGTTGGATAACAACGTGATCACCGGTCTTGCCTCGGATGAATCGGATTGGGCGCCCGGAATGTGGACGATGATGCTGTATGAAGGCGAGAGCGGTATTGTGATCGGTCAGTGGTTCATCGTTCTCGAGGGCGGCGGAAAGTATCACTTTGAATTCAAGGATTCCTGGCTCCGCGGTGCCGGCGAAGACAGAAAGACCGAAGAATTTGACAGCCTTGAAAAGGAAGTTGAATCCTGGTTCACGTTCAAGGTCGATGAAAGCTACGACGAATGGGCAACGTTCAATTTCGACGGATATTATCTGGAAGAGACCGATCCTCAGGGATATGACAAATATTATCTGAAGGTTTGCCCGGAGGGTGACTATACGACGTACGCTGACGCGGACGCCGTCGATTTAACATATTGCGGTATCGGCGGTAATCCAGCGAAGTGCCCTTACCGTTTCTCGCTTGAACAGTACGGACTTGAACCCGGCAAATACACGATGGTGCTGGCGAAGATGGGCGGAAACGTTGAGATCCAGTTCACTGTCGAGAAGAAGAGCCCTACCGATTGGGAGATGGACTTTTCAAACGTCCGGTGCCCCGGACTTGAAAGCAAATATGCCAGATAAGCCTGTCACATTATATTAACAAGGAGACGGAAAACATGAAAAAGATTCTTGCGATCGCACTTGCGCTTCTTGCGGTACTGGCTCTTGCCGCCTGCGGAAGCAACAGCGGCAACACGGAGGAGCCCACGGACAGCGAAAGCAATGTGGGTGAGCAGACGAGTGCCGGAAACGGGCAGACGGAGCCCGCCGCAAATGAAACTGCCGCCCCGGCGGACCATCCCGTGCTGAAGCTCTGCGGTCTGACCGTCGCGGACATCGAGGCGGGCGCGACCGCGCTCGGGGAGAACTCCATGGAAACGGAGAGCGCGTTTGTAGGTGCCATGGTCCCCGCGGAATTCACGTTCGCCTCCTTTGAAAGCTGGGTCAACGCACTTGCCGGCAACTGCAGAAAAGCAGCCAAGGACGGCAAGCTTTACGAGAGCGAATTGAGCGAGGAGGAGGTCACGTCCTTCTCCCTTGATCCGGGCGCGCTGATGAATGTCGTACAGTTCATTTACCGGACGAACAATAAGGTCATCTACGTTACCGCGTCGTTCGCCGTGACCGGGAGCGCTTTCTCCTGCAAGCTCGAGGTATATTGATCCGCGTCTTCCCTGCCCCGGACCGGGAATCCTCTGATCCGGGGCGGGAAAAAGGGGCAGCAGCACTAACGTGCAACAGCCCCTTTTTATTATGGTTTTTTTCCTCCGCGCGGCGGTCCCGTTTTCCGGTCCTTCAGGTGCGGAGACCTTTGGGATAGAGGTTCTTTGCGCGGCCTGCGGTCAGACGCACGCCGCCGACGGGGATCCCGCGGACGGTCAGAACGGCAATGCCGTCCCGGACGGCTTCCCCGTCGGGGAGGTCCGGCGCGGCGATCTCCTCCCCATGGAAATACGCGGCGAGGCGCGGATCGGACGGGTCGAGGTCGAGGCGGCGGCGGAAATCGGTCCCGTACGCCGAGAAGAACCACTGGTGCGGGACGACGCGTCCCTTCTGCACCGAGCCGATCCGGACGCCGTTCTCAAACGTGCCGGAGGACGGGACCGGGATCCCCGGGGAGAGATACCAGTTTTCCCCGACGTGAACGGGGACGCCGTCGGGCACGCGGGTCAGCGTTTCCTCGAGGAACGCGCGGATCACGGGCTCCTCGGGATCGGGCTTCGTCTTCTTTTCCTTTCTGCCTCTTCCGCCCGCCGGGGTCCCCTCCTCTTCTTCCCCGCCCTGCTTCCGGAAGAGCGCCATGAACTGCCCCTCGCCCGCCATCTTATGCGGATAGCAGCGGCGGCAAAAGGGGGAAAAGGCGCCGATCCCCGGAGAGGTGACCGCCTCCACCGCGGATTCCACCGGGATCAGCTTCAGCTCAGGGAACCGTTCGAGCAGGAACGCGACGTTCTCCTCGTTCTCCTCGGGGGAAAACGTGCAGGTGGAATAGAGCAGCCTGCCGCCCGGACGCACCGTCTTCACGGCTTCGGTCAGAATGTCCCGCTGCCGTTCGGCGCACATCCGCACGTTTTCGGGGCTCCACTCGGAGACGGCAAGCGGGTTCTTCCGCATCATGCCCTCTCCGGAGCAGGGCGCGTCCACGACGGTCAGGTCGAAGAAGCCGGGATACGCCGCGGCAAGCGCGTGCGCGTCGAGGTTCGTCACCACCGCGCGTCTGACGCCGAGGCGCTCCAGATTCTGCGCGAGCACCGCGCACCGGGAGGAGACGTATTCGTTGGAGACGAGCACGCCCGTCCCGCCGAGCATCGCGGCGAGCTGCGTGCTCTTGCCGCCCGGCGAAGCGCAGAGATCGAGCACGCGGGAGCCCTGCCCGACTCTGACGCAGGAGACCGGCGTCATCGCCGCGGGCTCCTGCACGTAGATCGCACCCGCGCGGTGCAGCCACGTGGAGCCGATGCGGTCGTTCTCAAACGCGTAGCCGTGCGGGTGGAAGGGCAGGCGCGAGACCGGGAAATCGGCGTACTCCGTCAGCCGGTCCTCCCCCTTCAGCGTGTTCCAGCGCAGCGCGCGCACGGGCTCCTCCTCAAACGAGGCAAAAAAGGCGTCCGCCTCCGCGCCGAGCAGCGCCCGCATCCGTTCCGTAAATCCGATCGGTAATTCCATCCCGTTTTCCTCTCTTGAAAGAACAGAACGGGGCTGTTGCATCTGCTTCCGCAAAGCGGAAGCGATAAACAGCCCCCGCAAAACAGCGGTCAGGATCCCGCTGTTTTGCGCAATATACGGCGGTTTTGGCTCGAAAAACGCTGTTTTCGGGTTACTGATATGCCAAAACGGCGGCGTTCAGCCGACGAGCCGTATTTGTAGTTACGATTCAGTTCAGCAGTGCCCGGTCACTCGAGAATTCACTGCCGCTCACCCGGTTGAACGCCTCCAACAGGTTTTCCACCGTGAGCTTTTTCTTTTCTTCCCCTCCGATGTCGAGAATGATCTTCCCTTCATGCAGCATGATCAGACGGTTGCCGTAGGCGATCGCGTCCTTCATGTTGTGGGTGATCATCAGCGTGGTCAGGTGCTTTTCGGTGACCACCTTTTCGGTCAGGGCAAGGACCTTCGCCGCGGTCTTGGGGTCGAGCGCCGCGGTATGCTCGTCGAGCAGAAGGACCTTCGGGTCGTTCATCGACGCCATGAGCAGCGTGATCGCCTGCCGCTGTCCGCCGGAAAGAAGGCCGACCTTGGCGGTCAGACGGGTCTCAAGTCCGAGATCGAGCGGCGCCAGCAACTCCGCGTATCCGGCGATCTCCTTTTTCGTGATGCCCCAGCGGAGCCCGCGTTTCTTTCCGCGGCGGAGAGCAAGCGCGAGGTTTTCCTCGATCTCCATGTCCGCGGCGGTCCCCATCATCGGGTCCTGGAACACTCTGCCGAAGTATTTCGCCCGCTTGTAATCGGGCAGATTCGTAATATCGGTCCCGTCGATGACGATCGAACCGCTGTCCGGCTTCCACACGCCGCAGATGGCGTTGAGGAGCGTGGACTTGCCCGCGCCGTTTCCGCCGATGACGGTAACGAAATCGCCGTCCTTCAGCGTCAGGGAGAGCCCGTCCAGCGCGGTCTTTTCGTTGATCGTGCCGGGATTGAAGGTCTTGCGCACGTTACGGATCTCAAGCATCGGCTTTCCCTCCCTTTTTCGCTTCCTTCGCGTCGGTCCCCGTTCTGCCGAAATAGGTCTTGCGGATATACGGGACACCGAGCATCGCGGCGACGATCAGCGCGGAGAGCATCTTGAGCAGATCCGCGTCGAGACCGATGAAGATGACCGTCTGGTAGATCAGGAAGTAGAGGATCCCGCCGCAGAGCACGCCGATCAGGCGCGGGATCATGCCGACCGCAAAGTGCGACATGACCGCCTCCCCGATGACGATGGCGGCAAGACCGATGACGATCGCGCCCTTGCCCATGTTCAGGTCCGCAAAGCCCTGATACTGGGTCAGCAGCGCGCCCGCCAGCGCGACGAAGCCGTTGGAGATGGCAAGGCCGAGGACCTTATTGAACCCGGTGTTGATCCCCTGCGCGCGGCTCATCTGCTCGTTGCATCCGGTCGACCGGATGGAGCAGCCGAGTTCCGTGCCGAAGAACCAGTAGAGCAACGCGACGGTCACGGCGGAGAAGCCGAGCAGGACGACGATCGCCCGCGGGATATCCATCTGTGCGAGGATGACCCTGAAGGTGCGGGAGGAGACGGTGATATTCGCCTTCCCCATGATCTTGAGGTTGACGGACCAGAGGATCTGCTGTGTCAGAATCCCGGCGAGGATCGGCGGGATGCCGACCGCGGTATGAAAGACGCCGGTCAGGAAGCCCGCGGCGGCTCCCGCGAGAAAGCCGCAGAGGATCGCGATCCACACGCTGACGCCGTTCGTCACGAGGACCGCGGTGACCGCGCCTCCGGTGCAGAAGGATCCGTCGACCGTCAGGTCGGCGATATCCAGGATCTTGAAAGTGATATATACACCGATCGCCATGAGTCCCCAGATGAGACCCTGCGCGACGGCTCCGGGAAGCGAGCCCAGATATTCGATCATTGAACGTTCCTCCGGGGGAGATTATTGGATCTCGGTAAAGCCCTCGGGGATCGTGACGCCGAGTTCTTCCGCGATCGCCTTGTTGTACATCTTCTGCGCGGGCGCGTAGCAGATCGCCATCGTGGAGATATCCGCGCCGTTCAGGATCTCGGCTGCCATTTCACCGGTCTTGTAGCCGAGGTCGTAGTAGTCGATCGAGAGGGTCGCGACGCCGCAGCCGGTGCAGATGCCCTGCTCACCGGAAATGACGGGCTTCTTCGCCGTGCGGACGATGTTGCCGATGGTCTCCTTGCAGGTCGCCGCCGTGTTATCGGTCGGGATATAGATGACGTCGCTGGCAGCGCACGCCGCGTTCGTCACGGAGGCGATATCGTTGGAGTCGGAGAAGGAGAAGCGGGTCGCGGTGATGCCCATCTTCTGCAGCTCCTTTTCGATCACTTCGATCTGGTACTTGGAGTTCGGCTCGGCGGAGCAGTAGATCATGCCGACCGTCTTCGCGTCCGGGAACAGCTCCCTGATCAGGGCAGCCTGCTGATCCAGCGGCGCGAGGTCGGAGGTGCCGGAAACGTTGCCGCCGACGACACCGCTGAAATTGGAAATGCCGAGGGCAACGCCGTACTCGGTGACGGAGGTGCCGAGGATCGGGATCGACTGCGTGGAGTTATACGCCGCCTGCAGGGCGGGGGTCGCGTTCGCCATGATCAGATCGACCTTTTTGCTGACGAAGCTGTTCATGATGGAAGCGCAGGTATTGATGTCATTCGCGGCATCCTGATAATCGAAGACGACCTTGTCCTCGCCGAGTTTGGCGATCAGAGCGTCCTTGAAGCCCTGCGTCGCCGCGTCGAGCGCGTCGTGCTTGACCAGCTGGCAGATACCGACCGTAAAGACGTCCTTTTTGCTGTCACATCCGACCAGCACTGCGGCGGTCAGGAGCAGGGTCAGGGCGAGAAGAGCCGAAACGAGTTTTTTCATGATTGTTTCTCCTTTAACTTGAAAAAAATATCAAAAACCGTCCCTGAATACAGGGACGGCAAGATAAACCGTGTTACCACCTTGTTTTACCCTTTCCTTCCGGAAAGAGCCTCACGCGGCACTGAAATGCCGCTGTCCCGTAACGGTGACGACCGTACCGCCTTTGCAGCGATCCGCTCCCGGAGTGTATTTCCGCGGCTTCCCGTCCGTCTCGCACCACACGACGGCTCTCTTGACGTTTCCCCGCGTACTTCGTTCCGATCCTTGCGTTTTATATGATCGGATATTATATTAGCAGATTCCTTCGCTTTTGTCAAGAGGAAAATGCAAGATTTCCCGGAGGAAATTGCAGGATTTCCGAAAGAAAAATGCATTTTCCCCGGAAAAGTGAAATTTTCCCTCCCGCGTTTCAGGCTTCAGTCGGTGACCTCCACCGTGAAGGTGACCGTTTTCCCCTCGTAGCGGACGGTGACCTCCGTCTTTCCCACCCCGGCGAAGGCACCGGCGAAGGCATCGGCGAAGGCCGCGGGAGAAACGGTAAAGCCGGAGGTAACCGCGTAGGTCTTTCCGCTCTCCGCGCTGACGGCGTCAAGGGCAAGGCCCGCGGGATCGAAGCTCTCTCCGACGCGGTACGACGTCTTATCCGGCATCGAGACGAGGGTCAGGGAGGAGAGCGGCGAGGGGACGACCGTAATCGGGTAATCGCACGCCATGCCCCCGTAACTGACGCTCACCGTCTGCTGCCCGACCTCCCCGGCGGTCTGCGTCAGGACGGTATATCCCTCCGTAACGGTGAGTTTTTCGTGGTTTTCAAGGGTGGCGGTCAGGACCAGTCCCTCCGCCGTGATCGGGTCTCCGGGATAGAAACGCGTCACCGCCGGAAGCGTATTCACCTTCAGCCCGGTCAGCTCCGGATCGCTGACGAAGACCTCGTATGCCGCCTCCGCTCCCGCGACGGTGACGGTCACCGTCTGCGCGCCGGGACGGTCGAACACGGCGGGAGAGAGCGTATAGCCCTCGGTCAGCGTGCGCTCCTTTCCGTTCTCGTAGCGGACCTCCAGCCAGAGGTACGGATCGCCGATCCCGTCCCCGGTATAGTATTCCTTTTTCAGGGTATCTTCGTTCCGGATCGTGACCGAGACCGCCTTCCATTCACTGACGGTGACCTCGTATTCGGCGCTCTTGCCGCGATAGGTGACCTTGACCTTCTGCGTGCCCTCGGTATCGAGCGTTTCGGGCGAGAAGGAATAATCCCGGTAGACGGCCTCCTCTTTTCCGCTCTTCAGCTTCGCGATCAGGTACACGTCCTCCGTGCGGATCCGGTCCCCGAGGTTGAAGTCGGTCGTCGAACGCTCCGTATCGATCCGGACGGAGACCGGGCGGGAGAGGACGGCGCTCCGCACCGCAAAAAACGTGCAGAGCAGAACGATCGCGCCGAGCACGGAAAGCAGGATCACTTTCTTTTTCTTCCGCTCCGGCTCTTTCTTCGCGGTTTGATACGCGGTGCCGCTCACCGGCTCTTCCCCGGTCTTCGTTCCTGCCGGCTCCTCCGTGCGGACGGTTCCCACGGTCTTTGCGGGAATCTCCGCCGCTTCCGGCTCTTCGGGACGGGGGATAAGGCAGGGGGAAAGGAACTGCGTCTCGTAAAGCTTTTTGAAAAAGGGTTCTTCCGTCCCGTAGGCGTAACGGAAGATCGCCTGCGCGACGGAAAGCTGCAGTTCCATGCCGGGAGACAGCTCCGTCCGCTCCAGATAGACCGCGAGGAGCGGCTTCTTCTTGTTCTGCGAGAAGGTGATCTCCCTGCGGCAGTTCGCGGACGCAAGGAACTCGCGGGACACGAAGGCAATGACCGCGTGCGCGGCGTTCAGATGATCGGCGATCGTCTCCGGCCACTCGGAGCCGGGATCGATCCCCTCGTCGTACCAGAGGCGGTAGCCGTCCGCGGCGAGCCGCTCGATGATCGGCAGCACGGCTGCACTGTTTTTATGGGCGTAACTGATGAAAAGATAAGGTTCCTTCCCTTCGTTGGGGACAGCCTGACAGCGATTCACGGCGGTATTCTCCTTTGGTAACCATCGTCACGGAACGGTCCGCGGCGCGGTCAGCATTTGGCGGCGATCTCTTCAGCAAGGACTCTGCCCCACGCGGGATACGCCGCGGGAAGGAGATGGATGCCGTCCGGGCAGAAGAGGGACGGGATGCTGCGTCCGTTCTCATCCTGATAGGCGCGCTCCGCGTCGAGATAGCGGAAAAGCGGATCGGCGCCGCTTTCGGCATACGCGAGGGCACGCGCGTTCGCCTCGTCAATCATCGCGCGGCGTGCGTCCGCGGCGGCACCGGTCAGCCCGGTCACGGTCGGCGACTCGTCGGTCGGACGGATGATCGAGACGAAGCAGATCTGCACCGCGGGCATGGCGTGACGGATATACCCGACGAGATCGAGGACGCTTGCCCAGAAATCGTCGAGCGGCACGCCGCACTGGAACATATCGTTGATGCCGACGTGCAGCAGGATGCGCTTCGGCGAGACGGCAAAGGCGTGGCGCGGCAGGGTCATTTCCTTCACGTTGCCCGCCGTAAAGCCGCCGACGCCGAAGTTCTGCACCTCGGTATCGGTGATCAGATCTTCGGACGAGGTCGTCCAGTTATGGAACAGGGAGTCGCCGAGCAGAACGGTCTGCCCCGCCTTTCCGCTGACCGCAAGCGGATCCAGCTGATAAAGACGGTCCTCCGCCGCGGGATGCGGATGGAAGCAGGGGATATACTGGCATCCGTACATTTCCTTCCGCTCGGTGCCGTCGTCATCGCGGACGAGGACGTACAGCGCGGCGGTCCAGCCCTGATATTCCGCGGAGACGGGGGCGCAGCCCTCCGCTTCCCAGCGGAGCATGGGCAGCACGTCCCCGACGGACTCCAGCCGGTTCAGCGCGGGGCGGGAGACGGAGGCAATACGGTATTCATTGACCGGGGCGTTCAGGATGGAAAGAAGACGGAAAGAGGACATCGTATCAGATCCTTTCAGATTTCTGTTTTTCTTTCAGTTTACCGCCGACGGGGAAAAATGTCAAGCCTTTTTCCCTGCCGGACCTTCTTTTTCCTTCCTTAATCTTTTCCTCCGGTGCAGTCGACCGGCAAAAGCACGGCGGACGGGATCAACGCGCATGATATACCAATAAATAAAAGAAAAGGGCATGACGCGTCTTTTCCGCGCGGAAAAGGGGTTGTTGCACGAACGTGCAACAACCCCATACTGCGTTACTTGACCGGTCCGGTCATTTCAGCATCGACTTGACGAGCGCGGGGACGGAGGAAAGCGCTTCTTCCGCCTTGGACACGTCCTTACCGCCGGAGGAGGCGGAGTCGGGTCTGCCGCCGCCGTTGCCGCCGGTCGCCTGCGCGACCGCTTTGGCAAGATTGCCGGCGTGTGCGCCGCGGCGGACGGCTTCCTTGCCGCAGGCAGCGGTGAAGGTCAGCTTCGCACCGATCGCGGCGCCGAGGACGATGACCGCGTCGTCGTGGGACGCCTTGAGCTCGTCGCAGATCGCGCGCGGCATTTCGGGCGCACAGTCGCGGAACAGCCTGGTGATGACCCGGATCCCGTCGACGTCGGCGGCACCGTCGAGCAGCGCCTGCGTCGCGGAGGCGGCAAGCTTTGCGTTCAGGGCATCGATCTCGCGCTTGGCGGCGCGGGCTTCCTCCTGCATCTGCGCGGCGCGCAGGGGCAGGTCGGCGGGGTTGGGAACGCGCAGTTCCTTCGCCGTCCGTTCGATCAGCGCCTGCTTCTCGGCAAGCACGCCGAGGACGCCGAGCCCGGTCACGCACTCGATGCGGCGGACGCCCGACGCGACGGAGGACTCGGATACGATATGGAACAGACCGATATTCGCGGTGTTGGAAACGTGGGTACCGCCGCAGAACTCGGAGGAGACGTCCCCCATCCGGACGACGCGGACGGTCTGACCGTACTTCTCGCCGAAGAGCATCATCGCGCCCATCTTCTTGGCTTCCTCAATGTCGGTGACGACGGTCCCGACCGGGATCGCGGCAAGCACGCTGCGGTTGACGATCGCCTCGACCTGTTTCAGCTCGTCGGGCGTGACGGCGGCAAAATGCGTGAAGTCGAATCTGCCGCGCTGCGCGTCGACGTAGGAGCCCGCCTGCTCGACGTGCGTGCCGAGCACCTGACGGAGCGCCGCCTGCAGCAGATGGAGCGAGGAGTGGTTGCGGCGGATCGCGTCGCGGCGTTCCCCGTCCACACGGGCGGTCACCGTGTCGCCGACGCGGACGATCCCGCTCTCCAGCGTGCAGATATGGAGGTAAACGCCCTCGGTCTTCTTCGTATCGGCGACAGACGCGAGGAGATTGCCCTCGGCGTCAAGGATCACGCCGGTATCGCCGACCTGACCGCCGCCCTCCCCGTAGAAGGGCGTTCTGTCGAGGATCAGCGTGAAGTCGCCCTCGCTGACCTCGTTCACGCGCAGATCTCCCGCGACGATCGCGGCGACCTTCGCCGTGCTTTCGGTTCCGGTATAGCCGGTGAATTCCGTCGCGGTCAGATCCTTCGTCAGACCGGAATCGGTATTGTCCCAGCCGGAAATATTCGCTCTCGCCTCTCTCGCGCGGACCTTCTGCTCCTGCATGAGCGCGGCGAAGCGCTCGTCGTCGGTCTTCAGCCCGGATTCCTCCGCGATCTCACGCGTGAGGTCGATCGGGAAGCCGAACGTATCGTAAAGCTTGAAGGTCTCCTCCCCGGAGATGACGTCCTTCCCTGCCTTCTTCGCCTCGGCGATCAGGTCGTTCAGGATCCCGAGCCCCGCGTCGATCGTTGCGTCGAAACGGGCTTCCTCCATCGAGAGGACCTTTTTGATATAAGCTTCCTTCTCACCGAGCTCGGGATACGCGCCGCGGCTCTCGCCGATCGCGACGTCACAGACCTCGCAGAGGAAGGGACGGTCGATGCCGAGCAGCTTGCCGTGACGGCAGGCGCGGCGGATGATGCGGCGGAGGACGTAGCCTCTGCCCTCGTTCGACGGGATGACGCCGTCCGCGATCATGAACATCGCGGAACGGGTGTGGTCGGTGATGACGCGGATGGAGATGTCGTTCTCCGCGTTCGCGCCGTAGCTCCTGCCCGCGATCTCAACGACCTTGTCAATGACCTTGCGGATCGTATCGACCTCGAACATATTGTCCACGCCCTGCATGACGCAAGCCAGACGCTCAAGGCCCATGCCGGTGTCGATGTTTTTCTGCTTCAGCTCGGTATAGGTGCCGTCGCCCATGTTGTTGAACTGGGAGAAGACGTTGTTCCAGATCTCCATATAGCGGTCGCAGTCGCAGCCGGGCTTGCAGTCGGGCTTGCCACAGCCGTATTTCGGTCCGCGGTCAAAGTAGATCTCGGAGCAGGGGCCGCAGGGACCGGTGCCGTGCTCCCAGAAGTTGTCCTCCTTGCCGAGGCGGACGATGTGCTCCGCCGGGACACCGATGCGGTCCTTCCAGATCGCGTACGCCTCCTCGTCGTTCTCGTAAATCGACGGCCACAGCTTGTCCTCCGGAATCTCGAGCACCTTGGTCAGGAATTCCCACGCCCACGGGATCGCTTCTTTTTTGAAGTAGTCGCCGAAGGAGAAGTTGCCGAGCATCTCAAAGAAGGTGCCGTGCCGTGCGGTATGCCCCACGCGCTCCAGGTCAGGCGTGCGGAT
>JAZLIW010000020.1:0-1727 GCA_045617585.1 Eubacteriales bacterium
GGCAGGGAAGGGCGTTTTTTGCTTCCGGGACTATCATACACCATTCCCCGTCAAATTTCCACTCACTTTGAAATTTGCGAAAACAAGCCTTCAAGGCTGAAAAACGCGAAAAACAACGCATTTTCACGGAGGAACTTGCCAAAAACGCAAAAAAATTTCCGCACCGAACGATCCCGTATCTTTTTGCGCGCCTCTCCGTGCTTTCCTCCCCCCTTCCCGCCCGCTTTTTCTGTCTGAACAGGAAGGGCGTTTCCATGTCCCTCCGTGCAAAGCCTCCCGCTCCCCGCTCGATCCGTCCCCGAAAGCGCGCCTCTCCGTGCTTTCCGGATCGCTCCCGCCCGCTTTTTCTGTCTGAACAAGAAGGGCGTTTCCATGTCCCTCCGTGCAAAGCCTCCCGCTCCCCCTTCGTCCGTCCCCGAAAGCGCCGCGTTTCGTTCTTGCCTTCCCGCCTTTGCTTGCTTTCTGCCGGTCGGGAGGACCGCTCCGACGCCCTTTTCCGCCGCAATTCCCGCCGCTCCGATCCGTCCCCTCGCGCGCGTACGCGCCCTGTATATATATATCCCTCCCCTTCTTGTTAAACCGTATCTCTTTTCTCCAATCCTTCTCTTTTCTTAAGAAGCGGCCCGCCGGAGCAAAACGGAGAACGGAAAAACGGCCTCGGAGGCTGAAAAAAGAGGAGGCAGACGCCTGCCCGAAAATCGCCCTTTTTGCCCGTCCGTTTTCCTCCGCCTCGGGAAAACCCGCCTTTGAGGCTGAAAAAGCGGCGGGGGACCCCTATGCCCCGGAGGGCGTTTTCCGCCGTTTTTCGCCCTTTCTCGCCCTTTCTCCCCGCCCCGCTTTTCGCCCGGAACGCCTCTTCCCGTTCTGAAGAACGCTCTTCAGAACGCTCCTCGGGACGCTTCTCTTCCGCCGCGCCGATTTTTTCGCCCGAGCGGGAAGCCGTACGGACGGTTTTATGCCGGGGCGAGACCCGGACCGAGGGCAAAACGACCGCTTTTTTACCCGGAAAAGCAAGCACTGTCCATCCCGACCGACCTCCTCCGGCGCGTTCCGTCCCGTCTCCGGCAAACGACTCTGCCCCCGGGACCCGGAAAACGGTGCCCGGACGCCTCGCTTCCGCTCTTTTGTTCCCGGAATTCACACGTGTCCCGCGGTTTTCCGCCGTATCGCCGTTTCAGCCCGGCAGGCGGGAACGGGGAAGGGGCACCCCGGTGACCGGCCGCCGCCTCTTCGGCAAAGTTCACACTTTTTTTCCCTCTGCCCGTCCGCTCTGCCCCCCTTTCCCCGGAGAAAAAGCCGGTCGGGGCAGGGAAAAGCCGCCCGGACGACGGCTTTCCGCGCCTTTTTGTCGGGATTTCCGCGTGCCCCGTGCTTTTTCGTTTTTCGCCGTTTCAGCCCGCAAGGCGGAAAAATGGAAGGGGCACCCCGGTGACCGACCGTCGGTCCGGGCGTGTCCCGATCGCAAAGCCGCAGAGCGGCGCGCATCCCACCCGTAGGGCGGGGGCTTGCTCCCGCCGCTCCACGTTCGCGTCCTGATCGCAAAGCCGCGAAGCGGCGCGCATCTCACCCGTAGGGCGGGGGCTTGCTCCCGCCGCTTCTTCGATCGCGTCCCGATCGCAAAGCCGCGAAGCGGCGCGCATCTCACCCGTAGGGCGGGGGCTTGCTCCCGCCGCTTCTTCGATCGCGTCCCGATCGCAAAGCCGCGAAGCGGCGCGCATCTCACCCGT
>JAZLIW010000021.1:0-2453 GCA_045617585.1 Eubacteriales bacterium
TCCTTTTCGGCGGAGGCGAGACGGGAACGGAGGTTGTCCTCCGCCGTCTTCTTGAAGGTCTCGTATTCCTTTCGCAGTCTCGCCGCTTCGTCGCGTTCCTTTTCCATCTCGATACGGCTCTTTTCGAGCTGCTCGATCACGGTCTCGAAGCGCTTGTCGTCCGCGCTGATCCTTGCCCGCGCGGCTTCCACGACCGCGGGGTCGAGCCCCAGCTTTTCGGAGATCGCGAAGGCGTTGGACTTGCCGGGCGTCCCGACGATCAGCCGGTAGGTCGGCTTCAGGGTCTCGACGTCGAACTCGCAGGAGGCGTTGACCACGCCGTCGTGCTCGAGCGCGTACGCCTTGATCTCGGCGTAGTGCGTCGTCGCACAGCAGAGCGCGCCGAGGCTCCGCACCCGCTCGATGATCGAGATCGCAAGGGCGGCGCCCTCGGTCGGGTCGGTCCCGGAGCAGAGCTCGTCGAAGAGGACCAGACTGTTTTCCCCGGTCTCGCCGAGGATCTTCACGATGTTGGTCATGTGCGCCGAGAAGGTGGAAAGCGACTGCTCGATCGACTGCTCGTCCCCGATGTCCGCCATGATCCCGTCGAAGACGCAGAGCGTCGTATCGCCGTCGCAGGGGATATGGAGCCCCGCCTGCGTCATCAGCGCGAGGAGCCCGATCGTTTTGAGCGTGACGGTCTTACCGCCCGTGTTCGGCCCCGTGATGACCATCGTATCGTATGTCCCGCCGAGGATCGGAGAGATCGGCACGATCTTCGTCTTGTCGATCAGCGGATGACGCGCGGCGTGCAGACGGACGAGCTTTTTTTCATTCAGCGTCGGCTCCATGCCGTTCATCCGCTCGGAGAGCGCCGCCTTCGCAAAGATGAAGTCCAGCTCCACCGCGGCGTGATAATCGTTCAGGATCACGTAGGACGCCGCCGCGCATTCCGCGGAAAGCGCGGCGAGGATCCGCTCGATCTCGTGCTTTTCCTCGCTCTCCAGCGTGCGCAGCTCGTTGTTCGCGTCCACGACTGCCATCGGCTCGATGAACAGCGTCGCGCCCGACGACGAGGTGTCGTGGACCAGACCCTTGACCTCGTTCTTGTATTCCGCCTTGACCGGGATGACGTATCTGCCGCCCCGCATCGTGATGATGTTTTCCTGCAGGACCTTGGAATGCGAGCCGTTCACGTACTTCTGTAAAACGTCCTTGATCCTGTTGTTCGCGGCGCGGATCTTGCGGCGGATATCGGAGAGCGCCGGGCTCGCCTCGTCGGCGATCAGATCCTCCGCCAGAATGATGCGGGTGATCTTTTCCTCCAGCCCGCGCTCCGGCTCCAGCCTGCCGAAGACCTCGGCAAGCGTCTTCCCAACCGCGGGGTCACGGTGTCCCTCGTTGAAATACGAGGTCAGCCGCCGCGCCGTGCGGAGCACCAGCGCGATATCGAGCAGCTCGCGGTTGTTCAGCGGCGCGCCCTTTTCCGCCCGCTCCAGCGAGGCGGACACGTCCCGGATCCCGCCGAAGGCGGGCGATCCCTTGAGTGTCGCCAGCGCACGGGCGTCGGACGTCTGTCCGAGCCGCTTCCGGATCCGGACGGGGTCCACGTCGGGCAGCAGCACCGACGCGAGCCCTTTGCCCCCTTCGGTCTGCGCGCAGTCCGCGAGAAGGGCGGTGATCTTATCAAATTCCAGCGATCGGATCGCTTTGTCAAAGCATCCCTGCTTCATGTTTTTCCTTTCTGTATCGTCGGACCGGATCTCAGCTCCGTAAAAAGCGCAGCGTTCCGAAGCGCCTCCCGGGTTGCCCCGGCAACCCGGGTTGCCCCGGAAGCCCGAGCTGACCGGTCAGATAGCTTTCGGAGGTCCTGTCCAGCGCTTCCGTCTCCTCTTTCTCAAGACTGAAAAGAAAGACGCGTTTCGGCGGTGCGGCGGTGATGAACCGCATCGCGGCGAGGACCGCGGGGGAAAGCGGCCGGATCAGGACGCCGGAGCCCTCCTCCGTGCCGTCCGTTCCCGTACCGGGTCCCGCGCCGCTTTCCGTGCAGCGGTCGCAGGTCACGACGCCGTTCACCGTGTCGAGGTACATCACGGGCGCTTCCTTCGCGCCGCATTCCGCGCAGCCGGTCAGATCCGGGCAGAAGCCCGAGATCGCGAGGGCGCGCAGCGTGAACGCCGCCTTCAGCTTCGTCAGGTCTGCGTCCCGTGCGGAGAGCAGATAGAGCGCGTTGAGGGTGAGCGAGAGCAGCGCCTCGTCCCCCTGCCCCTCCACCGACAGCGCCTCGATCACCTCGGTAAAGAACGAGGCGAGCGCGATGCGGTCGTAGTCCTCGCGGATGGCGTAAAAGTTCTCAATCGGAGCGGCCTCGGCGACCGTGGAACGGTCCTCCCGCGTGTCGAGGATCATCTCACTGTACGTGAACAGCCCGACGCCCGAAAGGGACTTCCCCTTGATGCCGCGCGCCCCGTGCG
>JAZLIW010000022.1:0-10001 GCA_045617585.1 Eubacteriales bacterium
CCGTACTTCTTGCGCTCCTTCATGCGAGGATCGCGGGTCAGGAACCCGGCCTTCTTCAGCAAAGGACGCAGGTTTTCGCTGTCATACTGCAACAGCGCACGGGCAATGCCGTGACGGATCGCACCCGCCTGACCGGAGAAGCCACCGCCGTTGACGCGGCAGATGATGTCGAACTTGCCGACGGTATTGGTCACACCGAAGGGCTGGTTGACGATCAGCTTCATGGTTTCAAGACCGAAATAATCGTCAATGTCACGACCGTTGATCGTGATCGCGCCGGTACCCGGAACGAGACGAACGCGGGCAACGGATTTCTTTCTTCTGCCGGTACCGTAGAAGTACGGCTTTGCACTCTGATACATCATGGTTCAAGTCATCCTTTCCGCTTTCGCTCAAATATCAAGGGCAACGGGCTTCTGCGCCTGCTGCGCGTGCTCGGCATCCGCATAGACCTTCAGTCTCGTGAAGGACTTGTCGCCGATCTTGTTATGGGGAAGCATACCGCGAACGGCCTGCTCCATCGCGAATTCCGGCTTGGTCGCCATGAGGGTCTTGTACTGGACAGCCTTCAGGCCTCCGATGTATCCGGAATGATGATAGTAATACTTCTGCTCGAGCTTGTTGCCCGTCAGAACAGCCTTGCCTGCGTTGATGATGATGACATACTCGCCGCAATCCACGTGAGGAGTGAATTCGGGACGGTGCTTGCCTCTCAGAATGTTCGCCGCGGCGGCTGCGACTTTACCCATCGGCTTGCCGGCTGCGTCAATCACGTACCACTTGCGCTCGACAGTCTCGGCTTTTGCCATATAAGTGGACATATCTGTTTTCCTCCGATTTATGATTTGGTTCTTTTCTTTTTGGCTTGCTTATTCTATCACAAAGGTTTTCACTTGTCAATACCTTTTTTCAAAAAAATTCGAGGAAATTCATTTAGCATTCGGATACCTCCGTTTTTCTCGTCCGGAGACCCGTTTTTCTCGTTTTTCCTCATTCTCAAAACACAAAATTTTTTTCGTCATGCAGGCGATTGTTCATCCTTTTTTCATGCATTGCTTCCGGTTCGGTGCTATAATGATGCAGAAATCAACGTCATGAAAGGAACCGGTATGAAACGCCTTCTTTCTCTCCTTCTGCTCCTCGCGCTGCTTCTTTCCGCCTTCGGCTGCGGCCGGACCGAAAAAGACCCAGTCGAAACGGCAGACCCCGCCGAAACGAGAGACCCCTCCTACGATCCAGCTGCCGTGATCGGAGTCCGCTCGGAGCATTATTCTTTCAATAACTCCATGATGTCCTATCTTTTCAATTACAACTACACGTACTTTCTTTCTTCCTATTATTCTTATCTTTCGATGTTCGGTCTCGATCCCCAAAAGTCCTTGAAGGAACAGATCGAGGATCCGACGACCGGGACCACCTGGTACGACTATTTCATGGGGAGCGCGCTGGATTCCGCGAAATACATCCTTGCGCTCTGCGAGGCGTCGGAAGCGTACGGGGTCACGCTGGACGAAAACGACACGGCGTACCTTCTCGGGATTGCCGACGAGATCCGCGGATACGCCTCCTCGGACGGAGTCACCGCGGACGAGTACATCCGTGCCACCTTTGGTGAAGACGCCTCCTTCGACGCCGCTCTTGAGGTCAACCGCCTCTCCCGCCTTGCCAATAAGACTTCCGACGCGCTGTTTGCCTCTCTGGAGGCCAGCGACGAAGAGATCGAAGCCGCGTTTGAACAGCACAAGTCCGAATTCCTGACCGTTCCCTACTATTCCTACACCTTCTCCAAAAAGCAGGACGCGGAAGCAGACACCGCACAGAAGGAAGAAGCGGAAAAAGTCGCTGCCGCCTCTCACGACGGCGATTCCTTCTACGAAGCGATCCGCCCCTATTTCGAGGCGCAGGGCGAGACCTACAGCCTCTCCTATTTCTATAACGAAATGGGATACGGCGGCACGAGCGAAGCCGGAAAGTGGCTTTGGGACGAAAGCCGTACCGTCGGCGACGCGACGGTCATCGAATCCGACGTTTCCTTTACCGTTTTTCTCCTCGCCGGAGAGCCGAAGCGGGATGATACCCCGACGGCAAGCGTCCGCCACATCCTCATCGAGAGCTCCGACGACGCCGCTAAGGCGAAGGCGGAAGAGATCCTTGCAGAATATCTGACCGACCCGACCGAGGAGCATTTCGCCTCCCTCGCCGGCAAATACACCGAGGATCCCGGCTCCAAGTCGAACGGCGGGCTCTACGAATCCTTCCAACCCGGCGAGATGGTCGCCGAGTTCAACGACTGGTCCTTCGATCCCGCCCGTAAACCGGGAGATACGGAGATCGTACAGACCTCCTTCGGCTTCCATATCATGTATTTCGTTGACGCCGGAGATCCCCTGTGGAAGGTCAATCTCCGGGAGCTGGTCCTGAACGAGAAGGCGAACGAAATCATGGACCCGTACTTCAGCGCGATCGAGAAGGACGACGCGGTCCTCGATATGATCATTCCCTGCTTCCCCATGTAAACGTCATCAAAGAGATCTGACATGAAACTGAAAAAACTGCTCGCGCTTTCGCTCGCTCTGCTCACGGTCGCCGGGACCGCCGCCTGTGCTGGAACGGATCAGCCGGCAAAGGAAACGACGCCCTCGCGCCGTCGGTTACCGAGCCCGGAACGCTTCCCGAAGCCACTCCCGAGACCGAACCCGAACCCGAGCGCGTGACCTACGGTCACGTCATCATCATCGGCTCGCAGGAATACAAACACGCCGATTACCCCACGATCTTCAAGCTCGTCCGCGAGGCACATCCCGACGCGGAGCTCTGTTCCTTCTGCAACCGGTATCCGATCAGCGAGGGCATCATCGAGCGCGATCTCAAGGTCACGAAGGAGCGCGGTGAGGACGACGTCCTGACCGGAAAGATCTGCTCCTGCATCAATTTGAAGAAGCCCGAGGATCTCACCGTGTGGAACCACGTCACGATGGTCGTTGACCGTGACGTGGGTACCGTCCGCATCTACACCAATTTTGCCGAGTCCGCCTGCAACGACATTTCTGCGGGACTGAAGAACGTCTCCTTCGATTCCGGTCTCGCCCTCAACTTCGGTCAGGACGGCACCGGGCGCTACAAGTGCCCGCTCTCCGCGCAGTTCGACGATCTTCTGATCTTTGATTCCGCTCTCTCCGCCGACGAGATCGCAAGGCTCGGCGAGTATTATCTGAAATAAGCGTTTTCTGCCCGCCCCGGTCCGCGCCGAGGCGAGCAATCGTTTCCATTTCATACAATGAAAAGGAGTTTCCGATATGATGCGTTTCGGTGTCAATTATATTCCCTCGGGGCAGTGGCTGCACAGCTGGATCGACTTCGACGAGGGCGCTATGCGGGAGGACCTGCTTGCCATCCGTTCGCTCGGCTTCGACCATATCCGCGCCCATCTGCTGTGGAGCTATTTTCAGATCAATCCCACGCAGATGTCACGGTACTGCATGAAAAACCTTGAGGTTTTCGTCTCCCTTTGCGAAGAAGTCGGTCTTGACTTCTGCCTTTCGCTTTTCACCGGGTGGATGAGCGGCGCCTGCTATTTCCCCGCCTGGATGCGCAAGGTCAACGATTTCCGGATGTTCTCCGGTGAGGAGGAACGGAAGGGGCAGTATTTTTACGTGGAAGAGATCGCGAAGGTCGTCGGGGGCAGCCCTCGTTTTCTCGGATTCGATATCGGAAACGAGCTCTCCTGCCTCGCGGGTCTGGACCGGTACGCCGACAAAAAGACCCTCGACGCGTGGCATCTCGATATTCTGTCGCTGTGTGAAAAGGTCGCTCCGGGAAAGCTGCATAATTCGGGTATGGACCATCAGCCGTGGTTTTACGACTGGTCCTTCTCCCGCGAGGTGCTTGCCGATTCAAGCCGGATCAACGCCGTACATTGCTGGACGAAATTCACCGGTGCGATAGACCGCGGCGGACTGATGGGAACGGCAAGCACGCATCTGACCCAGTATATGACCGAGCTGATCCGCGCTTTCAGCCGCGAGCCGCACCGCCCGATCTGGCTGCAGGAGCAGGGCTGTTCCCCTCTGTGGCTCGGAAAAGGCGACACGATCGCGGAATTTGCAAGGAAAACGCTCGACGCCTCCGCCGACCTTGAAGACGTGTGGGGCTTCACGTGGTGGTGCTCGCACGATATTTCAAGAGCGTTCACGGGATACAATGAACTGGAATACGAGCTCGGCATCCTCGATACCGAAAACCGCCCCAAGCCTTACGCCGAAGCAATTTCCGCGTGGATCGCCGATTACCGCAAGGCACCGAAAGTGCCCGCGCCCCGCACGACCGCGATGGTGTGGTATCCCGACCGGAACGGCGCGGATCACTGGGGCAATGCCGACCGCTTCATGCGTCTGATCGACGGCGGCGAACGTCCGGCGATCGTTCTGGAAAAGGATGCCTCCGACAGCGCGTTTCTTGCCGCGCGCGGCATCCTCAAAGTCGTTGAATAAATGAAGGTCACGGAAAATGAAGGATTTTGAATATATCGAGCAGACCCTCCTGTCAGAGGATTGCGTAAAACCCGGCGAAAAGCAGAATTTCCGTATTCACGTCGAGGGGTGCGGCGGTTGGTATTCCGACTATACCGACAACGTTCACTCCAATATCCGTCCCCGTCTGACCGGTTCGCGGAAAGAGGGAAACCGCACTTTTCTGGAATACGACGCCGAGGGGCTTTCCAAACTGAAGATCACCGTCTGTTACGAAACCTTCCGGAAAAGCGGGGCGATACGGCAGACCGTGACGGTCAGAAACGTCGGTGACCGTGCCGAGATCCTCACCCACATCAGCTCCGCTTCGCTTGCCGGCATCGGTGCGGACGGGCTCCTGCCGTGGACGGCACCGGGACGTTTTCTCCTCCATTCCTGCGAATTTTCGTGGCAGGGCGAGGCGCAATGGCGGCACCGTCCGCTCACCGGATACGGGATGGTTCCCGCCTCGGTACACGAAAGCAAAAAGACCGTCCGTTTTTCCTCGACCGGAAGCTGGACGACCTGCCGCTTTTATCCCATGATCGTTTTGGAAGACACCGAGACCGGGAAAAGCGTCTATACGGAGCTTGAACCGCTCGGCTCGTGGACGATCGAGATCAACAACCCCTCCTCCGGCTTCGGCTCGGACGGCGTGATCGGGCTGGAGGCAAACTGTGCCGATATCCAGCACGACGGATGGCAGATCACCCTGCAGCCGGGCGGATCCTATACCGCCCGTCCCTGCGTGTACGGTGCGGTCGAGGGCGGCTTTGAAGAAGCCGTCGCGGAACTGACCGCCTATAAAAGAGAAACGAACCTTGCCCCCTTCCGGGACGGGACGGTGCCGATCGTTTTCAACTGCTTTATGAACTGCATCGGTTCCAATCCCACCGCCGGGCTTCTGCTCCCGCTGATCGACGCCTGCGCTTCTTTGGGCGTTGAGGTCTTCTGCATCGACGCGGGGTGGTTCCGCTCTTTCTCCGACCCGAAAAAGAACGGGATCGGCGACTACAATATCGCTGAGGACCGTTTCCCGGGCTTCGGCCTCCGCGGCATCCTCTCTTATATCCGCGAAAAAGGGATGATCCCCGGCATCTGGCTCGAGGTCGAATGCTGTGAGGCGTACTGCCAGGCGGCAGGACTTTCGGAGACCGCTCTCTGCCGCCGGAACGGGCTCCCGATCGGTGGCGCCCGCAACCTTTTCGATCTCCGTGACCCTGCCGTCCGCGATCACCTGCACGCGCTGATCGACCGCCTTTGTGACCTTGGCGTCGGATTTTTCAAGAACGATTACAACCGCACGACCGGCATCGGTTTTTCCGATCGCGGCGGCTCCTTCAGCGCGGAAGCGGCAGAAGCGCAGAAGGCGGTCCTCGGTTTCTTCGACGAGGTGCACCGCCGTCATCCCGACGTCATCATCGAAAACTGCGGCAGCGGCGCGATGCGCGCGGACAACGGTTTTCTCTCTCATTTTGAGATGCAGAGCAGCAGCGATCAGGAATTGTTTTACCGCTATCCTTCCATCCTTTCCGGCTCGCTCGCCTGCATGGCACCCGAAAAATGCGGCGTCTGGGCGTATCCTTACCCATTCTATCTGCCGTTTGACGGCGGAACGGACAAGTTCAACGATGAGGCACTGTGGGCAAAGAAAAATGAGCGCTTTGCCGACGGCGAGGAAACGGTTTTCAATATGGTCACCGGACTGATGGGGTGCCTCTATCTCTCCGGGCGGATCGACCGCTGCGACGAAAAGAACGCCGCGCTCGTCAAAGAAGGGATCACGCTCTTCAAACACGAACGTGCCTCCCTGACGCGCTCCGTGCCGGTATGGCCCGCCGGGACCTTCTCCCTCGAAGAAGAAGGAACGTTCTGCACGGGGCTTCTCGACAAAGAAGCGGGGATACTGCGCCTTGCGGTCTGGAATATCAACGCCCATAAGAAAACGGCAGTGTTCGACCTCTCGGGATGGGCGGGCAGAAATGCCTCCGCTTCCGTCGTCTATCCCGCCGCCGATACCGCCGCCCGGTGCGAATATCACCCGGCGAACGGAAAGCTCTCGGTCACCCTGCCCGACGTGAAATATTCCGCACGCCTGATTGAAATCACACTTTAACGTCACAGACAGAAAACGACCGCAACATCACAGACAGAAAACGACCGCTTCGGTTTTCCGGAGCGGTCGCTGTTTGCTTTTTTATTCTTCCATCAGTCCGAAGCTGTACACCGTCTCGGAGCGGAAGGTCTCACCGGCTTTCAGCACGGGAGACGGGAAATCCGGGCGGTTCGGTGAATCCGGGAAGAACTGCGTTTCGAGCGCGATCGCGTGCAGCGGGCGCTGGGGGACGCCGCCCTTGAAGGGGACCGGCTTATCCATCCCGCCCGCGGTGTACACCTGAATGCCGGGGAGGTCGGTCGTCACGATCAGCGCCCTTCCGGAGGCAGGATCGCACACCATCGCGGCGCGTTTGGTCTCCCGCTCGCCGCCGCGGAGGACGGAGTTGTGGTCGATCGGGGTCGCGAGCTTTTTGGGGCTCGTATAATCGAACAGCGTCTTGCCGACGGGAACGGGAGCACCCACCGGGATCAGGTCGTCGTTGACCTCGCAGTACCGGTCGGCATTGATCCAGAGAAGCTGGTCCTCAAGCGAGCTGCCGCCGATCCCGTTCAGGTTGAAGTACGCGTGATTGGTCAGGCTGCAGACGGTATCCGCGTCGGTCGTCGCTTCATAGCGCAGGGAGAGATTGTACCCGTCAAAGGAGCAGGTCACGCGGACCGTCATATTTCCGGGATAGCCCTCGTCCCCGTCGGGTGAAAACAGGGAAAAGCGCACGGTCTCCTCGTCCAGGATCTCGGCGTACCAGAGGCGGGCGTTGTAGGACACGTTTCCGCCGTGGAGATGCTGCTTCCCTTTTTCGTTGCAGAACAGCCGGTATTCCTTCCCGTTCAGGAGAAAGGTGCCGTGATCGATCCGGTTGCAGTATCTGCCGACCATCGCGCCGTGATAGTCCCCGCTTTTCCGATAATCTCCGATCGTATCGAAGCCGCAGACCACGTCGCCGAGCACACCGTTCTTATCCGGCACGGTCAGCGCCTGTACGATCCCTCCGTATTCCAGAAACCGGACAAACGAGCCGTTCTCGTTCCGGATCGTATAAGAATAGACCTCTCTGCCGTCGGGCATCCTGTCAAACAGTTCCTTGATCACACTCATGGGGAATCCCTCTTTCGTTTTTTCTTATTATACCTCCGATTTTGCTCTCTGTCAACCGCTTTCCGTCCGTCAAAGCGTGCTGTCCGTCTCTTTTGTCAAAAAGCCCTTGAACAATCCGGGATTCTATGATACAATGAAGAAAAAAGAAAAATCAGGAGATCAGGAATAAAGACATGTCCGACCTTCTCGACCGGGCGTTCGTGCCCGACCATTATTATGACACGATCTACGAGGTCACGCCCGCCCTTCTGAAGGCGGAGGGTGTGCGGGGGCTGATCCTCGATATCGACAACACCCTCGTGACCTACGACGACGCGGACCCCACGCCGCCCGTCCTTCGCTGGGTCAAAGAAATGCAGGAAAACGGGATCTCCCTCGCCTTCGTTTCCAACAATTCCAAAAGGGAGCGCGTGGAGCGGTTCAACCGCCCGTTCTCTTTCTTTGCCGCGGCAAAAAGCGGAAAGCCGGGGACGAAGCAGGTGCGCGCGGCGCTGAAGTATATGGGTATTTCCGCCGCCGAAGCGTGCGTGATCGGCGATCAGGTCTTTACCGATATCTTTGCGGGGAAACGCCTCGGTACCCGCTCGGTCCTCGTTAAACCGATCAAGGACAAAACGACCCTGTTTTTCCGCTTCAAGCGGAAGCTGGAGGTCCCCGTCATCCGACGGTATTACAAAAACAACGGAGAAAAATAATAATATGGAGATCAAAAGACCCCGCCCGTATTTCGGGCCGGGCGGAAACTCGGTCAGCTTTTACGGCGACGGCTGCAAGCACTCGGAGGAGGCGCCCGCGTGGCTGAAGACCAAGGGACTCGACGCCTACGAATACCAGTGCGGCAACGGCGTCACCGGAACGGAAGCGACCTTCCGCCGCATCGGAGAAAGGGCGAAGGAAAACGGCATTTCCCTCTCCCTGCACGCGCCCTATTTCATTTCCCTGTCCGGCACGGATCCGGAGACGCGGCTGAAGTCCCTCGGCTATATCGCGAAAAGCCGTGACGCCGCGCTCGCGATGGGCGCGGACACCATCGTCATCCACACCGGCAGCGCCGGAAAGATCACGCGGGAGGAAGCGCTCGCGCTCGCAGCCGACACCATGGCGCGCGCACTTGACGGGCTCGGCGATCTGCCCGTCCGCTACGGGCTTGAAACGATGGGGAAAAAGAACCAACTCGGCACGCTGGAAGAGGTCATCGTCCTCTGTAAAGCCGATCCGCGTCTCGTTCCGGTCGTGGACTTCGGTCATCTCAATGCCCGCGAATGCGGCGGCGTTTTCCGCACCGCGGACGACTACCGGCGCGTGTTCGACCTGATCGGCTCCGGGCTCGACGATTACCGCGCCAGATACCTGCACTGCCACTTTTCGCGGATCGAGTTTACCGCCGCCGGGGAAAAGAAGCACCTGACCTTTGAGGATACGGCCTTCGGTCCCGACCACGGGCCGCTGATGGAGGCGATCGCAAAAGAAGGGCTTTGCCCCCGCATCATCTGCGAATCCGCGGGGACCATGGCGGAGGATGCGCTGACGATGAAAAAAGCGTTCCTTTCCTTTACGTAACGAAGAGGGAGAACTTATGGGAAAACTACTGTTGATCGACGGGAACAGCATCCTCAACCGGGCGTTTTTCGGGATCCGGCCGCTGACCACGAAATCTGGGCTTTTCACGCACGCCGTCTACGGGATGATGAACATCCTGCTCGGCCATATCGAGCGGGAGCGCCCCGACCACATCGCGTGCGCCTTCGACCTGAAGGCAAAGACCTTCCGTCACCTGATGTACGACGGATACAAGGCGAACCGGCACGGAATGCCGGAGGAGCTCGCCGTCCAGCTGCCCTACGCCAAAAAAATGGTCGCCGGGCTCGGCATCCCGATCGTGGAGCTTGAGGGCTACGAGGCGGACGACGTCATCGGGACCGCGTCCGCGTTTTCCGACGCCGATCCGACGCTCGAGGTCGATATCGTGACCGGAGACCGCGACTCCTTCCAGCTGATCCGGGACAACGTCTTTGTCCTGCTCGCCTCAACGGGAGAAACGGTCCGTTTCGACCGCGCGGCGTTCGGCGAAAAATACGGCGGAACCACGCCGGAGCAGTTCCCCGACGTCAAGGCGCTGATGGGCGACTCCTCCGATAACATCCCCGGCGTTCCCGGGATCGGGGAAAAGACCGCGGTCCGGCTGATCGCCGATTTCGGCTCGGTCGACGGCGTCTACGAGGCGCTCCCGACCCCGAAGCTGAAGTCGGGTCGGAGCCATGTCGTTCTGTGAGCCAAGG
>JAZLIW010000023.1:0-3246 GCA_045617585.1 Eubacteriales bacterium
AGCCCCGTGATGCGGCAGACCGTGCCTATCCGGTCGTTGAGCATGTGACCGAAGCGGATCCGGTCCAGCTCGCCCGGCGTGCCGTACATGGATTCGCTGATGCAGGCGGCGAGCAGTTCCCGCTCGATCAGACGCTTCTCACGGAAGCGGTGGATCAGGAACCAGCAGGCGCCGATCGCCGCGAGAACGCCCGCGATCACGGCAAGGGCGATCAGCACCGCCGGATCGAAGGGCTCGTCAACGACGGGGTCTCCGTTCTCGTCGGTCTCCGGCTCGGTCTCGCGCGGCGGACGGGTCTCTCCGTCCCTCGTCTGCTCATCGGTCTCACGCGGCGGACGGGTCTCGTCCGGAGGCAGCGTCTCGTCGGGCGGCAGCGTCTCGCTTTCCTCGGGGTCGGTCCCGGATCCTTCTCCGGAGCCCGAGGGATCGGTCTCGTCGCTCTCTCCCGTACCGGGCGTCCCGAACATCGCTTCCTTGAAGCCGGGGGTCACCTCGTAGTCCAGCCAGCCGAAGCCGGGGACGTAGACCTCGATCCACGCGTGCGCGTTGACGTCACGGATCAGCCCCGTATAGGAGCCGACGCCCGCCTTGCGCTGCTGCGTCTTGTGCAGCGTCCCCGCGGTGTAGCCCTCGACGTAACGCGTCGGGATCCCCATCTCGCGCAGGAGCATACAAGCCGCGGTCGCGAACTGGACGCAGTAGCCCTCTTTGTTCCCGTTCAGGAAGATATCGACGGGATCGGTGAGATCGCCGTGATAGGGCTCGGGCGCGAGCGTATATTCGCAGGTCTCCTCCAGATAATCGGAGACGGCAAGCACCAGACTGTGGATCAGATCGAAGTTGGTCCCGTCTGCCGCCAGCTCTGCCGTGGTGACGAGCGCGGAGCCCGGGTTGGCGGGACGGGAGCGCAGCTCCTCCAGCACCCGGAACGCGAGTGTCCCGGCAGCGGAACGGACCGAACGGATGCCCGATTTCTCGGTATAGCGCGGAAGGACGTACGCGTCGTATTTTTCGACCGCGTCGAGCAGGAGCTCGATCTCCTCCCGTTCCGCTTTGGTCCCGGTCAGGTATTTGAGCTCCCCTTTTCCGGGGAAGTGGTCCGTTTCGTCGGTGACGGCGCCCATCCCCGCCAGCTGGTTCAGGTGTGCGATCTCCTTCTGCAGGGCGGTGAAGGAGTTGACGAAGCGCTCGTCGTCGTACGCGGGAAGGAAGGCGGTCACGGCGTAAGCCCGATCCGTTTCTTCCAGCGAGCCGAGATAGATGCCGTCGTAGAAATGCGTGATCTCCGTGGGAAGGGCGTCCTCCCTCTCGGGATACGCGGACAGCACCAGCCCTTTGCCGAGGTCCGTCCGGACCGGCAGCGGCAGCTCACGGGTAAAGGAATCGCTCAGCCGCTCGACCCAGACGCTCGTCCGGTAGTAGCCGTACGCCTTGGTCTGCGAGGTATAGAGCATATTCGGTAGAAACAGGTCCATCAGCCGGGAGGTCAGCTCGTCTCCCGAGACGTAAGCGCCTTCTCCGGCGCCGGACGGGACGTAATACTCCAGCTCCGAGGCGGCTGCCGGGGAGATCCCCTTCCACTCGCCCTCCTCGTAGGTCATGCCGAGCCAGGTGCGCAGATAGACGGGCGCCTCGTAGCTGGCGTAGACGCGGTAGAGATCCTCGTCCTTGAATTTCTGTTTGGTCGCCCTCGCTTCCCGCTCGCCCTTCGGGTCATAGCTGCGGTGCGTGGGATCCTCCCAGTTGATCGGCGTCCCGGTCAGGATCGCCGTCATGACCGCGCGGGCGTATTCCATCCTGCGGCTGATCGAAGGGATGTCCTCCCACGGCTCGTTGAAAGCGCCGTACAGCGGCAGGACGATCGCGAGGCAGAGGATCAGGCAGATCGCGGCGGTAAAGCCGCCGGGGAACGCGGAGCGGTCGGAGGCGGCGGCGCGCGCCAGCGCCTTCTTCTCTTTTTTCTCCCGTTCCTTCTCTTCCTTCGTCAGCTTCACTTTGCGCCTGCGGACCGCGCTTTTCTTCTTCTGCCCGCGTCCGCGCTCGGAGATCCACGTGATCAGGAGGGCGCCGAGCCCGGCGAGCGAGACGGCGAAGCCGAACGCGTCGTCCACGAGGTTATAGGTAAAGGGCAGCACGTAGAACGCCGCCGTGATCAGCGCGACCGGCAGGAGCCGGACCCGCCTTGCGGCGCTGAGCGTCATCAGGACCGCCGCCGCGCCCGCGATCCACCAGAGCGCCCGACGGGTCAGCGTTCCGTCCGGGACCCCGTTGCCGTAAAAGCCGAACAGCGGGGCGAAGCCGAACTTTTCCAGCTTGCCGTTGAACATATTCCAGTAGCTGCCGAGCGCGTTCGGGAACCGGGCGAGCCCCGTGAGGAACCCGTCGCCGCCGAACAGCGGCAGCACGGCGAGCACGCCGATCAGGCTCCAGCCGAGGATCGCGCGCTTTTTTCCGAGGACGGTCAGTGCCGTCAGCGCGGAAAAGAGGAGCGCGGTGAAAAGCAGATACGCACGGTCGGAGGAATCGCCGACGATCACCTCGTGGAGCAGCGCGACGAGACCGAAGGCGGTCACGCCCGCGGTCAGCGCACGCAGGAAAAGTCCGACGGTCGGGATCGCTCTGCCGAGCGGGGTCTCGAGGCTGACCGTCGGAACTTCGGTCCCGGTCTTCTTCTCTTTCTTTGCTTTCTTTTGTTTCTTCGGTGCCGTTTTTGCGTCCGCCGCTTTTTTCACGCGTTTGCCCTTCGGCTTTGCGGCGGGCTCCCCCTGCCCGGCGGAGGCTTCCTCCGGGGCGGCGGGCGTCACGTTTTCGTTGTTATCCATTCAGTATGAACCCTTCATTCGGTCGTACGGTAGCGGGCTGCATAATACTGCCGTCCGCGGAACTGTTTTCGGGTGGGGATCACGCCGCTTCGTCCGGCGTCTCCGCCTTGAGCGGCAGGGTACGGACGGTCAAAGAGACCCCGACCGACGCGAGGTGCTCCGCCGCCGCGCGGTATTCCGCGTCGGCGCGCTGCCGGTATCCGGGATTCAGGAGCACGGCGGGATCCAGATAGATCACGTGGACCCTGCCCCCCTCCGAGCCGCTGACCGACTGGGAAACGCGTCCCACGTCACGCAGGAAGCGGGGGGAGAGATTCCCGGTCACGAAAAAGAGCGAGGTCCCGGTGATCTGCCCGTCGAACGGGACGAGGCACCCGACCGTCTCTTCAGGCGACGCGATCGGCACGGTGGCGAGCGGATAGCG
>JAZLIW010000024.1:0-5371 GCA_045617585.1 Eubacteriales bacterium
GACCCGAAGGCGTCCTTCTTCACCGCCGCGATGCTCTGCCTGCCCGTCGGGCTGAACAGCGTCGTCTTTTCCAAGGCGTACGACGGCGACGCCGCTTCCGGCGCCGCGGTCTGCTTCCTCTCCACCCTCTTCGGCCTGATCACGATCCCCCTGATCTACGCCGCCGCAACGGCGGTCTTCGGGATCTGACCCGGGAAAAAGGACTGAAAAACCAAAAACAACAGAGACGCTGCCCGGCAGGCATCCGTCTCTGTTGTTTTTCAGGAAAAAGTAAAAGGAATCATCCCGCCCCTTCCCCGTTCGCGTCCTGTTTGGTAAGGCGGAGCCGCGGATCTTACCCGTAGGGCGGGGGCTTGTGTATAGAGTATGATTGTAAACAATGTGTGTAATATGATTGTTTACACTTTTGTGTAGTGTTTAATGCGGTTCAAAAAGTCCCGGAGCGCAGCGGAGGGACTTTTTGAACCGCGCGCGGCGGTCAGGAGAGACGGATGATTTTTCGGTTTTTCAGCATCTGCTCGTCTGCGTCAAATTCGCCGATCTGAAAGTTCCGGTAGCATACCGCAAAGCTGTTATCACCGTTGGGTCTGACCTCAAGACGGGTGTTTTCCATCGTCTGCCCGATGTATACGCTGATTCTGTCAAAGCGCAGATACCCCCAATTGTTTACCTTGATCAGCGGATAGTCCCTGCTGTATTCGTACGGTCTGATGACGTCCGGGTATCCCCTTTGGCTTCTGGTATATACCTCCGCAGGATACTGCTGACCGAGCGCTTCATGCGGCCGCTCTTCGTTGTATCTGATCCGCCATTCTTCAAGCGCTGCCGCGGCGGTTTCCAGATCCGGAAACGTCCTTCCGTTGAGAAGCTCCGCCTTCATACTCCGGTGGAACCGCTCGATCTTTCCCTGCGTCTGCGGGTGCTTGAGCTTCCCGTGGATCGGCGTGATATCGAGGTCCATCAGCCACCTTTCAAATTGGGTCAGTCCTGACTTGAAACCGGCAAATTGCACGCCGTTATCCGATAAAATGCTGTTTGGAAGCCCATATTCCCGGAAAATCCGCTCAAAATCGTCGCGGATCCCGATCGTATTCGGCTTTGCGATGATCCCGAGGCACGCCCTGGAGCAATCGTCAATAATGTCCAGCGGAAAACATTTTCTTCCGTTCCCGAGCAGGAATTCTCCCTTGAAGTCGGTTTGCCACAGTTCGTTGCAGCGGTCTTTTTCAAACCGCCGAAACGCCTGATGTTTTGCTGATTCCTCCGGTTGGATCATCCCGTTCCGCTTCAGGATATTGCTGCACGTTTTTACGCACGGCAGATCGGAAAGTCCGTGATCCGCAAGGACTTTCAGGATCTTTTTGGCGCCCCATTTCGGGTGTTCCGCACGAAGGGACAGGATCTCCCGCTCAACCGATTCGCTTGTTTTGTTGGGTATCCTGTCCGGACGGTGACTTCTGTCCGACAGGTTTTCTCCTTCCTCAAATCGGTTCAGCCATTTGTATCCCGTTGCCCTGCTGATGCCGAATTCCCGGCATAGTGCGCTGATGTTTGCGTTTTCCACACTTGCGGCTTCGATGAATTCTTTGCGTAGTTCTTCCACAGTTTTGTCCTTCCAAGGCATCTCTTTTTTCCTCCTGATGGGGATTTTTCGGTGCCTTTATTTTATCTCAAAACTGTAAACAATCCTATTGCACTACCTGTAAACAATCATACTACACTATACAGCTTGCTCCCGCCGCTTCTTCGATCGCGTTCCGATCGGTAAGGCGCGGTTCGATGAAAGCGAACCGGACCTTACCGTTTCTTCCCGTCCTCCCACGCGGCGTCGGGAAAGGCGTGGTCGCTGTTGCGGAGCGGGTTGATCACGGTCAGATCGCCCGCTTTGCAGGAGAAGGTCTCGACGCTGGTGACGATGACGTTGACCGCGGTCATGCTGCCGCGCGTCTGCGACAGGACGAAGGAGCCGAGGTTGTCCGAGCCGAGATTGACCGCGGCGACCTCCTCTCCGCCCCGGTTGTCGATCAGATGCTTCACGCCGTAGGCAAACACGTTTTCGATCCGCTCGCCGGTGCCGTCCCCCACCGTGACGTAACGGCAGCCGGGCAGACCGTATTTCCCGAAGAAGTTCGGGAACATCGTTCCCGCCTCGTCGGTCGGGACGACGCCGTTCGTGCGGTAGAGGACCGTTCCGTTCGCGAGGCAGTTGCGTACCGTCCCGCCGTCGCCCGAGACCTCGGCGTGACTGTAAAAGCAGCCGGAGAACAGCCCTTCGACGAGGTGCCCGTCACAGTCGCGGAAGTCGATCCCGTGGGTCGCGCCCGAGATACAGCAGTTGACGCAGAAAACGCCCTCCGCGTTTCCGCGGACCGCGAAGGGATAGTACGCGATCTCACTGCCCGCGTTGACAGCCGCGATGTTCCGGTCGTACATCAGATAGACCCCGCTGACGCCCGCGTTCTTCCCGTCGAGGGTGACGAGCGCGAGGTCCTCGCTGATATCCGTTTTCGCGCCGTTCTGACGGCACCACAGCACGGTGCCGACGTTCGGGATCCGCTGCGGGACGCCCGCCGCGCCGATCAGGACGGTGTTCGCCGGAACGGTCAGCCCGGACGCGATCTCATAGTTCCCGGCAGGCAGATAGACGGCGCCGCCGCCCTCTTTTCCCACGCGGTCAAGCGCGTCCTGAATGTTCTTCTCCGTGTCTCCGGGCTTCACCGCCGCGAACGCGGTCCCCG
Organism: Eubacteriales bacterium; assembly: GCA_045617585.1. Lineage (GTDB taxonomy): Bacteria > Bacillota > Clostridia > Oscillospirales > CAG-272 > CAKRZE01. The sequence continues at coordinate 2,739 of JAZLIW010000024.1, forward strand.
TGACGCGGGCGGAGGTCTTCACGGGCAGGGCAAGGGAGGAAAGATCGGTCTCCTCTCCGTATTTCGTGAAGGAGACGTTTCCCGCCGTTTCCCCCTCGATCACGGTATCGGCAAGATGGATATACGCCTGCATCACCGTTCCGTCGGCGCCCTTCACCGCGGGACAGCCGTTATAGACCGCGTATTCGCTGCCCTCAATATGAGAAGCGGAGATCAGATAGCCGCAGCGGCAGTCGATCGCGGTCAGCGTGGGGCAGATGTTCGCGGCGTAGCCGGAGGGGCTGACGTAGGTCCCGTCCTCCGCGCAGACGCCGTAGACGCAGTCCCGGACAATCAGACCGAAGATCGGACCGGACGCCATCCAGCGGGTCGGCTCCGCCGGGAAAAGGATCCCGTAGGCAAAGCCCTCGGCGCGGATACGCATAAACTGCTGCTGTTCGAGGTCGTGCAGCAGGAAGGCGGCGGAGCCGTTTTTCTTGCACCAGGCGACGATCCCTGCCCGGTCGGCAGGTGTGAAGGCTCCGCCCGCGTTCGCCCAGTAGTCCGGGGAAAAGACGATATCCTCAAAGATCCCGACGTCGGCGGAGGAACCGACCTCCAGCCCTTTTTTCAGTACGGTGCCGCGGATGCCGATGAAATTGGTGGATTCGTTCACGCCCTCCACGACCGCGCCGATATAGGAATTGATCAGCGTGACGTCGCGCACGGTGCGCAGACGGGTGTTCCCCTTCAGGCAGAAGGTGGGGGAATAGGGCTTCACGGCGTCGAGGCTCTGATCGGGATAATATACGGTCAGCCCGCGCACGCCGGAGCATTCCGCGAGGACGAACAGCCCCGTGTCCTCCTTTTCGCTCTGCTTCGGGCAGGCGAGGATCACGGTGCCGTACTTCCCGTCAAGGTCGGCGCGGTCGGGATCGTTCCGGTCGCCGCGCAGCGTGACGAGCGGGGGGATCTCCAGCGTCCCGGTGATCCGATAGGAGCCGGCGGGGACCCATACGGTGCCGCCGCCCGCTTTTCCGACGTCGGCCAGCGCCTGACGGAAGGCGCCCGTCGCGTCCTCTTTTCCGGTCGGGTCGGCGCCGTATGCCAGCACGTCCGCCGCGGCGACGACGGTGTCGGAGACGGGATATACGGTCTCGACGAGATAGGGCGCGGTCTTTCCGGCGTTCGGGTTTTCGGTTTCCTCCGTGTCGGAAGGCACGTCGGCCGGCGCTTCGGTGACCGTGCCGGGCTCTTTCCCGGTGCGGCAGGATGAAAGCGGGACGATCGAGGCGCAGAGAAGCAGAAACGTCGTGAGTCTGATCCATTTCGGGAGCATGGCGGTTCCTCCGTGTTTTCGTTCTTGATGTTTTCAGTATAGCATATCCCGCCGGGAAAAGCAAGAAAAAAACGCACGAAAAAGGCCCGTCCTGCCGGCGGCGGAGCCGAAGGGACGGGTCTTGCTTCTGATATTTCTTATTCGGAAAGGATCGCTTTTTTCATATCGTCGACCGTGTCGAAAAAGACGTCGGCGCCGGCTTCCCGGAGGACCTCCCGGTCACGGAAGCCCCACGTCACGGTGAGGCAGGGAAGGGAGGCGTTCTTTGCCGTCAGGACGTCCACCTCGGAATCCCCGACGTAAACGGTCGAGGCGGGATCGGCGTTCAGTTCTTTCATCGCGAGGAGGACCGGATCGGGAGCGGGCTTGCGGCTGACGCCCTCTTTTTCCCCGATGGCGACCGGGATGAGATCGCCGAAGTAGTGTACGTTCAGCGCCTTGACCGCGGCGTCGTACTTGTTCGAGACGATGGCGGTCCCGATCCCCTTTTCCTTCAGCGCCCGGAGCAGGTCCGTGACGCCGGGGTAGGGCGCGGTCAGGACGGCGTTGTGCTCCGCGTAATAGGTCTTGAAATCGGCGAAGACCGCGTCAAAATCGGGCGTTTCGACGCCGTTCAGGGAGCGGAGGATCAGGTTGCGGACCCCGTTGCCGACGAAGCGGCGCACCTCCGCGAGCGTCCGTTCGGGGTATCCGTGGGAGTGGAGCCCGTAGTTGACGGCGGCGGCAAGATCGCCGAGGGTGTCGAGCAGGGTGCCGTCGAGATCGAAGATGACCGTACGGATCTCCATCAGATACCGACGACCTCGTTCTCCGGCTTTTCGGCGGGAGTCATTTCATGGACGCGCAGGACGGGCAGTCTGGGCTCCGGCGGCTCGCCGTAGACCCTGCCGTCTGCGGCAAGGACGGTCGCGTCGATCCTGACCCACGCCTCGTCCCCGTCAAAGGGCATATCGTTGACGCAGACGAGACCGAGGAAGCTCTGGTCCGCTGCGCAGCAGGTCATGGCGAGACGGCCGACGAGGAAGCCCTCGCGGTCCTCCATCCCCCGCTTGTCGAGGCGGACCGCCTTGACCAGCGCTTTGATCCGCTTGCCCGCGTACTTGGAGACCGATTCCATCACGTCAAAGTAGAAAACGCCGAAGTCGGTATCCGGGATGTCGATCTCGTCCTTCGTCAGATCGAAGGGGGAGGCGTCGAACTCGGAGTCGACCGTGCCGTCCTCGTACTCGAAGATGACCTTCGCGGCGAGGTTCTGTGCCTTGACGGTGGCGCGGCAGTTGAACTTGTCCGCGTCCATATCGTGCGTGAAGCGGTT
>JAZLIW010000025.1:0-7336 GCA_045617585.1 Eubacteriales bacterium
GAAGGGCGCGGTCCCCGAAAACCGACCCGGAGCCGCGCCTCCGTCACCGTAGGGCGGGGGCTTGCTCCCGCCGCACTACGATCGCGTCCTTTTCGGTAAGGCGGGTTCGCTGAAAGCGAACCGGAGCCGCGCCTCCGTCACCGTAGGGCGGGGGCTTGCTCCCGCCGCACTACGATCGCGTCCTTTTCGGTAAGGCGGGTTCGCTGAAAGCGAACCGAAGCCGCGAAGAGCGTGTTCCTCCCTCCGGGAGGCTATCGGATCCCGCGCCGCTTTGCGGCTTTGCGATCGGGACGTGCTCGCGGCAGCGGCGGGAGCAAGCCCCCGCCCTACAGGATTACGGGCGCGGCTCACGCCTTTGCAAGCAGGCACTTTCATGAAAAAGGATGCGCGGCGCGAAAACACGCGCTTCGGTAATGAAAAAAAGCACGAAAAAGACCCGGAAGGTGGGCATTCTCTTCCGGGTCTTTCGTTCGCGGCGCGAAAGAGCGCGCCTTACAATGACAGCCATCGCGCTGCCCGAAGAAACGAAGGATCAAGTACAGCGGATGCCTCTTTGGTACTTTCTCATAGAGAAAGTACACCGCGTCCCCGCGTCCCCCGCGTCCCCGCGTCCCCGCGTCCCCGCGTCCCCGCGTCCCTTACCGTCCGCCGGCTTTTTCGAGCTCGTCGCGCACGATGAAGCGCAGCTCGTCGTATTTCTTCATGATATCCCGTGCGAGGTGGAGCTGGCAGCGGGCGCGGACGAGGTTGTGGCCGGGATAGCTGACCTTGAAATAGGTATCGCCGGTCAGATAGTCGTCGAGGAAGCGCGCGGCGAGCTCGACGGTGATCGTAAAGGCGGCGAGTACGAGAGAATCGATCTCGTTTTCCTGCAGCGCGGCGCGGACCTGCCCGATATAGCCTTTGCAGAACGCGCGGAACTTGGCGGTATCGAAGTAGACGCGGCTGAGGTCGGGTTCGTCCTCGTTCGCGGTGTTGGCGATAAAGCGGACGGCATCGCCGAAGTCGACCATTGCCATGCCGGGCATGACGGTGTCGAGGTCGATGACGACGAGCGGACGCTTGGTCACGCGGTCAAACAGGACGTTGTTGCACTTGGTGTCGTTGTGGGTGACGCGGACGGGGAATTCCCCGCGCGCGAAGCGGTCGCTGAGCTCGCCCGCCTTGAGACGGACGGAGGAAATGTACTCGATCTCGTCCATCGCCTCCGCGACTCTGCCGCAGGGATCGGCGCTGACGTGGGAAAAGAGCGTATCGAGCCGCTTATGCGTGTTGTGGAAGTCCGGGATCGTCTCGTAGAGGACCGAGCCGTCGAAGCCGGAAAGCTGCATCTGGAAATGACCGAACGCCTCGCCGGTCGCCGCGATGACCGACAGATCCTCGCAGACGTCGTAGGTGATCGAGTCGACGTAGTTCATGACGCGCCAGAAGGAGTCGTCACTGTCGAAATAATAGTTGTCGCCGTTTGTCGTGTGGTGGAAATGGAGGGTCGGTTCGTTCGGGAATTTTTCCCGCATATAGGAGGTCACGTTGTCGATGTTCTTCATGATCTCCACGGGATTCTTGAAAACGACGGTGTTCACCTTCTGGAAGACGTAGGACTTGGTCCGCTTGTCCTCCCCGCGGAAGGTGACCTTGTACGTGGAATTGATATTGCCCTGCGTGATCGTATCGTAGGCGTAAAGCACGCCCGGAATGCGGAAGATCTCGCCGATCTTCTTCAGTTTCTCAAACATGGTTTTCTCCTTCGTCTTTTTCGGTCGGGATGACCCGATACAAAGCCATTGTACCACACCGCTCCCCCGTTGTCAACCCGCTTTCACGGAAGATTTTCGCAAGTTTTTTGAACGCCGGTCCGTTCACGAAAAAGCCGACCGGAAGAGATTCGGTCTCTTCCGGTCGGCACGGATGCTTCGGAGCGGTTCTGTTCAGAGCCGGACCTCCGGCAGTTCGATCATTACGGTCAGCCTTGCGGCGGCAGAGGTCAGGGACTTGCCGTTCCGGTCGGAAACGGTGCAGCGATAGAGGGTGCCGTTGCTCACGGTCCCGACGTCGAGCGACAGAGAGTCGGTCGACGCGGAAACGGAGGTCAGGTCGGTCCACGTATTGCCGCCGTCCCCGGAGGTCTGCCACTGATAGGTCAGGTCTTCCCCTTCCGTCCCGATCACGAAGGTCACGGTGCCCTGCGTGGCGGTGATATCGGTCGGCTGGGAGGTGATGCGAAAGGCGCTGACGGTCAGCCTCACGGCGTCGGTCGTTACGTTCAGAGAGAAGGAATTGCCGACCGTGCAGCGGTAGAGATAGCCGTCGAGCTCGGCTCTCGCGTTGACCGTGTATGCCGCGGTCCTTGCGGTCGCCGCCGTCGCTTTCACCCACGTCGTGCCGCCGTCCTTGGAATAGTACCACTGGTAGGTCAGCCCGTCGCCCTCCGCCGCCACGGAGAAGACAGCGGAGCCCGGCTTCGTCACGATATCGGTCGGCTGAACGGTGATCTTCGGTGCCGACGCCATCGTCAGACGCGCGGCATCGGTCGTCACCTTCTGACCGAAGGCGTTTGCGATCTCACAGCGGTAGAGATAACCGTCGATCTCGGCTCTCGCGTTGACCGTGTATGCCGCGGTCCTTGCGGTCGCCGCCGTCGCCTTCGTCCACGTCGTGCCGCCGTTCTTGGAATAGTACCACTGATAGGTCAGCCCCTCGCCCTCCGCCGTCACCGTGAAGGTCACGGAGCCCGGACGGGTCGTGATATCAGAAGGCTGAACGGTGATCTTCGGTGCCGACGCCATCGTCAGACGCGCGGCATCGGTCGTCACCTTCTGCCCGGAAAGGTCGGTGATCTCACAGCGGTAGAGGTACCCGTCGAGTTCGGCTCTCGCGTTGACCGCGTAGTTCGCGGTCTTCGCGGAAGCGGCGGTCGATCTGATCCACGTCGTGCCGCCGTTTTTGGAATAATACCACTGATAGACCAGCCCGTCGCCCTCCGCCGTCACGGAGAAGGTCACGGAGCCCGGACGGGTCGTGATATCGGTCGGCTGGGAAGTAACGGTCAGCGCGGTGCCGATCGTCAGGCGTGCGGTGTCGGTAAGGATCTGCTGATCGTATTCGTCGGTGACCGTGCAGCGGTAGAGATAGCCGTCAAGCTCGGCTTTCGCGGTGAACGTATAGTCGGCAGTCTTTGCGGAGGGCGCGGTCGCCTTGATCCACGTTCTGCCGCCGTCCTTGGAATAGTACCACTGGTAGCTCACGCCGATCCCCTCGGCAGCCGCGGAGAACGTGACGCTGCCGGAGGGCGCGGTGACGTCGGCGGGCTGAACCGTGACGTTCAGCGCGGGAAGCTCCACCGTCAGAAGGGCTGCTTCGGAAACGATGCTTCTTCCGTACGCGTCGCCGATCACGCAGCGGAACAGCGAGCCGCTGATCTCAAGATAAGCGTCGACCGTGAGGACGTCGCCGTCCGCGAGATCGGTCCACGTTTCGCCGCCGTCCTCGCTGTACTGCCACAGATAGGTAAGCCCTTCCCCGTCCGCCGCTGCCGTGAAGGACGCGGTACCGGGATAGGTCGTCAGATCGGAGGGCTGTTCCGTCACGGTGAGCGGAGGAAGCTCCACCGTCAGCAGCGCCGCGTCGGTCGTGACGCTGTTTCCGTAAGCGTCGCAGATCACGCAGCGGTAGAGGGAGCCGCTGATCTCAAAGGAAGCGTCGACCGTCAGGCTGTCGCCGTCCGTGAGATCGTTCCACGTTTCGCCGCCGTCCTCGCTGTACTGCCACAGATAGGTAAGACCGTCCCCGGAGGCAGTGACCGAGAAGGACGCGGTGCCGGGATAGGCGGTAAGATCTGCGGGCTGCGTCAGGATCCGGATCCCGCGCACGGAAAGCGTCGCGGGCGCGGTGATGATCGTATCGCCGAATTCGTCATTGATGACGCAGCGGAACTGTCTGCCGTCGTCCTGCGCGGATGCCGGAACGAGGATCTCTGCGGTCCGCGCACCGTATCCGGTATAATCCGTCCAGCTTCCGCCCGCAGTGCGGGTCTGCCACTGATAGGTCAGCCCGTCGCCGCTCGCCGAAATGAAGAACACTGCGTTCCCGCCGGCATTCGCGGTAACGTCCGCGGGACGGGTGTAGAGCGCAAAGGGAACCTGATATCTGACGGTCAGCGCCGCTTCCTCGGACACCGCCGTCTGCCCGATCCGGTCGGACACGACGCAGCGGAAGACCGCACCGTCAAGCTCTGCGGAGAACCGGACGGTCAGCGTGTCGGTCCCGGCGTCGGGCGCGTTCACGTCAGCCCATTCGCCGCCCGGCAGACGGTACTGCCAGCGGTAGACCAGATCGGTGCCATCCGCCGACACGGTAAAGACCGCCTTGCCGCCCTCGTATCCTTCCTGACCGACCGGCTGAGTCAGGATGCCGAAGTCGCCGATGAAGACGGGATTGCCGTTCACGTCCATCATCCCGTCAGTGCAGATGATCACACGGTCGTAAGGGCAATCCACAAAGGCCCAAGAATCAATAGAGATACTTTCCCATTCGGCTTTTGTTCCGCCGTAGGAAATTGACGTCAGACCCGTGCGGCCGTAAAACGCATAAATTCCGATGCTCGTCACACTGTCCGGGATCGTGACCGACGTCAGACCCGTGCAGCCGTAAAACGCCTGATTTCCGATTCTCGTCACACTGTCCGGGATCGTGACCGACGTCAGACCCGTGCAGCCGGAAAACGCAGAATTGCCGATGCTCGTCACACTGTCCGGGATCGTGACCGACGTCAGACCCGTGCACCAGGAAAACGCACCATATTCGATGCTCGTCACACTGTCCGGGATCGTGATCGACGTCAGACCCGTGCAGCCCGAAAACGCACGTCCGCCGATTCTCGTCACGCTGTCCGGGATCGTGACCGACGTCAGACCCGTGCAGCCGTAAAACGCATAATTGCCGATGCTCGTCACACTGTCCGGAATCGTGACATTCGTTAGTAATTCGCCGTTTACATACAGATTCTTGGCATAATACATTGGATTAGAAGCATAACCACCAAATGAAACTTGACACCAAGATGTGATATCCGAAATATTAACGTCCGTTAAACCCGTGCATCCGTAAAACGCATCATCTCCGATGCTCGTCACACTGTCCGGGATCGTGATTGACGTCAGACCCGTGCAGCCGTAAAACGCCTGATCTCCGATTCTCGTCACGCTGTCCGGGATCGTGATTGACGTCAGACCCGTGCAACCCCTGAACGCATAATTGCCGATGCTCGTCACACTGTCCGGGATCGTGACCGAGGTCATACTCGTGCAGCCGTAGAACGCATAGTTTCCGATTGTTTCTGTCCCGTCGGGTATCATAACATTCGTAAGCAATTCGCCGTTCACGTACAGATTACTCGCATAATACATCGGATTCGAAAAAATAACATTATATGATACATTCCACCAAGACGCTAAATCCGAAACATAAACGTCGGTCAAATTCGTACAGCCTTCAAACGCATTTTCACCAATACTTGTCACACTGTCCGGGATCGTAATCGAGGTCAGACCCGAACAGCCGGAAAACGCATAGTCACCGATGCTCGTCACACTGTCCGGGATCGTGACCGACGTCAGACCCGTGCAGCCGGAAAACGCACGGTCACCGATGCTCGTCACACTGTCCGGGATCGTGATCGACGTCAGACCGTTGCAGCCGTGAAATTCATAAGGTCTGATGGCTCTCGTCCCTTCCGGGAGCGTTACGTTCGTAAGTAATTCGCCGTTTACATACAGATTCTTGGCATAACACATTGGATTAGCGTAGCTATTTCCAAGTGAAACATTCATCCAAGACGCGAGATCTGAAATATAAAAGTCAGTAAGACCCGTGCAGCCGTAAAACGCATAGTTTCCGATGCTCGTCACACTGTCCGGGATCGTGACCGACGTCAGTCCCGTGCAGCCGGAAAACGCCCACTCTCCGATGCTCGTCACACTGTCCGGGATCACGATCGACGTCAGACTCGTGCAGCCATAGAACTCATAAGGCCGGATGGCTCTCGTCCCTTCCGGGATCGTGACGTTCGTAAGTAATTCACCGTTTACGTACAGATTCTTGGCATAGCGCATCGGATTAGAATAATCATCTCCAAGTGAAACGTTCATCCAGGATGCGAGATCTGAAATATAAACGTCCGTCAATTTCGTGCAGCCGTTAAACGCATATCTGCCGATGTATTTCACACTGTCCGGGATCGTGACCGACGTCAGGCCCGTGCAGTCGGAAAACGCAGAACTGCCGATGCTCGTCACACTGTCCGAGATCGTGACCGACGTCAGTCCCGTGCAGCCGTAAAACGCATAAGATCCGATGCTCGTCACACTGTCCGGGATCGTGACCGACGTCAGTCCCGTGCAGCCGTAAAACGCAGAACTGCCGATGCTCGTCACACTCTCCGGGATCGTGACCGACGTCAGGCCCGTGCAGTCGGAAAACGCAGAACTGCCGATGCTCGTCACACTGTCCGAGATCGTGACCGACGTCAGTCCCGTGCAGCCGTAAAACGCATAATGGCCGATGCTCGTCACACCGTCGCCGATCACGACTTCTTTCAGCGCCGTGCAGTTCTGGCAAACGTAATCGGGTACCGTTTTTTCAAATACCACTTTATAATTCGCGTTGTTCAGAATCGGATTGCTTGAATCATGATACGACGAATTATAATATATCGTCTTCAACTGATCCGCTTTATAGAAGATCTGCGTCCCGATCGACGTGACCGATTCCGGGATGCGGATCTCGGTGATCCCGGTATTGTAAAACGCGCGGGTCCCGATCGTCTTCACGGTATTCGGGATCACGATCGAGGTGATCTCCGGATGATCTGCAAACGCCCGGTCAGCGATAGAAAGGACGTATTTCCCGTTAACTATCGGCGGTATCACGATTTCCGTGTCCGTGCAAGTTCCCACACCGTTCAGTGTGCAGGTGCAGGTACCGTTTTCGTTTTCGGTAAAGGAAAGCCCTTCCGAACCCTGAACGTTTTCGACAGCCTTCGCGCCTACAGGAATGAAAGATCCGTCAGCCTTCACGGCGACGATATTTCTGATCTTGACGTCGGTGGGGTTGGTATCCTCGGTTACGTTGAAGATACGGAAACGGCAGAGATTGGTGTAATCAAAGCCGGCTTCGGTACCGTCGTCCGGGTTGGTGCCGTTGGATTCGCTGATGGAAGCGAGGTCGAGGGTAACGGTGTTCCAGCCGTCAACGAGCGTACCGAGAGCGGCAACGCCCATGATCTGCTTTTCTTTCCAGTCGCAGTTCGGGTGAGAACCGATCTCGAAGGAAGTGATCT
>JAZLIW010000026.1:0-31728 GCA_045617585.1 Eubacteriales bacterium
TGGCGTAGAATTTACCGACCATCTGCGGCAGACCCCACGTTCCGAGGGAGGTGAGGATCACGACGCCGAGGAGCTGCAGCGGCTGAGGGCCGAGGAAGGAGGTGAAGGCGCCCGAGAAGGTCGTTCCCTGCGCGGTGGTCACCGCGTCTGCCGAGAGCTTTGCGATCGCCTCGGTGAGACCGCCCTGATCCGCGAGCACCGAGCCGATGACGGCGACGATGCCGGCGAGCATGATCATGCCCTGAATGAAGTTATTGACCGCGGCGCCCATGTAACCGCCGATAATGACGTAGACCCCGGTCAGGACCGCCATGATCAGCACCCACCAGACGTAGCCGATGCCGGAAAAGGCGGTGGAGAACAGCTGGGACAGACCGTTGAAGAGGGAAGCGGTGTAAGGGATGAGGAACAGGAAGACGATGGCTGCCGAGCAGAGACGCAGGGCACGGGAGGAAAAGCGCAGACCGAAAAAGTCCGGCATGGTGCGGCTGCCCAGATGCTGGGTCATGACGCGGGTACGGCGTCCCAGCACCACCCACGCGAGCAGGGAACCGATAAAGGCGTTGCCGAGCCCGATCCAGGTGGAAGCCAGACCGAAGTTCCAGCCGAACCGCCCGGCGTAGCCGATAAAGATGACGGCGGAAAAATAGGAGGTGCCGAAGGAGAAGGCGGTGAGCCAGGGGCCGACGGATCTGCCTCCCAGAACGAAGCCGTCCAGACCGCGGCTGCTGCGGCGGCTGACGACACCCACGAGGATGAGGACGGCAAAGAATACGACGATCATGGCAATTTTGACGAGCATGGCTGAAATACTTCCTTTCCTGTTTGCTGATGAACTGATGTGCCGAAGGTCTGCCCGACGCCCCGTTTCACGGAAAACAAAAAAACGCCCTCTGCCCGACCGGGATCGGGAAAGAGGGCAGACGACGAATCGTCCGCGGTACCACCTTCGTTCGTCTCCGCCTTCCGGCAGGAGACCTCACGGGCACGGCATCGGAGCCTGTGTCCTTCCGCTGTAACGGGCGGCACCGGCGTACCCTTGACCGTGGCTTTCAGGTACGCAGCTCCCGGAACGTATTCGCAGCGGACTTTCCTTCTGCCTTGCACCGCCCGGCAGCTCTCTGTGCGGTCCCATCCGTGCTACTTGTTTCCGATCATCGCTTTATTGGCGTATATTATAGCAGGAGAAAGCGGTTTTGTCAAGAAAAAACTGCGGGAGCCGGAAAAATGCGGAAAGCGGATGCCTTCCCCTTATCCGTGGTCGGGCATCCGCGTTTTTCGTAAGCCGGCCGCCGTGCGGCGGGAAAGCGGCGCGATTTTACAGCGTTTCAAACAGTTCCTTCGTCTTTTCGATGACGACGGGCTCGGTCTTTTCGGAATAGAGCAGCATACCGTACCACTGTGTCGCTCCGTCGACCTCGTATCCGCCGAACGCGAATTCCTCGACCGGGGGCAGATAGCTGTTGACGGAATTTGCGTATCCGATCACGAAAACGTTCTCCGGGGCAAAGCCCTTCGAGGTCAGGTACGCTTCAATGCGGTTGCCGGTGAGAGTGAGCAGCTCAAACGGAAGGAACGCGAACGCAAGGCAGGTTCCGAGCGTCATGACCTGAAGCGGGACGCGGCAGGAAAGCGGGGGATCGGCTGCCAGCTCCTTCATTTTCAGATTCCATTTCAGCATGGCGAGCGTGCAGTGCTTTGACACGGGGTCCGCTGCGCTCCGGTATTCCTCCATGAGTGCCTTCACGGCGTTTTCGTAATACGCCGCGCTTTCGAGGGGCTTGACGGGGACTTCGGTGTCCCGGTAGGCGCTTTTCACCTGTTCTCCGTCCGCGGCGTTTTCCTTTGCCCGTCCGACAGCCTCAAAGACCTTGTCGGCAACCTCGTTCCCGAGCACTCTGACGGCGTCGGTGCAGGAAAGGTTTGCGTCAAAGGTCGGATTGATGTCTGCCCCTCTTCCCTGAAGGAAGAGAAACGGAACGCCGTATTCCCCGAGTGCTCTTTCGGTGAGGATCCCGGGGTAATCGGCGGACAGCTCGAAGGTGGTGTTGATCACCGGATGGCAGGAGGCGGAGGCGATGCAGCCGCGGAGCGCTCCCTGACCGTCGGTAAAGACGGCGGCCTTGATCCTGCGGTCGATCGGTTCGCGCATCCTGCGGTTGAGCGCGCCGCGCAGCTCTTCGCTCGCGATCGCCGTGCCGACACGGCAGGGCACGGCATTCTCAAACGCCGCTTTCAGCGTCTGAGCGCAGATCTCCGCCGCCGCCGACCAGACATCGTAATTCAGGGGCAGGAGCTCGAGCACCTTGCAGGCGACGGAGGCGTGGGTATGCGTGGCGCATACGGCAAAATGCGAGCGGGGCAGGCCCGTGATCTCTTCGACGTGGGAACAGATCGTTTCGTAAAGCTCCCGGTTCATCCCGCAGACGTCGAAGACGACGATCCCGAACCGGTTTCCGTCCGCGTCTTCAAAAGCCGCCGCTTTTACGTAAAGATCGTCGTGGACGCCGCTTGCGTGCACGGTACGGAAGCCGTAGCCGTCCTGATACACGTCGGTGGGGTCCGCAGGGGTAAACACATTCTGAGCAAAGCCGCATTTTATCATGTCGGTTGTCTCCTTTTTCCGTCTTTGGATTTGATGGTGCGAAGTTCGCCGGGGGGGAAGCCGTTCAGCGCTTTGAATCTGCGTGAAAAGTATCCGCCGTCGGAAAAGCCGACCTCACACGCCACGTCCGCGATGCTGCGGTCGGTGGTCAGCAGGAGCGCCTGCGCCTTTTCGATACGGAACTCGTTGATATAGTCGACGACCGTTTTGCCGGTCACTTTTTTGAAGACGCGGCAAAGGTGGGAGGGCGTGATGCAGCACAGCCTTGCAAGCTCTTCGAGACCGATCCTGGTCCGGTAGTGCTCGGCAATATAGGAGAACACGGGGGAAATGAGCTCGAAGCCGGAGCGGTCGGAGACGTCGGCGTCCGCGCCCGACAGAGCGCTGAGCTCACTGCGGAACAGCTCGGCAAGCAGCCGCAGGATATCCGCCTTGACCGCAAGCTCGTACGCATACGGCTTTTCGGAGCATTCCGTGACGAGGTCACGGAGCAGTCCGGACGCTTTTTCGTTCCCCCTTACGAGATTGTTGAATTTCAGCCGTCTTCCGTTCATGGGGAGGAGATATTTGATCCCGCAGAGGTCGGATCTCCCGCTGTCGTATAGTCTCGGGTCGATCATAAAGCAGTGATACGACGGCTCTCCGGAGCAGTAGCCGACGCTGTGCGTCTCGCAGGGATTGACGACTACGATATCTCCGGCATCGCAGACGTACCGGCGGTATCCGCATTCGACCGTGATCTTTCCGGTCAGGACGAAGAGGATCTCAAGCTGCTCGTGCCACAGTCCCGGCGCGTCGGGATCGGAGGCACCGACTTTGCCGGGGCGGCAGTTCCATAAGATCCTGATCGGGAACAGCTCGTCGCTGAACGGTATTTCCTCGTACGCTTTTCTGTCCGCCATCACGTTTCACCTCCTCTTCTTATTATATCGGATCGGGCAGGGACAGTCAAGGAGCCAACGAAAAATATCATATCAAAATCGTCCATATTGTAATCAAGATCGCTTCTTTACTTTGCCGCGGAAACCGCTGTATAATATAGAAAAACGGGGACGGGCGGGGGATACCTTGAGCAGGATCATACATATCGGAGCAGACGGCGGAGGGACCAGGACCGTGTTCGCCGCCGCGGACGCCGCGACCGGCAGGATCGTTGCCGAGGCCGAGGCGGGAAGCATCAATTACAATTTCGTCGGGACGGACGAGGCCGTCCGTCAGTTTTTCATGGGGATCGGTCTTCTCGGCATCGACCGGGAGTGCGTCGGCGGGATCGCGATCGGAGACCCCGCGACGGATGACGTCGTGCCGCTGAAAGCGACGGAGGAATTCAGGCGGCGGATCGGGGAGGGCTTTTCCCCCGGCATTCCCGTCGTGATCCGAAGCGACGTCTATATGACGCTGTACGGGCTGACCCGCGGAAATCGCGGGGTGCTCGTGGTCAGCGGGACCGGAAGCATGGGCATTGCCGCGGATGCGGACGGCAGGATTTTCGTCTCCGGCGGATGGGGCAGACTTACCGAAGACGAGGGCAGCGGATATTATATCGGGATCAACGGGATCAAGGCAGCGCTGCGGTACGCCGACGGTATGGGAGAAAAAACGGTCCTGCTTGAAAAAATGCTCTCGTATTACGGCGTCCGGGAAGCGCGGGATATGATAAACGTTTTCTACGGCGGCGCGGTGCCCGATATCGCTGGATTCTCGGCAGTCGTCGGAGAGGCGGCGGAGGAGGGGGACGCGGAGGCAGGGAAGGTCCTCCGTCTCGCCGCCGGAAAGCTGACGGACTGCGCGGCTTCGCTGATCCGAAGGATCGACGGCGAAAACGCGGTGGTCGGGGTCTACGGAAGCGTCCTGTGCAAAAACGGGACCGTGCGGAACGAATTTGAAAAAAGGCTCGGCAGTCTGTATCCCGGCGTTACCGTAAAGGAGCCGGACGTAAGGCCCGAGTACGCGGCGATCGGGTATTTAAGAGATTTCTCAGACGGAAAGGAAAAACGGTAAAGATGGACGCGGCGGAACGGTATTTTGACAATCTCAGACTGGTTTTCGAAAACGTAATAAAGACGCAGAAGGACGCGATAGAGCGGGCATCCGCGCTTTGCGCGGACGCGCTGCTGAACGGCGGTATGATCTATACCTTCGGCACCGGTCATTCTCATATCCTGGCGGAGGAGATCTTCTATCGCGCAGGCGGGCTGGCGCGCGTTTATCCGATCCTGGACGACGCGCTGATGCTCCACACCGCCGCGGCGCGTTCCAGTCACATGGAAAGGCTTTCCGGTTACGCCGAGCTGTTATTGGAGGATCTTGATCCGATCCCGGAGGGCAGCGTGCTGTTCGTCTTTTCCAATTCCGGGCGCAACACGCTGTCGATCGACCTTGCGTCGGAAGCACGCCGGCGCGGGATCCGGGTTGTCTGTATCACCAATATGGAGCACACCTCGTCCGTTGCCTCCCGCCATCCGTCGGGGAAAAAACTTTTTGAGGTATGCGACGTCGTGATAGACAACTGCGGCTGCATCGGAGACGCCTCGGTCGGGCTGTACGGAAGAAAATCGGGGGCAACCTCGACCGCCGTCGGCGCCGCGATCCTGCAGGCGATCACCTGCAGGACGGTGGAACTCTGCGGCGGAAAGGCGGAGGTGTTCTGCAGCGCGAATACCGACGGCGGGGACGAGGTCAACGCCGGGTATATCAAAAAATACAAGGGGATCATCAAACCCCTGTAAAAAGGAGATGAGGAATATGTCCGAACTGGCACTGTTCGGAGGAGAGCCGGTCGTAAAAGAGGGAATGAGAGGCTGGCCGGAGGCGTCTCTTCACGACGAAGAGGCAATGCTGCGCGCTGATCCGCGCGGGAGAAACGGCAGCGAATGTGAGCGCTTTGCCGGGAGATTTGCCGCGTACTGCGGCGTCAGTCACTGTATTCCGGTCGCAAACGGAACGGTAAGCCTGGAGCTGATTTTGAGAGGACTCGGCATCGGATACGGAGACGAGGTGATCCTGCCTCCCTATACGTTCATTGCCACGATGTCCTCCGCGATCTTTGCCTGCGCAACGCCGGTTTTCGCCGATATCGAACCGGACACCTACAATATCGACCCCGACGCGGTCGAAAAGAAGATCACCGCAAGGACGAAGGCTGTGATCGCGGTCGCCATCGGCGGCAGACCGTGCGATTTTGAGCGGCTGGAGGAGATCGCGAAGAAGCACGGGATCTATCTGATCGTGGACGCCGCGCAGGGCGTCGGAGCGCGGTTCAACGGCCGTTCCATCGGCTCATACGGCATCGCCGCATCGTTCAGCTGTCAGAACTCCAAGAATCTCACCTCGGGAGAGGGCGGGATCATTACCACGAACGACGATACGCTGTACGAAAACATCCGTACGATCCTCGGTTACAGCGGTCCCGCCTCCCTGCCCCGCCTCGACCACGGGCTCACCGAGGTGCAGGCGGCGCTGCTCAACAGTCAGTTCGACAAGCTCGGGGACGAGATCCTGCGCCGCTGGGAAAACGCGGCGTATCTCGACGGATTGCTCCGGGGGAACGAGTTCGTCAGCCCCATGAAATCCGACAGCCGGATCGGGATGAACGCGTACCACCTTTATCTCCTGCGGGTCAATTACAAAAAACTGGACGAATACGGCGTCCACCGTGACGCCTTCTGTCAGGCGCTCAACGCCGAGGGCTTCCCGCTGACGCCGGGATATCTGCCCCTTTACGTTTTCGACTGCACCAAAGCTCCCTACCTGAAAAAGACGCTCGGCAGGGAGATCGACCTGACGCCCTGCCCCAACTGTGAGGCGGCGTCCTACCGGGAGGGCACGTGGTTCTATCACGCCGTCCTGCTCGGCAGCCGCGCGTATATCGCCTCCCTCGCGGACGCGATCGAAAAGGTCTCCGACAATCTCGGAAAACTACGGTGAACGGGCAGCCGGACGATGAAAAAAGGAAGGATCGGAAAATGAAAACGGAAATATTCAGAGAAGCGCTGTATTCGGGCAGATGGGGCACCGTCGGTCCGCATTTTGAAGCGGCGTCGGAACAAATTGCCGAAAAATGCGGGGGAAAGTTCGGCGTCCTGACGCATTCGTTCACCGCCGCACTCGAGACCGTGCTGAGGGCCGCGGGACTTGCCCACGGGGACAGGGTGGTCATGGCGGCGTACTGTGACGGGATCGACGTTGACGTGACCGCGGCGATCGGTGCGGTACCGGTCTTTGCCGATACGGACGAAAACGGCCTTCTGACCGCCGACGGGATCTCGTCCGTCGCAGACGGAGCCGCCGCGGTGATCGTTGACGCCTCGGCGGGCGTTGACTATCGCTCGATCAAAAAGGTATGCGGGGAAAAAGGGCTGAAGCTCGTCGTGAACGCCGCCTTCTCCCCCGATGCGAAATACGATTTTGACGGGATCACCGCGGTCGTTCTGGACCTGAAGTCCTGCGGCTGCGCCGTCGTCGGCAGGGAGGACGATTACGCGTCGGTTTTTGCGTGGCATCACTGCGGACACGCGCCCGGGACCGGCGCCTCGCTCTCCTTTGAGGAGGTGGTCGGAGGCGATATGAGAGTGACGGAATTTCAGGCGATCGAGACCTACGGGGTGATCGGGGAAAACGGCGGGGAGACTCCCCTCCGGGAGAGAGGATACGCGTTCGCTCCGGCGAGCCCCGTTTTGACTACCGCCTATTTCCGGAAGATGACCGGGTTTGAAGGCACGTACGACACGGACGGATATCCGAACGCGAAAAAGCTGTAACGGACGGCTCCTGATATCAAAGCGGGCACCGCGTTTTTCGCGGTGCCCGATGTATTTTGAGGAAGCAAAGATCCGCCCGGTTTTCGCGGGACCGAACGGAAAGGACACTTGACAACCGTTTTCTCTTCCGCTATAATGATAGTATCATCTTCGGATCAAAAACGTCAAAGGAGCAATGAAATGAAACGGACCGTGAAACCTTTTCTGCGCCTGCTTTCCGTCGCTCTTCTGCTTCCCGCGCTTTCCGCCTGCACCGGCGGAAATGGACCGGCAGCGGATACGGAGCGCGAAACTACCGTGAATACGGAGGAGACCGTTCCCGCGACCGAGCCGGGGACCGAAGCGCCGATCGACCCCGCGTCGCTTTCGGACGACGAATATTTCTCCGACGCGTATTTCATTCCCGTCCTCCGGTTTTCCGCCGCGAGTGACGTTCATATCGACGACAGCGGCTCCGCCGTGGAGGAAAAGCGGCTGAAGGAACTGTTTTCCTTCACCTATGAGCTGGCGGAAGGGAGCGGGACGCCTTATAAAAACTACGATCTCGCCGCTTTTGCGGGGGATATTTCCAATAACGGCACGCTTTCCTCGATGAAAAAAGCCAAGTCCATCATGGATAAGGCGGTCGAAGAAGGCACCGAACTCCTTTGTATGCTCGGCAACCACGAGTTCTATACCGCGCCGGAGGGGACGGTTTCCCGGTTCCGGGACGCGTTCGGCGTCGAGGAACGCGGACACGTCGTCGTGAACGGTTTTCACTTTATCTACCTCTCTCCCGACGCGAGCAACGGCTGGGACTTCAGCTCTTCCGCCGCAAAATGGCTGAGCGGAGAACTGGAAAAAGCCGCGGAGGACGACCCGACGCGCCCGATCTTCGTTTTTGAACACGAGCACGTCAAGGACACCGTGTACGGCTCGCAGGACTGGGGCGTCAGCGCGCTCCGGGCGACGCTGAAAAAATATCCGCAGGTCATTTCGTTCACCGGACATTCCCATTTCCCGCTGAACGACCCCCGTTCGATCTGGCAGGGCGAATTCACCGCGCTGAATACGGGGACGCTCTCCTATACCGAGATGGGACTTGCGGGCGTGGCGGAATCCTCGGTGTTCCCGACCGACCGTGAGGGTCACTACGCCTCCTCCAAGGCAAACGGCAGCGACGCCGCGTGGTTCTACGTAGTCGAAGCGGACGCGAGCGGCGCTGTCCGGATCGTCGGGTACGATCTTGACACGAGGACGGAGCTTGTCCGTTACGGCATCCGCACCCCCTCCGATCCGTCCTCCTTCCGCTACAATACGAAGGAACGGATCGCAAGCTCGGAGCCCCCGGTCTTCCCGGAGGGCGCGAAGGCGGAGGTGTCCGATATCGGCAAGCGCGGCTTCGCGGTCTCCTTCCCCGCCGCATCGTCGGAGGACAACGTGCAGCATTACCGCATCGAGGTCCTGAACGAAGGCAAGGTCGTCAAAAAGCAGTATCTGCTCTCCTGCACCTTCTACGCCGATCCCCCGCAGAAGTTCACGACGGAGCTTTCCGGCCTGCCGAAAAACTCGTCCGTCTCCGTCCGCGTGATCGCGGTCAATTCCTTTGCCGTGGAATCCGCGGCGCTGACGGCGGAGGTCACGCTTCTTCCCTCCGAGGATACCCCCGCGGGTGAGATCCCCGAAGCGGATATCCTGAAAACGGTCTTCGGCGCCGGGAACAGCGCGGTCAACGGCGTGACCGGGGAAAAGCTCGGTCTGATCGGCAGCGCGGCGACCGAACAGGCGGGCGATTCCTACGTCGGCGTGTTCGACGGGAAGGGCGGCTTCCGCTTTGACGGTATTTCCGATTATTACGGTGAGCTTTCGGAAAGCGTGTCGTTTGAACTGTACGCGCGTGTGGACAAGTTCACCAGCCCCGACCGCGACTGGTATAACGTCGCCTCCAACCAGCAGGCGGGCGGCTTCGGCTTTGAGGGCAACGGCAGCGGAAGTTTCTTCGCGAGCGCGTATATCGGCGGTGTCTACCGCACGCCCGGCGCGCAGATCGAAAAAGGCGAGTATTTCCACGCGGTCGTGACCTACGACGGCAAGACGCTCTGCTTCTATCTGAACGGGGATCTCGCGGACAGTACGAAGGTCGCCGGCGGGATCGCCTGGCCTTCGGATACGTCGGCATGGTGCTACGTGATCGGCGGTGACTCCTTCAACGGAGGCAACGGCGCCGAGGCGTGCTTCACCGGGCGGATCGCCGAGGCGAATATCTACTCCTCCGTTCTGACCGAGGCGCAGGTCGCCGCGCTGTACGCAAGCCACGCGAACTGACGGTGTATTCCGAACAACAGAAAAACGGGGTTGCTGCACGCTCGTGCAGTAACCCCGTTTGACTTCCGGTTGGCGGGGAAGGACGTGCCCGAAAAGCCGTCAGCGATTGTTTTCGGCAATGAAGCAGGCGACCATATCTCCGTAGTACAGGACGGTGCCGTAGAAGTCAGTGGTCACGTCGCGGGAGCGGATATATCTCCCGAGGATCCTGCCGGAGAAGTCCTTTGCGACTCTGTCGCCGTTGCTGTCCGTTTCGATTTTGCCGATGATCATCCGGCTTCTGTCCCTGATCGTCATGATTTCCATACCGTTTCTCCTTTTTTTCTTGCCCGCGTTTCCTTTTTCGGAAAACAGCGGGCTTTTTTGTTGTTTTTCATATCACAACTTATGTACCGATTCACGGTAAAAGAGAGCCGTTTCGTTAAAGCTCCAACCGTTTCCCTGCGGGAACGACGGATTTTCTGCCGTCGATCTTTGCGTAAACGTCGAGAGAGGACCGGTTGGTGATACCGGTCCCGTCGAAAACGAGGGCTTTCACGGCCGTGAGGTAATCGTAAACTTCGATATTGGAGACGCACCAGAATTTTTTGGAGCCGGAGACTTTTTTCAGCAGCTTTTCAAAGTCTTCCCACCGCTGCCCGTCCGAGAAGTTGGCGTCCGGTTTGTCGAATTCGTAGGCGTGTCCCCAGGAATAGAAGACCTTCAGTCCCGCTTTTCTTGATCTGATACATTCATCGACGAGCTCGAGCGCTTTCGGGTCGTGGTCGTGGATCGTCGGATGCCATTTGAGAAAATCGGCGGGAGGGTCAAAGCCGTGAGTCGCCTCGGTCGTGCGGGCGTAGACGACGCCGTATTTCTTCAGGAACGAGATCACCCGGTCGTCGTAGCTGTTGCACGGATAGGTAAGGCCTTTCACCTCGTACCCCACGAGGGAGGAAAGGTAAGCGTTACTGTCGAAGATCTCTTTTTTCATGTCCTCGTCGGGGATGTTGACGAGAAACGGGTGGGTGTGCGTGTGACCCGCGATCTCGAATCCCCGGTAAAAGTCCGCAAACGTTTCGGGCGTGGAACGGTTGACCGTGACGTATTGACCGAGGTGGACGAACCCTCCCTGCGAACCGTTGATAAACGCGGTGTTCGGGGCAAAGGTGCAGCCCATTCCGTATTTTCTGCAAAGCTCCATCACTCTGCCGTCCTGATGGGTGCCGTCGTCAAAGCTCATCGTAAAGGCGCGCGTATTGCCGTCGGGATAGGTGAGCGTGACCCGTTTTCCGTTGACGATCATGTTTCGATCCTCCTTGATGGTTTATCTGTGATTCTTGTCTGTCCGGGCGGATCATCCGAGCAGGTCGGTCATATCGAACTGCGCGAACGCCACGTCCCAGCCGTCGGTAAACGACGCGCGGACGGGCTCTCCGCTGATCCCGACGAGAACGCGTCCGATATCGTCGTTATCGGAGGGGGACGCATACTCCGCCGGTGCGCCGCCGTCGTTTTCCGAGATGCGGATCACGCCGTAGTTCCGGTCGGGTTTCCCGGCAAAACGGAATTCCCACGTCGCGGCGTAGGTCTTTCCGCCTTCCGTCTGCCCGCCGATCGCCTTGACGTCCGAGATACCGATCTGCCAGCTTCCGCCGACGCCCGGCGCGGGATTCGCCTGATCGCTGACGAACAGATGCGTATTCAGCTCGCCGTTCAGACTGGTGACCGGCTCGCTGAACCGGATCCGCGCGATCCCGGCATCCGGGTCGATCACGTCCGCCCAGAGGACGTGCGGACGCGGGTCGGTCTCCCCGGGGATCTCCCCGTCCGAGCATTCCAGGATCGCTGCGCGGCGGTTCCCGAACGGGGAATCACCGTACAGCCCCTCGCCGAAGGCACCGAAAAAGATCTTTTCCATGACCGGGTCGCCGTCCGAATATTCCGGGGGCTCGGTGATGCAGACGAGCGGCTTTTCGGGCAGCGCGGAAGAGAAGATCAGTTCCCACGTGTCGGAGAGCAGGAACGTATTTTTGGCGTTTGCCTTTGCGTCGATCGGGTAGGCCTCGGCGCAGAAGATCCGGGTTTCAAAGGACGCGTCCCCGCAGGCAACGACGGAATCGGTGAGGATATGCTGCTGCCCGGCGACGGGAACGGAGAATTTTACCCGCACCGTCGTATCGTCAACGCGGTACGCCCCGGTCAGGTGGGGATTGTAGGTATAGTCGCCCGAGCGGTCGATCGGGTCCTCCGCCGGAACGGTTTCCCCTTCGGATCCCGCCGGTGCGGCGGTTTCGGCAGGGGTCCCGGTGCTGTCGCAGGAGAAGAGCAGAGTAAGGACGAGAAGGACCGCAAAAAGCGGGAAAATGATCCGTTTCATACCTTTTTCCTCCTCATTTCTCCGCTTCTATATACAGAAGCACTGCTTTTCCGCGCCGGATCGGGTAGGAAACTCCGGTTTCCGCCCATTCGCTTCCGGTCATCGGCTCCGAAACGGCGTCTCCGTTCTGATCGCGGAGGACGTAGCGCGCGTCGGGAGACAATCCTCTCGGCTTCAGCGTCACTTCCGTCGCCGTGCTGCCCTTGCGGTTCATCACGACGACCGCGCCCGCGTTCAGATCGGGACGGAAAAGCTCGTACGCCTGAAGCGAGGTCGTGTCGAAGGAAGGCGTGAGGAGCTGGTAATAATCTCCGAAAAGGTAGGGACGGAAGCTTTCGTACAGACGGATGACCGCCTTGCATCTGTCCGCGTAGCGGCTGTTGACCGAAAACAGATTCTCCATTCCGAGGCCCGAGACGGCAACGTAATCCTCGAGCATATCGGCCCGCATCCCCGCCGCGTGCAGCGGCAGCCAGTAGTTCAGGTTCTGCGTATGATACTGATAGCCCTCGACCGTGAAACCGTCGTGGCAGGAGTAGTCGGAGCGCCACATAACGAGGCAGCGCTTCAGCATTTCGACGTCGATGCGGCGTCCGCCCGACGCGCAGTTGTCGATGACGAGGTCGGGATAACGTGCGCGGAGGGTATCAAGGAAGGCGTAGAGATTCGTGATATACTTGTTTTCGTTCATGCCGCGGCGGTTCGGCTCGTCGTTCGTTTCCCAGATCCAGAGCGGCTCGATATTGAAGTCCTGACGGTAAACGTCGATCCCCCATTCCGAGATGCAGCCCGAGATATATTCGGTCAGCCATTCGAGCGCGTCGTCCTGCGAGAGGGCAAGGAGATACGAATCGGTGTTGGTCGTCGGATAGAACAGATTCTTGTGTTCCTTCAGCATATCCGTGCCGCCGTACGCGCGCTCGCACTCGAACCAGAGCATGAATTTCTGCCCGGCCGAATGCAGGCAGTCTCCGAGCTCCTTCAGCGAGCCGGACGGGTGCATATTCGGGTTGACGTTCCAGTTGCCGACCTGATCCGCCCAGCCGCCGTTTTCGCTCGAGTCCGAGTATTCCCGGTATCCGTACCAGCCCGCGTCGAGCCACGCGGTATCGGGACCGAGCTGCTCCTTCGCGACTGCGGCGACGAGATCCATGATGTTTTCGGACGCGCCGGAAACGCTGTAGGGGAGCGGGATATCGACGACCGTGCCGTCGGCTTTTTTCGGCGTATACTGCGCGAGGATGAGCTGACGGAAGAGATTGTGTCCGTATTCGGCGCTGCCGTCGAAATAAGTGATCGAAACGCTCGGCGTGCGGATCTCCTCTCCCGCCTTCAGATAGGAATCGAAGGTCTGCTGACGCGCCCTGATGCGGACGCCTTCGTCCGCGAGTGAGAAAGATGCCTCCCACTGACCCGTCCAACCGATCGCGACCATCAGACCGCAGTCACGGCCGAGGATATCGAAGAAGGGAAACGCCAGATTCGAGCTTCTCCCTCCCGTGGGAGAGAACGAGTATTCGGTGCCCGCCGCCATCCCGACCGTCTGCAGGGTGAAATCGTGATCGTCCCCGGTCGGCGTCCGGCAGGCGCCGAGGGTCGTATCGATCACGTAAGCGCGGTCCCTCGGGAGAGGGAAGACCGAATCGATCGCGCAGAGCTCCGCGATCTGCCCGGACTTTTTCGTGCTTTCGTTTCTGACCCTGACGACGAAGTCCAGCGTCGGAAAATCCCGGAACAGCGTCGCCTCCAGCTCGAAGACGAGTCCCGACGCAAGCGCGTAACGGAGGGTATAGAGGGTGTTTCCGGCACCGTCCGTTTGAGTTTCAAGCGTTTTTTCGGCCTTTTTCGCAAGCTCCGGAAAAGGCTTTCCGTTCACCGTGCAGGAAAATAGACAGCGATCGTTCTCCACGGCTTCCGTGAACCAGTTCCCGATCCGTGCGGACATGACCGCGATCGCGTTTTCCGCGTCGGAGGACGGGGCGGAAGTTTCGCCTTCCGTTCCGGCGGCCTCTGCCCCGGTGCCGTCTGCCCCGGGGTCTTCCTTTTCCGTCCGGCAGGACGCCGCGGCGGGAAGCAGAAGCGCGAGAACGAGAAGCAGCAGGGTCAATCTGTAAACAAGTCTCATACCGTATTCCGGCTTCTTCCCGCTCTTCCTTTCGGAAGCCGGGAGAGGCCTCTCCTTTTTTGCCGGACGGAGTTCCGCGGAACCCGTTCCTTCTGTATTAACCATATCACAAACCCCGCGTTTTGTCAATTGCCGACGCTCCGATTAAGGGCGTTTCTGCCTGACGGAGCGAAAAACGCGGATCGGAACGAACGGGCGGCGTCAGAATGGATCGGAACCGCGAACAGGAACGCCGGAAACACGTTCTTGACAAATATACGTCGGTATTGTATTATGATGAAGGAAGACATCGGACGGAACGGGGGAGATCAGAATGAAATATCCGCTGAAAAGCCGGAAACCTGCCGACTATCATCCGTGGGCCCCGCCGCAGGGCGGATCGATGGATATATTTCACCCGGCGTTACCGGCGTGATCGACGCGGCGGGATCCCGGAAACGCGCCGATCTGCGGGGATCCGCCGGTCATCCGGTACGGGAAACGGTCTTCCCGGGGAAAAAGAAAGTGTGCTATGATGAGATCGGAAAACGGAGGAATAGAATTGGACGGCTTTTATCAGATCACGGAAAACGAACTGCGGCTGCCGGGCGTGACCGGGGAGCACGTTTTCCTTCATATCAGTGACACGCATATCTCGGTTTCGGACGGTCTTTCGACCGGAGAAGAGCGGGAAAAGGCAGAGAAGCAGGAGGAAATCTGGCAGCGGCAGAGAAGATCCTTTGCCGAGGCATTTCACGAGCCCTTCAATCCGGAGCATACGATTTCTTCCCGTGAGGTGCTTCATAAGCTCTTTGCCTGCGCGAAGGAGGTCCGCCCCGAATGCTTCCTGCTTTCCGGGGATATCCTTGATTACCGTCATCCGGCGGGATTCCGGTTTCTCGAAAAGGAACTTGCCGATTACGGCGGGGAATCCCTTTTCGCGCCCGGGAATCACGAGGGGGATTACGAAAGTCACCCGGAGCTGACCGCATTCAACCGGGGCAGCGCGGGTGTGACGGTGTATCACGGGGACGGGTTCCTGATCGCTGCCCTTGATGACAGCCAAAAGACGGTTTCCGACCGTCAGCTCGAAGAGCTTCGCACAATCTCGGAGGGAAGCGTTCCGGCGGTGCTTCTGACGCATATTCCGATCGCGACCGCAGAAAACGGAGAAGAAATGAAGCACTTCGGCGACTATTTCTCCATCCGTGAAAACGCGGACGATGAAAACGCCCGCGAATTAGTGCGGATCCTCTCCGCCCCGTCCTCCGCGGTGTGCGGCATCCTCTGTGGGCACGTGCACGGGTATCATTCCTCGATATATTCGGGTGAAAGAAGGCAGATCTGCGCGTCGAGCGGGCTCGTCGGTTTCATACACCGGTTTACGGTCAAAGGCGTCTGAACAAGCGGCGGCTGCCTGAAACGGGAACAAGATGCCTTACAAGGCAGAAGAGCGAAATCACGGATCAAAATGAGAGTTTTTGATTAGTCGATTGCTATATTGACCGATACCGCGCATCCGTTGTAAAGCTGCTTTGGCGTTGTCAGTCCTCCGTATGTGCCTCGGCGTTACGATGCCCTCCACACGGGGGCATGACTTGAAACCGTCATACCTTTCCGCTATGAAGGAGGGCGTGGATGACCCGGCAATGATTACGCCATGATCGAAGGTGCTTTGATCGACGGGATTTACGATCGCGAGATCATTGTGAATGGCATCGATTAGTCGTGTTACTGCGAAACAGGGGAAAAGCCGGAGAGGGGACCGAACGTCCTCTCTCCTTTTCTCTTTTCCCGCATATTTTTCCAACCGCGGGGCAAAATACAGGCAGAAAACCGAAAAGAAAGGATTTATCCATGAAAGCAACCGGAATTGTCAGACGTATCGACGACCTCGGGCGGGTCGTGATCCCGAAGGAGATCCGCCGCACGATGCGGATCAGGGAAGGCGACCCGTCATTGACAACGTTGACACACAAGCATCAGTTTATCTGTGCGATAGATCGCCTCGAAGGCAGAATCAACATGGGTGACAAGAGGTGATCGGTATCCTTGACTTTCATATCTTTAGAAATTTCGTGAAAACGCGAGAAAATAGAAAAAAACAAGGATGCAAAAGCTCGTTGATCCTTTGCACCCTTGAGGTAAAATGATACTCTACTGTATCGAATGAAATTTCAAAATGCGGTATCGAGATAAGGCGAGGCGAGCAATCGTTCCGTTGTTTTTCACCTCAGTCTTTTCAAGCAAATGAAGTTGGTTTTATCGGGTTTTCCATTCTTTTCCCGTCCGGCGTTTTGTAATCAAGGAATGTAACCATCCTCGTTTCACGGTTTACAGACACCCGAGCAAATACAGTCCACATATTAGTTTCATTATTGCCCTCAAAGCCAAGGAAAAACTCATATTCGATATCGTCGCTTTCTTCGCTTGGATATGAGTTGCACGAACCCACAAAGTGATCCCTAAAATACTGAAGACCAAAGAGATCAGCAATAGCAACCCAAGCATCAATTTTTGCTTCTTCAATATTAAGCATGTTATTTACCTCCAAAAAGTATTAATAGTGCTTGACGATGACTTTCGTCAATTGTATTTGACACTGTTCCAGTTGAAATGACTCCGTTTTCATCAAAAGTACTCGTTCTTCCATTTGGAGTAACAATAGTGCTTACTCTCTGACCGGTACTTTTTCGAAGTGTTTTCATAAGGTTCATATCAGACTGGGATGGAATACAATCGTCATTATGCGGATGGCTATGGAATTCGAGTCTTCCGGAACCAGACTTTATTTTTGATAACAACGAATCAGGTATGACAGTTCCGGATTTATCCCCTCGAATAATATACGTTTTTCCATCCACAGAAACTTTTGCAAATTCCACTCCAGATTCTTTAGACATAATGCTGACGTCTTTCATAGAAAACGAGTCGGCTTCTGCAGTAATATAGTCGCCCTTACTCTTCATTTTTGAAAGCGCAGACTTTAGATTATCAGGAATATCAATTCCTCTATCCGCATAGGTTTCTTCTGAAGAATTGCTATTGCCGTATGAAGAACCCAACGTGTTTCCAAAACCTCCGTGAATTCCTGCTCCCATTAGTCACCCACCGCCTTTCGATGAGTAACCATATAATTACTGTCGAACTGAATGATATGAATTCCAGTTTTTCGATATTCGTCAAAAACAGCATCGGGAGCGGTACCATATACCACAATGGCTTTCGGATGAAGCTTGTTGACCACGAAAGAAAGACCACGCTCGAACTGCGTTCTTTCTGAAACAAGCTTCATGCATCCGTGTGAACCAACCGCAATGGTACTGTTCGGTTCCACTCCGAGGCAACAGAACGAATACGATCTTGCATCACCCCATCGGACGTTCGGAATGACTTTTATTCCATTTTTCTGCAGCCAATTTGCAATGGCGTGTCCGCGATATGTGTTCCACTCCTGCATCACCAAAGGCATATCACGATATAAACTGAAATCCGGGGAGATTACGCCCCTGAACTTTTTTAGAATGGGAAGATATTTGTTCGGATTGTTCCAAATCCTTTCAAAACTTACATCATCCTCATAAAAGCAGACCCACTGATCGTAGTCGATACAGCTTATCGCTTTGGAAAAAAGAATCACTCTGTTGGGAATATCGGAAGATGCCTTGATTATTGGTATCTCAATACGCCCATCGTACTCAGCGTTTTGGACTAAAAACGCATGAAAAACATCTTTACACCCACTTCGGGTGCAGTTTTTTACAGACATATATCTGCTCTTCCTTCGCTGTGCCCGCAGCGAAACCTGCCGAGCGGGCAAAAAATATTGCTCGGGTAGGTTGACAAAAGGGCAGAAATATGCTATACTATCGATTACCTAAAGGGATATGTACAGCATATTTCCGCATCAAACACATTATTGGTTGTTGGCGCAGCCTTTAATGTGTTTTTTGTTTTATTACAAGCAATGGCATCACCTTCTTTTTGTCGAAGTATTTATACTCCTCTGGCGAGATCAATAACACGGACAAAAAAGAATTTTCTGCCGCGCTTTTTATCATCACCAAGCAGAATGTGCTCTTTTTCAAGAATGTTCAGATAGCGAACCGCCTGACCGTGAGATACTGCGAGTTTTTCTTCCAAGTAACCCGCCGTCAAAACCGGTTGGGTGAACAGGCATTCGATGATTGCATCGAATTTCGGGCTATTGATTGATTTCTGAACGGTCTTCTTCGTTTCATTGTAGATTCTGTTCAATGCATCAATATATCCGATGGATTTTGTGGTTTGTATCTGAATCTTTTTCAAAAAGTACTTGATCCATTCGTCGTAAGACTCCGTTCTCGATTTGGTAAGCATATTGTAATATACGGATTTGTCAAGACTTATGGCTTCGCTGATATAAAAGAACGGAAAATTGATGACCTGAGCTTTGAACAAATAGAGGCTCACAAGAAGTCTTCCGACACGCCCATTGCCGTCGGAAAACGGGTGAATGGACTCAAATTGAGAATGGATGATTGCTGCCTTGATGAGGGGATGAATATCATCGTTTGTGTCGTTCATAAAAGAAATCAGTTCATCCATATAAGCTTTTGTTTCCGTATGAGAGGGAGGAGTAAAGATTACGGTCCCGACGCTGTTGACAATTCTGTTGTCGGCTTTTTTGTACGTACCAAGCGTGTCCTCTTTCCCTTTTGCAATCAAGCCGGTCAGCATTATGCTGTGAAGTTTTTGAATAAACTCATGTGTGAAACCATCTGTACGCAGGTGGTCTGCGCCGAAAACCAATGCCCGTGTATGATTATTGACTTCAATCATAATTCGGGCATCGCCGGATTTCGGCATCACCTCATTTTCGAGAACATCGGAGATCGTTGTTTGCGTACCTTCGATATACATTGATGAGATGGCTTCCTTTTTATGAAGCATAGGAATTAATATGCTGTTGAACTGATAGGCATTGATTTTGGCTTCAAGGATACCGAGGCTTTTTGAAGTCGAAGCCATATCGTTAATGAAGGCATCTGCATGATAGTCGTGGATGCGTTCGGCTAATGATTGTAACACGGTCAGCGTCCTCCTTCTTTGATTTCATCGAGATTATAGCACAAAAAAACGCTTTTGTCAATATGTAACGTGCACCTTTTTAAAAAAGATGCACGTTATATTTCTCGGAAATGTTTTATAGCGCAAGATGCGAAATATTATGTTTGTTAAACGCGTTCTTGCTCTAATAAATGACAGAAATACAATCTTTGTGAAAGATACAATACGATGCTCTCGAGCTTTCATTCCCACGATGAATAAATTGAGAATACATTATATTTGCACGAATCACGGCATTTATTATATAATTGTTTTCACATATAACCGATTTATGAGCCTGATTGTAGCGCTGAGGGCATTGGACTGGAAATTACTTTCACAAATACGGGCATTATTGTTATGATTATTTGCACATATTAAGGGATTGATAACCTTTGCGGATCGCTTTTGACATATTGCTGAAAGGACGGCGCAAAAGAAAACCGGAGAGGGGGACCTGTTGACACCGTTCGGAAAATTCCTCTCTGCCGTGGACGAATTGACGGAAAGAATGGGGCAGATCCGGAAATTGTAATTCGAGCAGGGACTGCCCGGATCGGCAGGAAGTCAGTTCAAAAAATGATTTTGATTTGACTTGACATTTTTGAAACGAATGGCTATAATATAGTTGTACTATGGATTAGCCAAATATTTGGGGGTGTACGGATGTATTCAATCAAACGGCATATTGAACCGATCGTGAAAAAAAGAGCGGAAAATGCCAAGGCAATTCTGCTGACAGGTCCCCGGCAGGTAGGAAAATCGACGTTATTCCGCCATTTGTTCTCTGAAGCCAACCAGGTCACGTTTGACGACGATCTTCTGCTCGCGCAGGCAAGTGACGACGTGGGACTGTTTTTACTGAACAATCCCTGCCCGCTGATGATTGACGAGGTACAGAAATGTCCTTCCGTTTTCAACCGGATCAAAATGGTGTTGGACAATACGGACAAAAACGGGAACTTCTTCTTTACCGGATCGCAGAAGCTGCAGTTGATGGAATCGGTTTCCGAATCTCTTGCCGGAAGAATATCGGTCATGGAACTGGACGGACTTTCACAAAGAGAAATCTGCGATATTTCTTTTAATCGCCATTTTGTGCCGACGCCCGAATACATTGCGGAACGTGAAAAACAGCTGAAAAAATATACGGACGATATATGGTCGGTGATCCATCGCGGCTCCTATCCCGAATTATTCTCCAATCCGGGACGCGAGTGGGTCGATTTTTATCAATCCTACGTCAAAACCTATCTGGAGCGTGACGTCAATCAGCTGATCAAAGCGAAGAACCATCTGACGTTCGTGAAGTTTATGACCGCTGTTGCCGCACGCACGGGGCAAATGCTGAATTACGCCAATCTGGCAAGCGAGATCGGAATCGGCGAGGTGACGGTCAAGGAATGGATCTCCATTCTTGAAAAAAGCGGTATCGTTTATCTCCTCAAGCCCTTTACGCCGAGCGCGCTTTCCCGCGCTATCAAAACGCCGAAAATCTATTTTCGCGATACCGGGCTTTGTTCGTACCTCACGCGCTGGCTGACACCGGAAACCTTAAAAAACGGCGCGATGGCGGGCGCAATGTTTGAAACGTTCGTAATCAATGAGATTTTGAAATCCTATTCGAACGAGGGTTTGGACTATGACTTCAACGTGTTCTTTTATAACGGAAAAGACCGCAAGAAGAAACGTGAAAACGGACAGACGGTCGAAGTGGATGGTGAAATCGATCTGATTCTGAGTGAAAATGGAATTCTTTATCCGATCGAGATCAAACTGTCCGCATCGCCCAAAGCTGATATGGCATCCGAATTTGACGTGCTTGATAAGATCCCCGATCAGATGCGCGGGATGGGAGCGATCCTGTGTCTGTACGACCGAAAGCTTTATTTGCGGGATAATCTGGTCGTACTGCCAATCGAATATATCTGACGAAAAGACGGACACTTAAAACAGAAGAAGGAACTGCCGAGGCGGTTCCTTTTTTGGTGCGCCCGCCATGGGTAATAACTTGGTGGTGAAAGTCCACTACGCGCTCGGTAGCAGGAAGCGTTATCTGATATATTATTTGCACGAATCAGGGCATTTGATATGTAATTATTTTCACAAATAAGCGATTTATGCAAATCCAACCTTTCGCCTGCCGGTTTTTCGGCGGCCAACGACCGCTTAGGGAAAGGGATATTCAAAATGCACTTGGGCGAATTTCTGCTGTATGTGACGCTCCTATATAAAAGAAGGACCAAAGTCGGCGAGGAAAAAATCATTAACAAAAAGCGGAAGATTATCTCTTGACAAGCCCATCCTCGTTTTGTATTATAAATATGGAAAATACAGAAGATACACGCAAAACTGATAGATAAAACAGGGAATGGTACAACATGGAACGATTTTTACTCGCGAAACTGAAGGAATGGAAAGAGATGCCGAACCGCAAACCGCTGATCCTGAAAGGAGTACGGCAATGCGGAAAGACCTATTTACTCAAGGAATTCGGCAGACGCTTCTACGAGAAGGTCGTTTATATCAACTTTGAGGAAATGGAATCGGTCAGATCCGTTTTCGACAGAGATTACGACGTCAGAAGGATTCTGTTTGAACTCGGACTGTTTGCCGAATACCGGAAGAAGTATCTGCCGCGCTATGCCGTCAAGACCTCCATGCGTCCCGACACCGATGGCGAGGATGTACTGAACGTTCCGCTTTATATGATCGGGGCAATGAAAAATCGGATTGTGTAAAAAACATGAGATGTACCCTTTTTGTCCCATCGGCCGTGTTATAATACACCTGATGAAACAAAAAGATCGGATCTCATATCCGGAAAGGGAAGAAACCGATGAAAAGGAACGAATGGTATGAAATGCTTCCCGGCAAAACGGATGATAAGGGAAATTGGCTCCCGGTGTTCGTTCATCTGGAAGATGCTGCGTCGTCGATTCGGTATCTGACAGATCATCGTGTACCGGATTCGGTGATCCGCGCCTGCGGAATGGAGCGGATAGAATTCAGGAAAATTTGTGTTTTTCTTGCGATGGTGCATGATGTCGGGAAAGGTACGCCGCTCTTTGCCGCAAAAATACTGCCTCATATCCCCGGACTGCGGGAAAGACTGTCCGAAAAAGGGGCGGACCCCGGAAGACTGTCGGATTATTTATCTGTCTCTCAAAGTCCGCACGCGCGGGCGGGAGAAGCGATTTTGGAAAAACTCGGATGTCCTGACGGGGTCTGTGCGGTGGTGGGAGCTCATCACGGAAAACCAACCACGCAGAATGAAAAACAAAAACAGCAGCTTCAGGCGTATTCCCGGAATTATTACGGGCAGGATCGTGAGCTTTGGGAAGAAGCGTGGGGGACCGTTCTTGAAAATGCGTTGACAGCGTCGGGGTATTCGACAGTCGAGGAGCTTCCTGTTCTGTCAAACTGCGCGCAGATGCTTCTTTGCGGCGTTCTGATCCAGGCAGACTGGATTGCCAGCAATCAGGATTATTTTCCGTTGATCTCAGCGGATGATGCCTTTCCCGAAAGCGGGCTCGAAAATCGTGCCGCCTCTGCTCTTTCCCGACTTGCTCTGCCTAAAAAGTGGAACGCATGGGGAAAGATGGCGGATTGCGCGGCATTCTTTACGGAACGGTTCGGCTTTATGCCGAATCCGATGCAGAAACGTGCCGCAGAAATCGCGGCTTCCGTTGATTCCGGCTGTCTGATGATCATTGAAGCGCAGATGGGGACCGGAAAAACGGAAGCGGCGATGGCGGCGGCGGAATTGCTCAGCGGATCGGCCGGATGCGGAGGTGTGTTTTTCGGACTTCCGACACAGGCGACGTCAAACGGAATTTTTCCCCGTGTTACGGCGTGGGCAGAGAAACTCTCTAAGGACAATGCGCATTCGATCCGGTTGGTCCATGGAATGGCAGCGCTGAATGACGAATATCGGCGCTACTCGTCCGACGGGGTATCCGTGGACGGAGATACGGAAAGCGGGCTGATCGCGCATAGCTGGTTTGTCGGGAAAAAGCAGGCGCTTCTTGCCGATTTCGTCGTCGGAACGGTTGATACGGCTCTGATGGCGGCGCTGACGCAGAAACACGTGATGCTGCGGCATCTCGGTTTGTGCGGGAAAGCGGTGATCATCGACGAGTGCCATGCCTATGATGCATATATGAGCAGATTTCTCGATCGGATGCTATGCTGGCTCGGATCGTACGGTGTCCCGGTCATTCTTCTGTCGGCAACACTTCCGCCGGACAGAAAAATCGAAATGCTGAAGGCATATACCGGAAACCGGAAACTCATGCTCCCGGATAAGGCCGGATATCCGCTGATTACCTGGACAGACGGGGAAAAAGCAGAAGCAGAAGCGATTGATGCCGGAACGGCTGCGGTCAGTGTCGGAATCAACCGTTTGGAGGAAGAAAAACTGGAAGCAGACATTCGTGACAGGATGAAGGACGGCGGCTGCGCAGGGATCATCGTGAATACGGTCAGACGTGCGCAGGAGATCGGAGAGCGGTTGCGGAAAGGTTTTCCGGATCATAGGGTGTACGTCTATCACGCGCAGTTTCTGGCAGAAGAACGGATCCGCCGCGAAAAAGAGTTGATGGAAATGATCGGCAAGCACGCAACGCCGGAAACGCGCAGCGGGGTGATCGTCGTCGGAACGCAGGTGCTCGAGCAGTCTCTCGATATTGATTTCGATTATCTCGTGACAGACCTCTGCCCGATGGACCTTCTTCTGCAGAGGATCGGCAGACTGCACCGTCATCGCAGGGAGCGCCCGGAGGCCCTTCACGAACCGGAATGCTCGGTCATGTGTGCCGGAGATGCGTTTGAGGACGGTGCAAAAACCATTTACGGTGCATGGCTGCTGAAACAGACGAAGCGATATTTACCGGACTCCGTTCTCTTGCCCGACGATATACCCTTGCTCGTCGAGAAGGTATATGAAGATATAGGTGAGGAGGAAGAGGATCCGGCATGGGAAGAGTATCGGAATAAGATTTCATGTAAGGAGAGCAGAGCCGGCGATTGGATTCTCCCAAAGCCGAGAAAATCGACACGCAGTGCCGCAAACAATAGTCTTTGCGGGATGCTTGACCATGAATATGATTTCAGCGAAAAACAAGCAGAGGCTTCCGTCCGTGACGGAAATGCCTCGCTCGACGTGCTTGTGCTGCAGGAAAAAGAGGACGGTCACGTCGGATTTCTTCCGTGGATCTCGGACGCCGTTCTTCGTCCCGACACTCTGCCATCCGAAGACGAATGTCGGAAGATCGCGCTTCAGCGTCTGCGTCTGCCGTTTGCGCTTTGCTGCGGGAGCAGAATGAATGCCGTGATCAATGCGTTGGAGGCAGAAAACAGAGCCCGCCTTGCCGTCTGGCAGGACTCCCCTTGGATCAAAGGAGAATTGATCCTTCTTCTTGACCGGGCAGTGGAAAAAGATTTGTGCGGGTTTCATCTGACATATTCCAAAGACCGAGGACTGATATATAATAAAAAGGAGGAAGAATAAATGGCGGACTGCGAATTCAATTTACTGGACGAGCCGTGGATACGGGTCATGAAAGAAGACTGCTCCGTCGAAGAGGTTTCGCTGACCGACGCGCTGATCCGGGCACACGAATTCCGTGATCTGGCGGGGGAACTGCCGACGCAGAACGCGGCGGTATTGAGGCTGCTTCTCGCCGTACTTCATGCAGTGTTTGAACGTGTGGATTGCGACGGAGAAGAGGCGGCAATCGAATCCTCAGACGGTGCGCTGGACCGATGGGAGGAGCTGTGGCAACTCGGACGGTTCCCGGAGGCACCGCTGAGGGAGTATCTTTCCGCTCAGCGCGAAAATTTCTGGCTGTTCCATCCGACAAATCCATTCTGGCAGATTCCGGCGGCTGAAAACGGAACGGAATACGAAGCGTCCAAATTGAACGGTGTTCTTTCCGAAAGCAGCAATAAATTGAGGTTGTTTCCGGATCGTGCCGGTTCTGATAAGAGTCGATTGACTTATTCGGAGGCGGCAAGATGGCTTCTGTACGTGAACGCATTTGATGACACGTCGGCAAAGCCTACTAAAAAAGGGAAAGCTGAAAATGACGGAAAAATGCCGTCGCCCGGCGCCGGATGGCTTGGCAAGATGGGATTTGTCTGTGTTTTTGGAGAGAATCTGTTTGAAACGTTGATGTTGAATTATGTGCTTTTGGATGATCATGAAGAGCCGTGGAACAGCTGCGTTCCGGTTTGGGAATTGAAAAAGAAAAGAGCGCGGGAGAGAACGCTGATACCAGTGCCTGATGATCAGGCAGCATTGTTGACCCTGCAGTCCAGAAGACTGATTCTGCACAGAG
The DNA here is from genome assembly GCA_045617585.1 of Eubacteriales bacterium. GTDB lineage: Bacteria > Bacillota > Clostridia > Oscillospirales > CAG-272 > CAKRZE01. Next base: position 25,562 of record JAZLIW010000026.1, read on the forward strand.
AAAATGATGCGGTAACCGGGTTCTATCTGTTGGGCGGAGATTTCTTTGAAAAAGAAAACGCATTTTCCGAACAAATGACGGTATGGGGACCGATCAAAGATAAAAAAGGGGAAATAACCGGATATCAGCCTCGTCGTCATGATAGGTCGAAGCAGATGTGGCGGGATTTTGCTCTGTTTGCTTCGGTAGAGCACTCCTCAAAAATCCCGGGAGTAATACGTTGGAATGCTTTGCTTCATAACGAAGGAATATTGTCGCAGGGCAGCATTCTGCGTTTTGGAATTGCCTCGGTTCAGTATGGGGATAAGGACTTTTTTGCGGCAGATGTGTTTTCGGATGAATTGAAAGTCCATAGAAATCTTTTGTCTTCTATCGGAGAGGTCTATCGCAGTCTTATCGTTGATGAAATCGGCTTTTGTGACAAGATCGCCAACGCGGTCGGTGCTCTGTCCTCCGACCTTTTCCTTGCGGCGGGCGGGGATATCGAAAAGAAATCGACGCCTTACGGCACGGCAAAGGAAAAGTATTACTATGAGATCGACGTTCCGTTCCGCAGATGGCTGACCACCCTTGACGCGGAAGACCGGGAAGAGGAACGGGAAGAGAAAATCAAGGCGTGGCGGAAAGAAGCAAAAGACGCGGCTTTCCGACTTGCGGAAAAAATGGCTGCAGATGCGGGGCAGACCGCGTTTATCGGAAAAACCGTCAAGGCAGAAAAGAATAAACCGGAAAAGTATTACTCTTCTTCGATTGCAATGCAGTGGTTCAGAATCAACATGAAAAGAATATGGGGGTGAAAACAATGGAAACGAGATATCAAAAAGTCAAAGCATTTACGGAATCGCGGATCCGGAAGCTCCTTTCGGAACCCGAAAACGCCGCGCGTGCGTCTCTTGCCCGTCTTCGCAAAGGAATCGGTCACGCGCCGGGAGCGCTTCCGGACCTTTGGGGTGAATTCCTGACCGATCTGCCGGAGGAATTCTGCGGCTGCGGAACCGAAATCAGTCGTGAAGAGTGGGCGATCTATACGGCGCTTACGGTTTTTGCACTGCATCAGCAGGGTAAGAGCCGGGAATCAGAGCCGATGCACCGGCCGGACGTCTCCGTCGGGAGCGCTGCCGCGCGGCTGATCGAAACGGATGAGGATCGGGAACGTGTTGCGCGGCGGTTCTATCCGGTGGCAACGGCGGAGGATATGACGGAGCTTTCCTATAAACTGCGAAGCCTTGTGACGCTGCTCCGGGCAAAAGGGATCCCGATGGATTACGCCCGCCTTGCGGCGGACCTGTACCGCTTTCAGAATCCCGACACGGCGGACAGCGTAAAGCTGCGCTGGGGAGAAGATTTCAGCAGAATCCAGTTCAAAGAAAACGAAGAAAATAACGATCTTGATGAAAAGAAAGGAAACTGATATTATGAATAAGCACGTTTTTGTTGATCTGCACGTCCTTCAGACCGTCCCTCCGTCCTGCGTGAACCGCGACGATACCGGAAGCCCGAAAACCGCCGTTTACGGCGGCGTGGAAAGAGCGAGAGTATCTTCTCAGGCATGGAAGCGCGCAATGCGGGAGTATTTCAAGGACGTATTCGCTCCGGAGCAGCTCGGAAGCCGTACCAAAAAAGTGCCCGGAATGCTGGCCAAAGAGATCGCCGCACTTGTTCCGGATATGAGTGAAGAGGGCGCTATGAAGTCGGCAATGAACGTCCTGAAGACGATCGGGATCAAAACGGAGGACAAAGCGCAAACGACATCGGCACTGTTCTTTATCAGCGACGCGCAGGTGACAAATCTTGCAAAGCTTGCGGCTGCGGGTGAGACCGATAAAAAGAAATATGCGGGCGCAATAAAGGAAAATCCCTCGATTGATATCACGCTTTTCGGGCGTATGGTCGCGGATGACCCCGATCTGAATTACGACGCGGCAGCGCAGGTGGCTCACGCCATCTCGACCCATGCGGTACATACGGAATACGATTATTTCACGGCGGTGGACGATGAGCAGGGAGACGATCAGTCCGGCGCGGGGCACCTCGGCACGGTGGAATTCAATTCCTCCACGCTGTACCGGTATGCGACTTTGAACGTGACCGAGGCGGAAAAGAATCTCGGAAAAGATACCGCGAAGGTGGTCCGCGGATTCGTTGAGGCGTTCATTCGTTCGATGCCGACAGGAAAGCAGAATACGTTTGCCAACCGGACGCTTCCCGATCTCGTTTACGTGACCGTACGGGAAGATCAGCCGGTGAATCTTTCGGGCGCTTTTGAAACGCCCGTTGCCAATACCAAGACCGGGTACGCCAAAAAGTCTTGTGAGGCACTGCTGTCCTACGCGGATCAGACCTATACGGCTTTTGCGGACAAACCCGCGCTCGCTCTGGGCTGCTGCACGGATCCCTCGCTTCTCAAGGACCGTGCGGAAGTCTTGTCCGTGAAGGCGCTGCTTGATCGGTTGGAAACCAGTGTGGCAGACGTTTGCGGAAAGGAAGAGGCATGAGCACCCTGCTTCTGCGTCTTGCGGCTCCTTTGCAGTCCTGGGGGTCGGATTCCAAGTTCGACGTCCGTACTACAGGCAGGGAACCGTCGAAAAGCGGAGTGATCGGAATGCTTGCGGCGGCGCTTGGTATCCGTCGGGATGACAAAGAGGCACTGGAAACACTTTCCCGAATCCGGTTCGGCATCCGGGCGGATCGGGAAGGACAGTACCTGCATGATTTTCACATGGCGCATTCCGCGAAAACGTCGTATGTGACGCATCGCTATTATCTGAGCGACGCGGTGTTTCTCTGCGGTTTGGAGGCTGACGACAGGACGCTGGAAAGACTGTCCTTTGCTTTGATGCATCCGGTTTATCCGTTGTTTCTCGGTCGCCGTTCCTGCCCGCCGACTTTGCCGCTCGTGCTTGGTATCCGCAGTACCGGACTGGAAGACACGCTGACAAATGAGCCCCGTCTTACGGTTTCACGAAAAGGGGAGGCCGAGCTGCCGATGCGGATCGTGATCGACGCACCGGAAGAGGACAAGACCGCCGCGATCGCGAAAGATCGCCCGATCTCTTTTAACCCGTTTCGACGCGAATTCGGCTATCGGAAATATCGGGAAATCATTCTCCCTGCAAAGCTAAACGACCGGCAGACGGAGCACGATCCGTTTGCGGAATTGGAGGCGGAAGATGTATCTGACCAGAATGGAACTTGACACGAATAAGCGGAAATGTGTCATAGCGCTGAAATCGCCGAACCTTTTCCACGGTGCGATCGAAGAGGCGTTCCCGGAGAGGGGAAGAAAGCTGTGGAGGCTCGATACGCTTGCCGGAAAGCGGTATCTGCTTCTCGTCAGCGAGGAGAAACCTGACCTCACCGATGCGGTCAGACAGTTCGGAACCGAAGCCGGTTGGGAATCGCGGAAGTATTCACCCTTTCTGGAGCAGATTCGGAACGGGGACCGACGCCGTTTCCGTGTGACCGCCAATCCGGTCATTACCAAAAGCGCGGGAACCGGAAATGCCGGAAGCGTTCTTGCCCACGTCACTCCTGTTTATCAGGAAAAATGGCTCGCGGACAGGGCAGAGAAGAACGGTTTTCTGCTCGAACCGGAACGGTTTTCGGCAGTATCCGATACTTGGGTTACATTTCGTAAAGGAAGCGACCACGGCAGGACGGTTTCCTTCCGCGCGGTGACATTCGAGGGAGAGCTGACGGTGACGGACGCCAATCTGTTCCGGGAGCTGCTTGTCAACGGCCTTGGAAGGGAAAAGGCGTATGGATGCGGTCTTCTGACCGTAACGGGTGCGATTTGTGAGTGACAATATCGGAATGATACGCCCTGATCTGCAGGCGCTGCCGCAGGTGGTTGACCGGATGACCTTTCTGTATCTGGAACACTGTAAACTGAACCGCGAAGACAGCGCAATTGTCGTGCGGGATGAGAAGGGGTCGGTTTTCATCCCTGCGGCGGCAATCTCGGTTCTGCTGCTCGGTCCCGGAACCGACGTAACGCATAGGGCAATGGAACTGATCGGCGATACCGGTGTCTGCACGATCTGGGTCGGAGAGCAGGGGGTCCGCTATTATGCGGGCGGACGCCCGCTGACGCACCGTGCGGCGCTTCTTCAAAAGCAGGCGGAACTGGTGTCCAATCAAAGGGAGCATCTCAACGTGGTCCGTGCCATGTATGAAATGCGGTTTCCCGGCGAAAACGTATCAACGCTGACGATGCAGCAGCTTCGCGGCAGGGAAGGCGCAAGAATACGGAAAGCGTATCTGGCGGCTTCCCGGCAATTCGGCATTGAATGGAACGGGCGTGATTACACGCCGGAGCATTTTGAAGCGGATTCACCGGTTAATCAGGCATTGACTGCGGGAAATATGTGTCTTTACGGTTTGGCACATGCCGTGATTTTTGCGCTGGGTTGTTCTCCCGGGCTCGGATTTGTTCACGTCGGGCATGAAAACTCTTTTGTTTACGATATCGCGGATCTGTATAAAGCGGAGATCGTAATCCCGCTCGCGTTTGAGGTTGCGGCGGAAAATCCTCCCGATCTGCCCGCTGTGATGCGAAGAAGGACAAGGGATAAGATGACCGAGGCGGGGCTGTTGGAAAGAATAGTCAAAGACGTCAGGCATTTACTCAGGGCGGGGGAAGAAAACGCCGAGGCTATATTATACCTATGGGATAATGTGAGAGAAGCACTTCCTTCGGGTCATTCTTACGGGCGGGGGACAGACGAATGACGGTTATGGTTGTTCTGTCCGATTGTCCGCAGAAGCTGAGGGGCGATATGACGAAATGGTTCGTGGAGATCAATACCGGCGTTTACGTTGGAAATCTCAATTCCCGGGTACGGGATGAAGTCTGGGACCGGATCACGGAAAACATCGGGCACGGACACGCAACGATGGTTTTCAGTACGTCAGGAGAACAGAAAATTGATTTTCGCGTACACAACGCATATTGGGAGCCCGTGGATTTTGACGGGATCAAGCTGATGCGCCGCCCGGAAACCGCCGATACGTCAGGTACATCCGAACTGATAAAGCCGGGTTTTTCCGATGCTTCCAAGAGACGTATGGCAAAGGGAAAAAGGAAAGACCCCAAGGAAACGCCGGGCCGCTTCGTTAATGATTATGTGGTGCTCGATCTGGAAACGACCGGGCTTGATAAGAGAAAAGACAGAATAATCGAGGTGGCGGCGATACGGGTTGAAAACGGGGCGATGACGGAAAAAATGGAGACGTTTGTCAGATGTGACGTCTTGATTCCGCAGGATATCGTTCAAATGACAGGTATAACGGAGGAACTGATGAGAGGCGGAAAAGAAACAGAAGACGTCTTGGAGGAATTATCGGAATTTGCTGATGGTCTGCCTTTTGTTTGTCATAACGCTTCTTTTGATAAGGATTTTTTAACAGAGGCTTTCCGCAGAGCTCATATGGAGGCGCTTGACAATCGTTTTATTGATACCATGAAGCTGGCGCAGCTTTTGATTCCAAATATGGAAAACTATAAGCTTTCATCACTTGCGGATTATTTGAACGTTCCTTCGGATCAGCGCCATCGGGCAATGGCAGACTGCGAAATGACCTATGGGATCTATGTTAAGTTAAATGAACTTGCTTCCAATATGGATCGAAAAAACGAGTAAAAGCTCGAAAACGAGAGATATTGAAGCCTTTTCCCCGCACACGCGGGGGTGATCCCATGGCGCTGCAGACGTTCAGCATGTGCCGGACCTTTTCCCCGCACACGCGGGGGTGATCCCATGGCGCTGCAGACGTTCAGCATGTGCCGGACCTTTTCCCCGCACACGCGGGGGTGATCCCACATGGCAGCCTACAGCAAAAAGAAAGGTTCCCTTTTCCCCGCACACGCGGGGGTGATCCCTACTACACCCGGATCAGATTCGCGGGAGACGCCTTTTCCCCGCACACGCGGGGGTGATCCCCGGTCGCGCTTCCGTCGATCGGAAATTCGGCACTTTTCCCCGCACACGCGGGGGTGATCCCATGACGCCGAGGACGCCGGTGACCTCCATCGCCTTTTCCCCGCACACGCGGGGGTGATCCTCACCGCTCCCGGCTCTCTCGTTCCTGGCATTTCTTTTCCCCGCACACGCGGGGGTGATCCTACGCACGAAACGGAGAAGAGCTTCATCATCGACTTTTCCCCG
>JAZLIW010000027.1:0-3659 GCA_045617585.1 Eubacteriales bacterium
ATTACGAAGAGCTTTTCTACCGGATCAAAAAGGACTTCAACCGCACCTATCTGCCGGACGGGAACTTCGTGACCCCGACGCAGACGGCACACGTGCTCGCCCTGCACTTTGACCTCGTGGACGACAAACCGCGTTACGCGGCGGAGCTCGTCCGTCTGATCCGTGAGAACGGCACGGCGCTGAACACCGGCTTCCTCGGCACCTCGGTCCTGATGGAAACGCTGACCGAAAACGGCTATCCCGGGGTCGCCTACGATCTGCTCCTCCGTCACGACTTCCCGTCGTGGCTCTTCTCGGTCGATATGGGCGCGACGACGATCTGGGAGCACTGGGACGGCATCCGGCCGGACGGAAAAATGTGGAGCCCCGGTATGAATTCCTTCAACCACTACGCCTACGGCGCAGTCGCGAGCTGGATGTACTCCTGCGTCGCGGGGATCCGCCCGGACGACGCGTTCCCCGGCTTCTCCCATTTCTATCTGAATCCGATCCCGGACGGACGTCTCTCGTTTGCCGAGGCGTCGCTCGATACGGCGCACGGGACGATCCGCTCCTCGTGGAGAACGGTCGGCGGACAGATCCTGTTCGACTTCACCGTGCCCGAGGGAACGACCGCGACCGTCGTCCTCGGGACCGAGACCTTCCCGCTGAACCCCGGCAATTATTCTTATCTGCGTGACGCCGAAGACGTCCTGCCCGCACGGAAATAAGGAGGGACCTGACATGATCGTCGAACAGCTTGCCTCGATCGCGAAAAGCGAGGGGCTCAACGCTTATTCCATCTGCGAGATCTGCCGCGGGGAAATGAAGACCGTCCGCGTCAATCCCGCGAACGACTATAACGACATTTTCTCCTGCTCCAAGAATTTTGCCGCGACCGCCGTCGGCTTCCTCGTCGACGACGGAAAGCTCTCCCTCTCCGACACGGTCGGCGATCTGTTCCGGGACGACTATCCGGAATTCGCCGAAAAATGGGAGAAGGTCGAGGTCCGTCACGTCCTGACGCAGACGATCGGCATCAACCGCGGCTGGCTCGATATCGATAACGACGACGTCTGGTCCTACCCGACGACCGATTACCTCCGCTACGTTCTCTCGGCACCCCTTCCCTTCGCGCCGGGCGAGCGCTTCACCTACTCCGACTCGAACTTCTATCTTGCCTCCCGCATCGCGGCGAAGGTCTCGGGCGAGCGGACGCAGGACTTCCTGAACCGCCGTCTGTTCATGCCCCTTCACTTTCAGGGGCAGGCGTGGTCGACCGACCCCGACGGGCACGCGATCGGCGGGACCGGGCTCTTCCTCAAGGTGCAGGATATGGCAAAGCTCGGCTGGCTCTACCTGAACCGCGGCGTCTGGGAGGGCAAGCGCCTCCTCTCCGAGGAATGGTGCGACCTCGCGACCTCGAGCCTCGTCACGGTGAACGAGCAGGAGAAGATCCGCTACGGCTACTCCTTCTGGCGCTTTAACGACGTGAGCGCGTATCAGGGCAACGGCATGAACGGTCAGGTCATCTACGTTTCCCCGAAGAAAGAGCTCGTCGTCGCATGGCAGTTCCACGACGTGAACGGCGGACACGGCCGCCTCTGCAACTATCTGCTGGCGCAGGAAGCCGAATAAGTCCACCCGCGGCAAGTCAAAATAAAAAAGAAAGGGCCTCCCCTTATGAAACTGAACTATAAGCGGACCTTCCTCGTCGGTCTCGCGTTCCTCTCGATCTGCGCCTTCTGGCAGATGTACGACAGCATCGTACCGCTCATCCTCTCCAAGACCTTTGAGATGGACGAGACGCTGACCGGCGTCATCATGGCGGCTGACAACGTCCTCGCGCTCTTCCTGCTCCCGCTGTTCGGCGGTCTTTCCGACCGGACGGACACGAAGCTCGGCAAGCGGATGCCCTTCATCCTGTTCGGGACCGGGCTTGCCGTCGTGCTGATGAATATCCTGCCCCTCTTCGACAACGGCTACGCCGCTTCTCCCGCGCCGTGGAAGACGGTCTCCTTCGTCGTCACGCTCGGGCTGCTGCTCGTCGCGATGGGGATCTACCGTTCCCCTGCCGTCGCGCTGATGCCGGACGTCACGCCGAAGCCCCTGCGCTCCCGTGCGAACGCCGTCATCAACCTGATGGGTGCCGTGGGCGGCATCCTCTATCTCGGGCTCGCCGCCGTCCTCTACCCCAAGTCGAAGACGGAGGGCGTGGCGCACGTCAATTACGAGCCGCTGTTCCTGATCGTTTCCGCGGTCATGTTCGTCTCGGTCGCCGTCCTGCTCCTGACCGTCCGTGAGAAAAAGCTCACGGAGGAGAACCGGGCGCTCGAGGCGCTTCACCCCGAATGGAACCTCGCGGACGACGACGGCTCGGGCAACGAAAAGCTCCCGCCCGAGGTCAAAAAGAGCCTCGCCTTCCTCCTTGCCTCCATCGCGCTCTGGTACGTCGGCTATAACGGCGTCACAACGTGGTTCACCACCTACGTGGATGAGATCATGGGTGAGGGACTGGGCGGCGCGTCCACCTGCCTGATGGTCGCGACGGGCGGCGCCATCTTCTCCTATCTCCCGATCGGAATGCTTGCGGCGAAGATCGGCAGACGGCGCACCATCCTGATCGGTACGGTTGTCCTCTCGGTCTGCTTCGCGCTCTGCCTCGTTCTGACCACCTCCTTCACCTCGATCAACGCGATCATGTTCGTCGTGTTCGCGCTCGTCGGTGTCGCGTGGGCGGCGATCAACGTCAACTCCCTGCCGATGGTCGTGGAAATGTGCCGCGGCTCGGACGTCGGCAAGTTCACGGGCTATTACTATACGGCGTCAATGGCGGCGCAGGTCGTCACCCCCGCCCTCGCCGGAACGCTGATGAAATCGATCGGTTACCGGGTCCTCTTCCCCTACGCGGCGATCTTCGTCGCACTCTCCTTCGTCACCATGCTCTTCGTCAGACACGGCGACGCGAAGCCGACCGCAAAGGGCGACGCGCTCGACCGTTACGCCGATATGGGAGACTGAGATGCGGGCACTGCTGATCCTGCTCCTCGTCCTCATGTGTCTGTTCCTCGCCGCCGTCTTCCTCACGCTGCCCGGGCTCCGAAAGCATCCGGCGCTCACGGTGCTGAAGCACTACGGGCTGATCGCGCACCGAGGGCTCCACGACGGAAAGAACGGCATCCCGGAGAATTCGCTCCCCGCGTTCCGCGCGGCGGCGGAAAAGGGATATCCGATCGAGAACGATATCCACCTGACGAAGGACGGAGAGGTCGTCGTCTTTCACGACGAGACCTTTCTGCGGACGTGCGGCGTCGACCGGCGGCCGGAGGATATGACCCTCGCGGAGATCCGTGCCCTCTCCCTCGGAAACACCGGGGAAAAGGTCCCCACCCTCTCCGAATGCCTTGACGCGATCGGCGGACGGGTCCCGCTCCTGATCGAATTCAAGTCGGTCAGTCTGAAGGTCGGTCCGCTCTGCCGTGCCGCCGAAAAGGTGCTCTCCGGCTATCGCGGGCTGTATCTGATCCAGTCCTTTCAGCCCGCCCTCCTTCTCTGGTACCGCGTCCGCCGCCCGTCGGTCTGCCGCGGTCAGCTTGCCGCCGCGTTCCGCGGCGATATCCTCGTCAAGCGCCTGATCGGCGACCTCGCGTTCAACGTTTTCTGCCGCCCCGACTTCATCT
>JAZLIW010000028.1:0-19888 GCA_045617585.1 Eubacteriales bacterium
TTATTCTTTTATTGACTTGAAAAAAACAGGGTCGTGTGTTAAATTTATTTTACGTCAAAATAATAAATATGGTGATGAATATGAAACGTTCAAGCGGTGTGCTCATGCACATTTCCACCCTTTGGGGGGATTATTCCGTCGGTTCCTTCGGTGCTCAGGCGCGGGAATGGATCGACTATCTTGCCGGGTGCGGCTTTTCGGCGTGGCAGGTGCTCCCGTTCTGCCTGCCCGACGAGTGCAATTCCCCCTATAAATCCTTCAGCGCCTTCAGCGGCAATCCGATGTTCATCGACCCGGAGACCCTTTATGAAAAAGGGCTCCTGACGAAAGCGGAACTGGAGAGCGCGCGGCAGAAAACGCCGTACTACTGTGAATTCGACCGGCTGGCGAAAGAGCGGCTGCCGCTCCTGATGAAAGCGGCAAAGCGTTTCGGTCCCTCCCCCGCGATCGACACGTTCTTTGCCTCCCATCCCGAAACCGAAAGCTTCTGCCGCTTTATGGCGCTGCGGAAGGCAAACGGAGAAAGACCGTGGAACGAGTGGACAGTGTCCGTGCCCGACGAAGAAACGCTCTTCCTCTGGCGCTTCCTGCAATACGAATTCTTCACCGAATGGGCGGAGATCAAGAAATACGCGAACGGAAAGGGTATCCGGCTGATCGGCGATATCCCGATCTATGTCGCGTGGGACAGCGCGGACGTATGGGCGGATCCGGGTGAATTCCTCCTTGACGAAGCCTATCTGCCCCGCGAGGTCGCGGGCGTTCCGCCGGACTATTTCTGCGAGGACGGGCAGCTTTGGGGCAATCCCCTTTACGACTGGGAAAAAATGAAGAAAAACGGCTTTTCCTGGTGGAAGAAGCGCATTTCCTTCATGACTGAATGCTTTGACGGCGTCCGCATCGACCACTTCCGCGGCTTTGAATCCTTCTTTGCGATCCCGGCGGAGGAAAAGACCGCGAAAAACGGCGTCTGGAGAAAGGGGCCGGGCATGGCGCTGATCGACGCGCTGAAGGAGGCGGCGGACGGCGCGCTGCTGATCGCGGAGGACCTCGGCGATATCACGAAGGAAGTCCGGGAGCTGGTGGACGAAAGCGGCTTTCCCGGGATGCGCGTCCTGCAGTTCGGCTTCCTCGGGGACGAAAACTCGCCGCATCTGCCCCACAATTACGACAATTCCTGCGTTGCCTATACCGGCACGCACGACAACAATACCCTCCTCGGCTACGTCTGGGAGCTGGACGAAGAAACGCGGCAGACCCTCTTTGCCTACGTCGGGCACAAGGGCGATATCCACTTCTGCTACGACCCGATTCTGCGTGAAATGTTCGCCTCCCACGCGGGGCTTCTCATCCTGCCGGTGCAGGACCTGCTCCTTTACGGCGCCGACACCCGCTTCAACGTGCCGGGCAGATCCGAGGGGAACTGGTGCTACCGCCTCGAGCGCTCCCAGCTCGACCGGATCGACCGGAAGAAATTCTTATGCTGGAACCGTCTGTACGGGAGAAGGCATTAACGACAATTCCATTCAAAAAGGCTGCCTCACCGAAGCAAGGCAGCTTTTTTACTTGATTATTTCGGGATTCACGCTTCCAGACGGAGAACGAAGGAGCCGACGTAATACGAGCCCTCCGCGGTCGGTCCCTTTTTCAGCGGGATCGGCGTCACGTCGCCCATCTGGTCGGTCGCGCCGAGCGCGCTGTAAGAATCGAGCACCGTCAGGGAAACGATCTTGCCGCTCACCGACGCGCGTACCGCCGCGTTGTCCGTTTCCACGGTCAAGCCGACGGTGCCGCCCTCGGTCAGTGACACAGTATCCACACCGAAGCGGGTCGCGGTAAAGTCACGGGAGGCGGAGAGCATCTTCGTCATGCCGGTATCAAACGCGGAAGCGTCCTGACTCCACGGATGCTCCGGCTTCACGCCGTAGGTCTCCGTCAGACCGTAGTCCCGCTTTGCCGTACCGCTGATCCTGCCGATATGGTCGTCGGGATAGCAGCTCCAGAGCACGGGTCTGCCGCTCCAGGTCAGCGTATCTGCCGTATCGTTCAGCGTCAGGATCACGCCGCTCTCGCTGATGCTGCCGGACTTGGTAAAGGCGTAATCCCATCCGATCCGCCCGGTGCGGTCGACCGAAAGCGTAAAGGTGACCTTTTTCCCGGAGGGATATCTGCCGGAGATCACGATGACCGCCTCGTTCCCTTCGATCGAGCCCTGAACGCTCACGCCGGTGAAGCCGGTCTGCGGCTCGCCGTTCAGCGTCAGGACGGGAACACCGGAGAGCACGGTCTTGCCGCCGACCTTTGCGATCAGTTTTCCGGTCGCCTTGGTCACGATCAGCGAGAAGTTCTCTCCGCTGACGAGGATCTCGGTCGACCCGTTCTGCATTTCGGGCGCCTCCCCGTCCGCGGGTCCCTCCCGCACGGGCGCAATCCAGCCGCCGAGCGCGAATTCAAAGGAATCGACCACGTAGTTTTCCACCGCCTCGTAGGAACGGCGGACGAAATCGAGATGCAGCAGATCTCCGTCCTTCGCATGCTTCACGGGGATCACGAGGTACGCGGTCTTTCCCGGTGCCGCGGACGGCAGAGGCGTCTCGCCGTGCTCGTCCCCGCAGGTCCAGACGCACACAAGCTCGGAAAGGTCGGTATGATAGTACCGGTTGCCGACGGAGATCCTGACGCCGTCCGCTCCGGCGGTCAGCACCTGCATCTCGTCGACGTTCAGCGGGGAATATGCCTTTTTCACGCTGTAATATTCCGGTTTTTCCCGGTTCCAGCAGTCAAGGAGGCCCCATGTCGTATTGAAGCTGAACGCGCCGTCCTCCCCGAAGAACATGAAGTCACGGGAATGCCAGATCGCGCAGCCGAGCGCGCCCTTCTGCGAGAGCACCGCCTCCCAGTAATCGTCGAAGGAGACGCCGTACAGTGCGCGGAACCCCGGATCGACGTTCTGCGTGTGATACAGATGCCCGATCTCGTCGTAGATCGTCGGCATCGGCGCGTCGGAGGAAAGGGATGCGAGAGAGGGATAGTGGACGCTCTTGATGTCGATGACCCACGAATCCGCGGGGATCGCGTCGCCCCAGCTGTACTTGACGGGACGGGCGGGATCGACGCGGTCAAGATAATCGCAGACCCGCTCGGTATTGCCGCCGTAATCCGACTCGTTGGAGACCGACCAGATGATGATCGAGGCGTGCGGCTCCGTCCGCTCGAACACGGAGGAATAAACGCCCAGCGTCCAGTTCAGGTACGCGGGATTGCTGATGGTATCCAGTCGTTCGTAATCATCCGCCGCCCAGTGCGTGTTGATGTGCTGCGTCGCTTCCAGCTCGACGTAGAAGCCGAGTTCGTCGCAGAGGTCGAGGATCGCGTCGCTCGGCGGGAAATGCGCCATACGCAGATAGTTGACGTTCGCCGCCTTCAGCTTGATCAGCGACTCGGCGTCGGATACCGGAGAGGAGACGAGGCCGAGGTTCGGATCCACGTCCGTCCAGTCCACGCCGCGCAGCTTGACCGGGCTGCCGTTGACGAGGAGCTGCTTGCCGGTGAGTTCGACCGCGCGGAAGCCGATCTTGTCCTCGTATACCGTTCCGTTGCCGAGCGTGACCCGGAGCGTATAGAGCCGCGGGTGCTCCGCGTCCCATTTTTGCGGTGCGGTCACGGGGAATTCAAGCTGCTTTTCCGTTTCGCCCTTCCCGAAGGAGAACCCGGTGCCGTTCAGCGTCACCGCTTTGCCGTCGGGATCCGTCAGCGCGATCTCCCCGGTCAGCGTCTCGCTTCTGCCGGGATCAGCGGCAAGGCCGACGGTCAGGATGGCGTTTTCATACGCTTCGTCGAACCCGACCGACGCGTGGAGCCGCGTCAGATGCGCGTCCTTCGTCCCGCAGAGCGTGACCGCGCCGGTGATCCCCGACCCGCCGATATTCAGCTCGGGCGCATAGGTGACCTCCGTCACGCCGACCACGATCTCCAGATCCTTTCCGGTCCGGACCTGATCGGTGATCTCAAATTCAAACGCGCAGTAGCCCCCCGAATGCGAGCCGAGATAGGTCCCGTTGACCCACACCCGCGCCAGATTCAGGACGGAGTCGAACCGGAGGAAATACCGGTCACAGCCGTCGGTAAGCGGGGAGGGGACCGTCTTACGGTAAGCGTACTCGTGATTGAGCTCCCCTTTTTCACCCTTGACCTTGAAGCCCTGCGTCTCGGGATATCCGGGCACGGTGACCGCCTTCCACCCGGAGGTCCCTTTTTCCTCCCGCCAGAAGCCCTGTACGGGCTCCGTGCAGATCTCCCACGCCCCGCCGAGATCCGTCAGGACGGAGCCGGAGGCTGCCGCGGGCATGACGAACGCCGCGTCCGTGTTCCCGGAGCGTACGGTACGCACCGCACCGCTCTCCGTGGGACGGGCGAAAATGCGGATGTCCTCGAGCGACGCGGCGCCGACTCCCTTCGCGGAGAAGGCAAGATAGCGTCTGCCCGATTCGTCGATCCCGCTTCCCGTCCCTTTTGCCGCCTCGTTCCAGACGGTGGGATCGGTCGCGGCGAGGAGCCGGACGTCCTTCGCGCCGTCCGCGCCCTCAAAGGCGTACTCCGTGATATCGTACGCCGCGCCGAGATCGACCGTCACGTAGGTACGGGAGTAATCGTAATAATAGGTATATTTTCCGTCTGCCTGCCCGTCACAGGAGAGGACGGGCGCGATATACGAGGGCGCGCCCTTGACCGCGGACGCGGGGATCCCCTGCAGCCAGATCTCACGGATCGCGATGAAGAAATCGTTGCCGGTCTTCGAGCCGCGCGTGATATGGAAACGCACGTACTGCGCGTAAAGCGGTTCGGAGAAGGTACGTGCGTGGATCCAGCCGCCCTCCGTATAGGAATCCGCGCTCATCCATTCCTCTCCGTCCTCGCTGTACTCGAATTCCCAGTGCATTCCCTGGAATGAGGGACGGAGCTTGTAGTAGCAGAGATAATACGGCTCCTCGAGATCGTAGGTGATATAGGTATCGGTCTCCGTATCCTTTTTGGAGCCGGACCAGAGCGCCATCCCCTGATCGGTCGTTTCCTCTTCGCCGTCGGTCAGCTTCTCGGTCGTTTTGAGCTGATAATCCGAGGGATGCGTCCCGTAATCGTAGGTATCCCCGGTCACCTCTCCCGTCCTTCCGGTCGGGGAAAGGAGCTGTTCGACCGGTGCGCTGCCGGATGCCATCCAGTCGGAAATATACCCGGCGGGATCGAACCGGTGGAACTCCGTGCCGAGCTCCTTCAGGGACATCCAGCGGTATTCCCGCTCGGAAGTAAAGATCCGGTCAAGGTCTGCCGGAATTTCGATCCTGTCCATCGTTCCGTCTCCCTTCACGTATTCGGAAAGAAAGGCCTGCGCCGCCTCCAAAGTCAGGGCGGGCGTCTTGCCGCAGATCAGCAGTCTGCCGTCCGAGAAGCGGAAGCCGTATTCGCCTTCCTTCATCTCTTCCGCAAAGTCCGCCCCGGCGCCGACCGAACCGATCAGGATCCGATTCTTTCCGTTCGGGTCCGTCTCCGTCCGTACCTCGCAGCCGAGTGCCGCGGAAAGCCGTGCGGCGATCAGCTCCGCCGCCTGCCTTTCCTCCTCCGCCGCGCCCTCCGCGCAGACGGGAACGAAAGACGGTTTTCCTTCCGTCCCGATGATAACGTTCTTGTCCTTCGTCCCGTCGCAGGACGAAAGCAGTCCGGAAATCAGCATGGTAAGCAGTACGGCAAGTACTGCCGCCCGCGTTCCGGGAAGCCGACGTTTTATCATGGTTCTCCTCCTCCGTGTCCCGGTCGGCAGCGTCGCACGACCGATCATTCTTCGTTTATTGTAAACGATAATCATGAACAGTGCATGAACGGAAGAACGAATCTTCATCCGTTCTTCATCTTTTTCCCTCTTTCTTTTTCATCCGGCTTCCGTTATAATAAGAAGGAAAAGAAAGGAAGTGATACCGTGAAACACATTCTGATCTGCGACGACGAACGGGATATCGTCGAGGCGCTGAAGATCTATCTGAACCGCCCCGATTACCGTCTTCTCACGGCGTCAGACGGACTGGAAGCGCTCCGCCTCGTCAGGGAGGAGCAGATCGACCTGATCCTGCTCGACCTCATGATGCCGGTAATGGACGGTATGACCGCGCTCGCGCGCATCCGGGAGATCAGCACCGTGCCGATCATCCTGCTGACCGCGAAAAGCGAGGACAGCGACAAGATCCTCGGGCTCAACATCGGCGCCGACGATTATATCACCAAGCCGTTTCATCCGCTCGAGGTCGCCGCGCGCGTCAACTCCCAGCTCCGCCGCGCCGATCTGTTCGGAAAAGAGATCCGCCCGGAAACCTTCCGCGTGGGCGGGATCGAGCTGGACGACCGGAGCAAATCGGTCACCCTCGACGGAGAGCCGGTCCCGCTCACGCCGAAGGAATACGAGATCCTGCGGCTCCTGATCTCCAACCCGGGCAGAGTCTTCTCCCCGCGGGAGATCTACGGTACGGTCTGGAAGGAGACGCCGTTCCCCGGGAACGACAACACCGTGGCGGTCCACATCCGCCACATCCGTGAAAAGATCGAGATCGACCCGACCGAGCCGCGCCTTCTGCGCGTGATCTTCGGTCAGGGCTACGTACTGGAGGAGAGAAAAAGATGAAACGTTTCTTCCGTACCGCGGCGGGAAAGGCCCTGCTCTTTTTCCTGCTCGCGCTGAACGCCCTTCTTCTTCTCCTTTCCGCCGCCGGGATCACGTTCCTGATCGTCGGCGAGGGCTATTCCCTGCCGCCCGATGCAGTCCTCGAAGATCTCCGGGAATCATACTGCCGCCGATTTGCCGTCCGGGCGGGCTTCGGAGCCGGGGACCGCATCCCCGCCGCTCTTGAATACCGCGTCACCGCGGAGGACGGGACCGTCCTTTCGGAAAGCGACGGCTACGCCGCGCGTGATTCGCTGCGCGGCGATCCCGACGCGGTCCGGGAATATCTGTTCCCATACGAATACACCCGGTGGGAGGATGCAGAAGACGATCCCGCGGGATCCGTGCCGTGGGAACACCGTCCCGGCAGGGAGATTCTCGTCACCGAAACGGTCTCCCTCCTCGTCGATCCCGCCGTCCCGATCGACGACGCCGAGCGGCTTATGTCGGATGCCGTCCGCTTCGTCTATGAGATCCGCTTTGCGATCTGGGCAGTCGCCGCCGCCGCGCTCGTGCTTGTCCTGCTGCTCTTCTTTTCTCTGACCGGCCTTGCGGGTCGGCTGCCGCAGGGAGAGGAATTCGTGCCGGGGCCCCTCTCCGCCGTCCCGTTTGAGATCCCCCTTGCCGCGTTCCTTCTGTTCGGCTTTGCCGGGACGTGGTTCCTGTCTCACGCGTATTACGGCGATCTTCTGATGTACGCCGCCGCAGGAGCGTTTCTGCTCGTCCTTTTCCTGCTCTTCACCGGGCTGTGCATGGGTCTCATTTCGCGCGTCAGGCAGCACCGTCTGCTCCGCGATTCCCTGATCTGCCGGTTTTTCCGTGCGCTTGGAGCAGGAGTGCGGGCGCTGTTCCGTCTGATCCGGAAGATCCCGCTCGTCCCGAAAACCGCGCTGCTCCTTCTGTTTTCCGCGCTCGCGGAGATCCTGCTCGTTTCTTTGATCTGGGTCATGGACGCGGAGGGCTTCTTCCTGATCTTCATCCTCTGGGAGGCGGTCAAAGCCGTTTTCGTCCTTTGGATCGCCCTCTCCCTCCGGAAACTCCAAAACACCGGGCGGGAGCTGGCAGCAGGCAAATTTGATACGGAGATCCCGCTGAAAGGCCTGCCCGCGGAGCTCCGCACGCACGCGGAGGACCTGAACAGCATTTCCCGCGGGATGGAGCTTGCCGTAGGCGAGCGGATCAAAAGCGAGCGGATGAAGACCGAGCTGATCACCAACGTCTCTCACGATCTGAAGACCCCCCTGACCTCGGTCGTCAATTACGCGCTCCTGATCGGGGACGAACCGACGGAAAACGAAAAGATCCGGGAATACGCGGAAGTCCTCGTCCGTCAGTCCGACCGGCTGAAGCGTCTGATCGAAGACCTGATCGAGGCGTCCAAGGCGGCGACCGGGAATCTTGAGGTCCTTCCCGTTCCCTGCAGCGCAGCGACGCTGATCACGCAGGCTGCCGGGGAATACGGCGACAGGATCGAAAAAGCAGGACTGACGCTCGTCACCTCCGTCCCCGGGGAGGAGATCACGATCCTCGCCGACAGCCGCCGGATGTGGCGCGTATTCGACAATCTCCTCGGCAACGCGATCAAATATTCCCTGCCCGGCACGCGGGTCTGGATCACGCTGAAAAAAGAAGCGGGGCAGGCAGTGATTGCCTTCAAGAACACCTCCCGTGCGCCGCTCGACCTGAGCCCGGAGGAACTGACCGAGCGCTTCGTGCAGGGAGATCCTTCCCGCAGCACCGAGGGCAACGGGCTCGGCCTCTCCATCACGGGAAGCCTGACTGAACTGCAGGGCGGAAAAATGACGGTCGAGACCGACGGGGATCTCTTTAAGGTCACCCTCCGTTTCCCCGCCGTCAAAGGGTGAGGTCGGTGCCGTGGAATTTCTGACTGCGGTCAACCGCGTCCTTTCGATCCTGTTTCTCCTCAGCTACTGCTATCAGCTCGTCTATCTTCCGGTCGCACTCTTCTTCCCGCCGAAAAAGAAAAAGAGGGAGATCCCTCCGCAGCCCCACGATTACGCCGTTCTCATCTGCGCGAGGAACGAGGAGGCGGTCATCGCCGGTCTGCTCGATTCGGTCGGCAGCCAGACCTACCGTTCCGGCAGGATCACCCCGTTCGTCCTCGCGGACAACTGCACCGACCGGACGGCGGAGATCGCTCGTTCACACGGTGCCGTCGTGTACGAACGGACGGATCCCGACCGGGTCGGGAAGGGCTACGCGCTTGACGTGCTTCTGCGCGCGATCGGGAAAGACTGCCCGGGAGGCTTTGACGGCTATTTCGTCTTCGACGCCGACAATCTTCTGTCCCCACGCTTTGTCGAGGAAATGGACCTCACCTTTTCCGAGGGGCACGATATCGTCACAGGATACCGGAACAGCAAAAATCCGACCGACAACTGGATCACCGCCGGCTATACCCTTCATTTTCTGCGCACCTGCCGCCTGCTGAACGGGGCACGGCACCGCCTCGGCGTCAGCGCCTCGGTCAACGGGACCGGATTCCTCTTTTCCCGCAGGATCGCGGAAAGCATGGGCGGCTGGAAATACGTGACGCTGACGGAGGACACCGAATTTTCCGCCGATATGATCTTACGCGGGGAGAAGATCGCCTATTGCCCGGACGCGGAATTCTTCGACGAGCAGCCGACTTCCTACGCGCAGTCCCGCCGCCAGCGTCTCCGCTGGGCAAAGGGGTACTGTCAGGTGTTCCGCCGCTACGGGGGCGCGCTGATCGGAGGTGCGCTGCGCGGATCGTTTTCCTGCTTCGACATGGCGATGGCGACGCTGCCCGCCCTGCTGCTCTCCTCCCTCACTTCTTTCTGAACCTTACCGCGATCCTCGCGGGACTGATCTCGGGCGTCGGGCTTCTTTCCTCCCTCGTTTCGTTCGGAAAACTGCTCCTCTCCTCGTATCTGACGCTGTTCCTTCTCGGCTCCGCCGTGCTCGCGTCGGAGTGGAAGCGGATCCGCGGAAAGCCGTGGAAAAAGCTGCTCATGCCCGCGGCGTTCCCCCTGTTCACGGTCACTTTTCTGCCCATCACCCTCGAAGCGCTCTTCCGCCGCGTCGAATGGCAGCCGATCGTCCACACCGGCGCGCAGACGCCGGAGGAACCGCCAAAACACGATAAAGAATAAAAAGTTCCTCCGGATAGACCGTCTTTCCGGAGGAACGCTTTGCGTCGGGGCTGGTGCACGAACGTGCAGCAACTCAATGATTTTTCTTTTCCCGATTCAGAGCAGCCCGATCTTCTGCTTCATGATCAGGACGTTCGTGACCGCGCGGTCAAGCACCTCGCGCGGCAGTTCTCCGGTACGGAGCGCTTCCGCCACGGCGTCGGCGCCCTTCGCGGTCGAAGCGGTGATCAGCATATCGTTGCCGCAGAGCAGCGCGCGGACGCAGGGGTCCGCGCCGTTCGTAAAGTGACGGATGGCGTTCATCGTCAGGGAATCGGTGATGATGACCCCGCGGTATCCCAGCGTTTCACGGAGCAGACGGTGGACCGGAATCGAAAGCGACGCCGGATATTCCGGGTCGATGCAGTTCACGATATTGTGCGCGACCATGACGGAATGCGCCCCCGCGCGGATCCCGGCGATAAACGGGAGCAGATCCTCTTTTTCAAACGCCTCAAACGGACGGACGTCGCACGCCATATCGAGGTGGGTATCGGAATTGCCGCCGTACCCCGGGAAATGCTTGAGGGAGCAGGCGATCTTTTCCTTCTTCATCGTCCGGACGACCGAGGATATGAACCGCGCGGTCTCCTCCGCCGATCTGCCGAACACGCGCTTCGAGATAAAGGCCTCCTCGTCCGGCGAATAATCGCAGACCGGGGCGAGGTTGTAATTCACGCCGACCGAGCGGAGCAGCGCGCACTTTTCCCTCGTATCCGCCGCGATCCCGCGCCAACCGCCCGCCGCGAACAGATCCTTCGGCGAGAGGAAGCGCTCCGTGCGGTACTGCGGGAATTTGGAAACGCGGGTCACGGTCCCGCCCTCCTCGTCGACCGCGACGAGAAGCGGCAGCCGCGTCACGGAATTGTGCCCGGCAAAAAGGGCGCGCGCCTCCTCCGGCGTTCTCTTTTCAAATTCCCGTGCAAATGCGAGAACACCGCCGAACTGGTATTCCGAGAACAGCGCCTTGCCGTCGCCCTCGGGGCAGTGTGCAAGAAACACCTGACCGACCTTTTCCCGGTCGGTCATCGTGGATAAGATCTCTTTCGCTCTTTTTTCGTAATGCGTCATCGTCCGTCCCTCCGCTTTTTTCGATCATTATACACCTCCTTCATGAAAAAGTCAATCTTCGGCAGGGAAATCCGCCTTGACAGGTCTCCGCTTTCGTTCTATAATGATAGAAACGTAAAGAAAGGACGGTCCCTGCCATGAAACGGATCATCGCGCTCCTCCTGCTCCTCCTGCTCCCGCTCTGCGGCTGCCGGAAGGAAGACCCCTCTCCCATCGGGGACTATGACTCGCTGGAAGAGCTGGAGGCAGTCCTTTCCCACCCGCTCTATCTCCCCTCACTTCCCGGCTGGACGGCGGTCGGCTTCACGCTCGCGGAGCGCGGAGAAACGGTCGTCACCTTCCGCTCCGGGGAGAAGACCTTCGCCTTCCGGATGCGGCCGGGAGAAGGACACCCGTCCGATCCCGCCTCGACCCTCGGCGGCTGCCTGACCGTGGGTCAGCTCCCGGTCTCCTACTGCGGGAAAGCGGACGCGATCACCGACGCGTGGTGGACCGCGGGGGATTACGGTTACGGCATCGTCCCCTCCGTTCCGTTCGACGCGGAAACGGTTGAGGCACTGATCGTCTCCGTCCGTTGACCCGACCGACCCGTAAGAATGACCGAATACGACCGAAACTGACCGAAAAGGAGGAAAGCCGTGAAGATCCGTCCCATTCTTTTCCTGCTGCCGCTCTGCCTTCTGCTGCATTCCTGCACGACCGTGCAGGACCCGCCCGCCGGGACGGTCACGGAAGAAAGTCCCTCCGGTCAGACCCTGTCCGATATGACGGTCACCGTCCTGAACACCGGCAAGTCGGACTGCATCCTGATCCGCACCGGGAATCACCTCGCGGTCATCGATACCGGGGAGAAAGCCGACGCCGACGCGGTCAACGCCGCGATCCGTTCGACCGGGACGAAGACCGTCGACGTGCTCGTACTCTCTCATTTTGACAAGGATCACATCGGCGCGGCGGAAAAGGTACTGAAAAAGAACAAGGTCCTGCAGATCCTGGAGCCCGATTACGCCAAGGAATCGGACACCGCGGACGACCTGAAAAAAATGATGAAAAAGAACGGTTATACCCCCGTCACCGTCCGGGAAGAAACGGTATTCACGCTCGACGACACCGTTTTCACGGTCTATCCCGCTCTGAAGCAGGAATACGGAGAGGAAGACAGCAACGTCTTTTCCCTCGTGGTCCGCGCCGTGCACGGGGACAACGTCTTCCTCTTTACCGGCGACGCGGAGGGGGCGCGCCTCGCCGAGCTGACGGAGGTCCTCCCTGCGGGCTGTACCTTCCTCAAGGTCCCGCATCACGGCGTGTATGACAATTTTACCTACGATTTTCTGAAGCACGTCTCTCCGGCGTACGCGGTGATCACCTGCTCCGGCAGTGAGCGCCCCGACGCCAAACTGCTGAAGATCCTTGAAGAAACGGAAACCGAAACGTATCTGACCCTCTCCGGCGCGGTCATCGCCGTCTCGGACGGAAAAACGATCTCGGTCCGTCAGCAATAAGAGGCGTCATCCGATAAATTCCGCTCCGTCACGAAAAAACGCCGGAAAGGGCTTCTTTTCCGGCGTTATTAATTCACGATCCTCTTTCAAACCCAAGATACCGGGTCCCCTGAAACGACAGTTTTCCGTGATCGCCCTCGGCAAGCATCCCGTATTCGCTGCCGGAAACCGACAGCTCCATCCGGTCCCCGCTTTCCACCTGAAACGTGACGTAATAGAAAGTCGAGGTATGGACCATACTGCTGCCCGCCGCGCGGTGCCGCGTCACGCTCGTCCGCTTTCCCGTGATCACTGCCGGAACGGTCAGGCGGGGAGAACGGCCGTTTTCGTTCCACTGCCCGATGACCTTCACGAGAACGATGATGAATACGGCTGTGGTCAGAAGTGATACGACCGCAAAAACGATACCGAATATTCCGAGGGAGACACCGAAGAAACGCATTGACCGTCCATCCTTCCATCTGTCTGCGTGATACCGCGGGACGGGGGATCCCGTTAGCGGACGTCTTCATTGTAGCACGGCGGAGGACGGTTGTCAAGGGCGGAAAAAGCATCGCTCCCCTCTTGCGGACGCGGTTGGTTTGTGCTATAATGGAACCGAATACAGTTATCAGAGGTCCTTCATGAAACAAAGCGGAAAAGGCGTCCTGATCCTGACGCTGGCGGCACTGATCTGGGGCACCGCCTTCGTCGCGCAGAGCAGCGCGGCGGACCACGTCCCGACCTTCATTTTCATCTTCCTGCGCTATCTGATCGGCACCTTCGTCCTGATCCCGGTCATGCTCTTCTCCGACCGGAAAAAGACGAAGGAGCAGAAGAAGGCGGAATGGGGAAAAACCACGTTCCTCGGCGGCGTCCTCTGCGGGATCGCGCTGCTGCTCGGCAGCACCTTTCAGCAGCTCGGCTTCACCGATCCGGCGATGACCTCCGGGAAAAGCGCCTTCGTTACCGCCCTCTATATCGTCATCACGCCGCTGCTCGGGCTCTTCCTCGGAAAGAAGGTCCCGCTCCGGGTTTGGATCAGCGTCGCAGCCGCGGGGGTGGGGATGTATTTTCTCTGTCTGCACGGCGAGGCATCCTTCTCTTACGGTGACCTCTATACCCTCGCCTGCGCCCTCTTCTTTACCTTTCATATCCTCGTCGTTGACCGCTATTCCAACCGCGTTGACTGCGTCAAGCTCTCGATCGTCCAGTTCCTCACCGCGGGGACGGTCGGCGGCATTATCTCCCTTTGCACCGAATCGGTCAGGATCGGCGATCTGACCGCCGCTGCCGTTCCGATCCTCTACGCCGGGATCTTCTCCTCCGGCATCGCCTTCACCCTTCAGACCGTCGGGCAGCGCACCTGCCCGCCCGCCGTCGCGCCGATCGTCATGTCGCTGGAATCGGTCTTCGGCGCCCTCTCCGGCTGGGTCCTTCTGCACGAAACGATGTCCGGCATCCAGATCCTCGGCTGTGCGCTGATCTTCGCCGCGATCCTCTTCACGCAGATCGAACCGCCGAAAAAGAAAAAACCGGTCCCGCCGGAAGCGTAGCGCCGCCGGCAGAGCCGAAAACTGCCCGGCCGGCGGAAAGGAAACATGATTCCTTTCCGGCGGGCGGGCTTTTCGTGCCGGGCATTCTTTTCGGACGCCCTTCTTCGTTACTCTTCTTTCTTACCGAACGCCGCCATCACCGCTTCGAGAACGGAGCGGACGGGAACGATCTCGATCGAGGTCTTCCCTTCGAGCTTTTTCAGTTCCTGCGTCCGCGCGGGAACGAGGACCTTACGGAAGCCGAGGCGTTCCGCCTCACGGATGCGCTGATCGGTATGCGGCACCGCGCGTACCTCTCCCGAAAGCCCGATCTCGCCCGCGGCGATCAGATCGTTCGGCAGCGGGATATCCCGGAGGCAGGACACGAGCGCGAGCGCGGTCCCGAGATCAACCGACGGCTCCTCC
The DNA here is from genome assembly GCA_045617585.1 of Eubacteriales bacterium. Taxonomy (GTDB): domain Bacteria; phylum Bacillota; class Clostridia; order Oscillospirales; family CAG-272; genus CAKRZE01. The sequence continues at coordinate 14,396 of JAZLIW010000028.1, forward strand.
AGCCGGATCCCGCCGACAACGTTCAGGTAGACGTCATTCTGCGAAAAGCGCTGCCCGAGCCGCTTTTCCAGCACGGCAAGCAGGAGGCAGAGACGGTTATAATCCACCCCGTTGGACGTTCTTCGCGGCGCGGGGAACGCGGTCTGGCAGACCAACGCCTGGATCTCCGCGATGATCGGGCGGGAGCCCTCCATGATGCAGACGGCGCAGCTGCCTGACACGCCGACCGGGCGCCCGGCAAGCAGTGCCTCGGAGGGGTTGGGGACCTCCTCCAGCCCCTCTCCGGTCATCTCGAACACGCCGATCTCATTCGTGGAACCGAAGCGGTTTTTCACGGCACGCAGGATGCGGTAAGAATGGGACTGCTCCCCCTCGAAGTACAGGACCGCGTCGACCATGTGCTCCAGCACCTTCGGTCCGGCGATCGAGCCCTCCTTGTTGACGTGCCCGACGAGCAGGACCGAAACGCCCTCGTTCTTGGCAAGTCCGATCAGGGAAAGCGCACATTCCTTGACCTGCGAGACGGAGCCGGGCACGGACGCCGAAGTCTCACTGTACACCGTCTGGATCGAGTCGATGATCAGGACGTCGGGGCCGACCTTTTCGGTCTCCGCAAGGATCTTGGTCAGATTGGTCTCGACGAGAACGAAGAGCTCGCCGCCCTCCACGCCGAGGCGTTTCGCACGCAGCTTGAGCTGACCGGGCGATTCCTCGCCCGAGACGTAAAGCACCCGCTTCTCCTTTTCCAGCGCAGCGGAGATCTGCATGAGCAGCGTGGATTTGCCGATCCCGGGCTCGCCCGAAAGCAGTACGACCGAGCCGGAAACGAGCCCGCCGCCGAGCACGCGGTCCAGCTCGCTGAAGCCGGTCTCGGTGCGGATATAGGTCGGCAGCTCGAGCGCGGAAAGTCGCTCGGCGGGTGAAACGGAGCCCGCGTAGCCGGAGCGCTGCACGTTCGCCTTCGCGGCAGCGGAGCCTGCCGTCGGCTCGGGCTGCTCGTTCTGCTCCTCAAAGCTGTTCCACGCGCCGCAGGACGGGCACTTGCCGAGCCATTTCGCGGAGCGGTATTCACATTCGGTACAGACGAAATAGGTTTTTGCTTTCATCTTAACGACCTTTCTTTTCTGGGGGATCGGTTCCGCAAAAGCGGTGAAACGGTCCTGTTTTTCCGCCGCCGCTCTTCCGTCCTCTTTTCAGGCGTCGGGCTCCGCCGAGGCGGCGCAGATCCCGGCACACAGATACGCGGCAAGCGTTTTCCGGTACGCCGGATCGGTCAGCAGCGCCGTGTCTCCGGGATTGGAGAGGAAGCCGCACTCGATCAGCACCGCCGGGATCGGCGCGTGCTCCAAAAGGTAGATCCCCTTCTCCGTTCCGACCGCTTCCCGCCGGTTTCCCGGCTGAAGCGCCAGGACCGAGCTGCGGATCGCGTCCGCGTATTTTTTGCTCTCCGGCTGACCCGCCGCGTAATAGATCTGCGTCCCCCACGGTTTTTCATCCGGATATATATTCATATGGATGCTGACGAACAGCGCACCGGGATGGGCCTTCATCACGTCCAGCCGCGCCTTCAGATCGTTCATCTTCCGGCTTTCACCGCTTCGTCCGCCGTCGGGCAGCGTATCGTCCTCTCTCGTCGTGACGACGAGAAAGCCCTGCGCGCGCAGCAGCCTGCCGAGTTCCTCCGCGACCGCGAGATTCAGATCCTTTTCCGTGATCCCGCCGATCCCGACGGCACCCCCGTCGATCCCGCCGTGTCCGGGATCCAGAATGACGGTCGGCGCCGTCCTCTCTTCCCCCGAGGCGGGAAGACCGGGTTCTTCTTTTCTGCCGCCGAGCAGCGCGAACAGCCCGCAGACGGCAAGGATCAGGACCGAATACAGCACCAGCCGCGCTCCGAAAAAGCGTTCCTCTTCCAAAAAAGGCACTCCTTCCGAAAAAGGGCGCCCGGTTCCCTACGCCAAAGGCCCGGATGAAAAGAGAGCGCCCTCCGCAAATTCCAGACCCGAAAATCAGGAGACCCCTTGCATTTTCCGTTGGGTATGGTATAATATTGATATGCGGAAGGCGTTTTTTTATGTTCCGGGAGACGGCAGGAACTTCAGTTTTCTTTCGGTCCGGAAGAAAAACCGAGGAGACGGCGATCGTGGACCCCGAGATAATATCCGAGGGTGCAGATGCCGAGCGCGGGAAGCGGATAGATCACGTAAAGGATCGGGTTCAGAGGAGAGGACGCGAGCAGGTTTTCCGCTCCGACCGCCTCACTGTACAGCATATTGATCCCGCCCGAAAGGCTGACGTACATGCTGTTCAGCAAAAAGCCGAGCTTCATAAAGAAACCGGTCCCGTTTGCCTCGGGACCCGCCCCGAACCAGAACGCCGCGACGAGGATCCCGACGAGAATATTGATCGCGTTCGCCGCGAGGGAGAAATACAGTCCCTTGCAGGGCTGATACGCAAGACGTCCCGCGTCGACGCGCACCTTTTCCTTGGAGCCGTAATCCCACGCCAGCGTATACAGAAGGAACCAGTAAAACAGCGTGGAAGCGATGCCGATCACGAGGAGAACGGTATTGTTTTCCGACATGGAGCCCGCAAGACCGAGCACCACGCCGAACATGATCATACCGACCTGATTGGCGAGCTCCTTAAAAATGATATAAGAGTTGTCTTTCAAAAAGGAAAATAGTTTCATAGATCCCCTGAGCGGATTCCTTTCGGGATAAGTTTCTGCTTCTTATTTTATTGATTGGAAAGCAAAAATACAAGAGGCAGGACGCGAAATTTACATTTCCGATAAGAAATCTTTACACGGCGGTAAGAGCCGCTTTCTGTCGAAAGGACGTTTACCATGACGGAACTGCCTGAGATCATCCAGGATTTTTCCCACCATCAACTGGTCGTACAGAACCGCTCCGCACGTACGATCGCCCAGTATCAGAACGATCTGTATCTGTTCTGCCGTTTCCTCCGCGCCAAGCGGGAGGGACTGCCGAAGGAGGGAGAAGCGTTCGATCAAATGGAGGTCGCGATGCTGACCGAAAAGGACTTTTCCTCGGTCACGACCTCCGAGCTGCTCGCCTTTTTCTCTTTCGCGGTCAGCGGCAGAGAAAACAAGGCGCGCACCCGCGCGAGAAAGCTGTCCGCGCTCCGCACCTTTTTCGGCTATCTGAAGAAGATGCATATCATCGACGCCAATCCGGTCGAAGGGATCGACTCGCCGAAATTGCGTACCTCCCTGCCGAAGTTCCTGACGCTGGAAGAGGCACAGACGCTCCTCACCACCGTGAAGAACGACGTCGGCAGCAAAAACCGGCAGCGTGACTTCTGTATCCTGACGCTGTTCCTCAACTGCGGGATGCGTCTGTCCGAGCTCTGCGGCATCAACCTCTCCGACATGGACCGCGATCTGCGTTCCCTCCGTGTCCTCGGAAAAGGGGCGAAGGAACGCATCGTCTATCTGAATCCCGCCTGCGCGGACGCCATCCGTGCCTATCTTCCCCTCCGCGATCCGAACGGAGAGGCGAAGGGAGACGACCGCGGCGCGCTCTTTTTAAGCAGTCAGCATAAGCGCATCAATCAGCGTTCCGTCCAGCACATGGTCGAAAAGCGGCTGAACGAGGCGGGCCTCGGCTATCGGAAGCTCTCGGTCCATAAGCTCCGCCACACCGCGGCGACCCTGATGTACCGCGAGGGCGGCGTGGATGTGCTGATGCTGAAGGAGATCCTCGGGCACGAACAGCTCAGCACCACGCAGATCTATACGCACGTCAGCAACGAGGATATGGAAAAGGCCATGCGGCGCAACCCGCTCTCCGGTGCGGCACCGGAGGAGGAGGGCGGCGATGAGTAACCGTCCCACCGTCCGCGTCACGAGAAAGGAAATCGTCTCCAGACGGAGAAAACTGCTCCTTGCCCTGATCGCTCTCTTCCTGCTCCTCTCGCTCGTCCTGATCGGCGCCGCGATCGCGCGGAGAGGAACAGCGCCGTCCGGCGGGCAGGAGACCCTTCCCACATCCGATGCGTCCGGATACGAAACGGAGCCGGATCCCCCGCTCTCCGAAGAGAGCGAGCCCCCCGAAAGCGGGCCTCCGGAAAGCGGACCGCCCGAAACCGGGGCGGGACCGGGTACGGAGCCCTCCGATACCGCGGTGCCTCCGCCCGACGCGGAAACCTCCGCCCCGGAGACGGAAGCCGGGACCGGACCGGAACCGACCTACGTCGGCGGTTTTCCCTTCCCCGAGGAAATGGCGAGCCGCTTTGCCCTGATGATCGACCTCGATCACTGGACCGTTCTCGCCGAAAAGGACGCGGACAGCGTGACGTATCCCGCCTCGATCACCAAGATCATGACCGTTCTGCTCGCCGCGGAGCGTCTGCCCGATCCCGACGCCGTCACCAGCATCTCCGCGGAAACGATCGCCGACCTGATCTCCCGCAACGCCGCGCGCGCCGGCTTTGCGGCAGGGGAGCAGATCACCGTGCGCGATATGGAGGCGGCAGCGCTCCTGCCATCCGGCGCGGACGCGGCGGTCGGTCTTGCCGAGCTCGTATCCGGCTCCGAGGAGGCGTTCGCGGAGCTGATGAACGAGCGTGCCGCCGAGATCGGCATGAAAAACACGCACTTCGTGACCTGCACCGGTCTGCACCGGGACGCGCACGTTTCCACCTGCTCGGACCTCGCGCTGCTGGTCCGGGAAGCGCTGAAAAACGAGACCTTCCGCTCCGTTTTCACGCTCCGCACCTACACGACCTCCAAAACGAAGGAGCACCCGTGGGGGATCTCCTGCCCCGGCACCATGTTCCGCGGGCTGGAGCTGCAGGGCTTCTCCACCGACCGCTACGTCGGCGGAAAAACCGGCTACACGCCGGAAGCGGGACTCTGCCTCGCCTCGGTCGCAAGGATCGGCGGGACCGAGTACCTCCTGATCACGCTCGGCGCCGGGAACGGCTCCAATCAGCCGCAGCTCCATATTTCGGACGCGGACCTGATCTGGTCCGCCTTTGAGGCATGGCTCGCGGAACGCTGACACGTTATCAGGAAATTTACAATTATTGCTTGAATCGGCGTGCTTCTCATGATAAACTGGATAAAATAAGCAAAAGATCCCGGAAAGGAGAACGAAATCATGAATTTTACCGCAGCAGGGCTGGAAGGCGAGTATATCGTCTACCGTGACCGCCCGCTCGTGCGCGATAATAACCGCTACGTTTACGGCAGCAACGACGAGGCCCATGTCCTGTACCTCATGGTACTCACCACCAAGAAGGTCGAAAAGGCAGAGGTCCCGGACGCCATCATCGGGCAGATCATCTCCACCGATCACACGAAGCCCAACAGCGAGCGTATGGTCAAGCAGTTCCAGGCAAACGGTCTTTACGAGGCGCTGGACATCGGCGCGGTCTGGCTCGATAAGCTCAACAAGTAAAAAAAGCAGGGACGGAACTTGTTTCCGCCCCCTTTTTCATTTCAAAAACGGCTACCCGCACCGCGGG
>JAZLIW010000029.1:0-12107 GCA_045617585.1 Eubacteriales bacterium
GTCCGGTTCGCAGAATGCGTCCGGTTCGCAGAATGCGAACCGGTCCGCCTTACAAGGCGGGGGAAAGAAGGGGCGTTTTCGCTTGTTTTCATGTGGAAAACCGTGCTTTTTTGCGGTTTTCCTTTTCTTTTTCGGCGGGAAAACAAACCGTTCACGGTCTGTTTGAAAAAAATTGCAAAAAAAGAAAAAAACCGGAAATCCGTTGGTTTTGCGTTGGTAACCGTTTGGTAAAATAGGGGCACAAAAACGAAGCGCGGGGCGCGGAAAACGTGAGGACGGAGCCGGATGGAAAACGTGACGCTCTCTTTGGAATACATACTGGAGACGGCGGTCCGGGAAAAGGCATCCGACGTCCACCTGACGGTCGGCGTTCCGCCGATCCTGAGGATCAACGGCAAGCTGCTCCACCTCGGGAACGGGAACCTGACGAACGGCGAATGCCTCGGCTACGCGCGGGCGCTGCTCGGTGAGAAGCGGTTCGCGGAATACGAAGCGGCAGGGGAGTGCGACAGCTCCTTCTCGCTCGGGGAAGAGGTCAACTTCCGCGTCAACGTCTTCCGGCAGAAGGGGAACTGCGGCGCGGTCCTCCGGCTGATCCCGTCGAAGCTGCCGACGCTGGACGGTCTGCATCTCCCGCAGGTCTTCCGGGCGCTGTGCGCGAAGCGGAACGGGCTGATCCTCGTGACGGGCCCGACCGGGAGCGGCAAAACGACGACGCTCGCCGCGATGATCGAGTATATGCTCCGGACGAGGAACGAACACATCATCACGATCGAGGACCCGATCGAGTTCATCTTCCCGCACGGCTGCGGGATCGTGAACCAGCGTCAGATCGGGACCGATACCGAAGGCTTCGACACCGCGATCCGCAGTGCCCTGCGTGAGGACATCGACGTCATCATGGTCGGGGAAATGCGCGACCTCGCGACGATCTCCGCGGCGCTGACCGCCGCCGAGACCGGACACCTCGTGCTTGCCACGCTGCACACGATCGGCGCCGCGCAGACGGTCGACCGCGTCGTGGACGTCTTCCCGGCGGAACAGCAGGCGCAGATCCGCGTTCAGCTCAGCTCGGTGCTCGAAGCGGTGATCTCCCAGCAGCTCGTCCCGAACCTCGAAAAGGACGGACGGGAGCTGGCGCTGGAGATCATGCTGACGAACCACGCGATCTCGAACCTGATCCGGGAGGGCAAGGCGAGCCAGATACAGAACATGATCCAGCTCAACAACAACATCGGAATGGTGACGATGGACCAGTCGCTGATCACCCTCTTCCGGTCGGGCAGGATCGACGAATACACGATGCTGAAATACTGCATCGACCAGCAGGAAATCAGAAGACTGACGGGAAGATAAAGGAGACGTGACATGGCGCAGTTTGTCTGCCGCTTCATGACGGAGAAGAACGCCGTCGCGGAAGAGATCATCCAGGCGTCGGAACGGGAAGAGCTGATCGGCATCCTCCGCGACAAGGGGTACCGCATCATCCGGATCGACGAGGTGCGGACGGGCATCGGCGACATCAACGTCGGCAGCTCGCACATCTCGAAGAAAGAGCTGACGCTGTTCTGCCGGCAGGTATCGACGATGCTGACCGCGGGGATCCCGATGGTCAAGTGCTTCGACGTCGTCGGCTCCCAGTCGGAAAGCCGGGTCTTCAAAAACCTGATGACGGAGCTTGCGAACGCGGTGATGTCGGGCACCTCCCTCTCGGCGGCGATGGAAAAGTTCCCCGAGGATTTCCCCGCGATGCTGACCGAGATGGTCCGCATCGGCGAGGTCACGGGCGACCTGAACGGGGTGCTCCTCCGGATGGCGGAGCAGTACGAGCGGGACGCCAAGATCACGCAGAAGATCAAAGGAGCGCTCGCCTACCCGATCGTGGTCATGATCGTGGCGATCGCGGCGTGCATCTTCATGCTGATCGCCGTGGTGCCCTCCTTCGTGGACGTGTTCAACTCCCTGAACACCGAGCTCCCGGCGCTGACCGCGATGCTCCTTGACGTGAGCGACTTCCTGACGAAAAAATGGTATATCGTGCTCCTGGTCACGCCGATCGCCGTGATCTTACTGATCCGGCTCTTCCGGACGAGAAGGGTCCGGTACGCCGTCGATAAACTGAAGGTCACGGTCAAAGGGCTCCGCGGCCCGATGCAGAAGCTGACCTCGGCGCGGTTCGCCCGCACCCTGTACACCCTGATCTCGAGCGGCGTGCCGATCGTGCAGGCGCTCGAATACTCCAAGCGCAACGTCCTGAACCTCTACGTGGAGGAAGCGATCGACCGCATCATCCTCGGCATCCGGCAGGGCAAAAGCCTGGCCTCCCAGATGGCGGAGACCACCGTCTTCCCGAAGCTGCTGATCTCGATGCTGTCGGTCGGCGAAAGCTCCGGCGACCTCGAAGGGATGCTCTCCAAGAGCGCCGACTACTTCGACGACGAGACCGCGGCGGCGGTCGAACAGCTCATGACGATCCTCGAACCGCTGATGATCGTGGTCGTCGGTCTCCTGATCGGCGTGATCGTCCTCGCGCTCTACTCCCCGATGTTCGGCGCGATCACCGCGATGCAGTCCGCCATTTAATCAGAACCCACGCGGGGAAGCAGAGAGCCCCGCACGGAAATAAATCAAAAAAACAATACAAAAAAGAAAGAGGTACTACCATGAAAAAACAGAACGCCAAGAAACAGCACAAGGGCTTCTCCCTCATCGAGCTCGTCATCGTCGTTGCAATCATCGGTATCCTTGCCCTGATGATCATCCCGCAGTTCTCCAACGTCACCGAGGACGCGAGAGTCAAGACCTGGAACTCCAACTGCCAGACCGTCGTTTCCGCCATCTCCATGTATCAGGCCGGCCACGAGGGCAACTACCCCGAGTCCGAGGCTGATCTGACTCCCTATCTGAACGGCGGCTTCCCGGCTGACGGTTCTCCCAGAGGCGCGACCTACGAATACACCTATAACGCCGCTACGATGATCGGCACCTTCACGGCGACCTATCCGAACCAGCCCGCCTTCACGTATCCGACCGACGCGACCCCCGCTGCTCCTGCTGACCAGGGCGGCGACAACTGATCGGACAGAACGCTTTGAACCGTTTTTCCCGGGAGGGTCCCGGGGACTCTTCCGGGTCAGATCCCGGGTAAAACCGAATAAGCTCTCTGCAAGACACGCCGGGGCTGCCGCTTTTCCACGGCAGCCCCGATTTCAAAGAAACGGAGGAAAGACCGCATGAAGGTTCTGAAGAAAAAAAGGGGCTCGGCGCAGTTCTTCGTGATCGCGGCGCTCGTCCTGATCTCGGTCTTTTCCGCTTTTATCATCACGACGCTTCAATCCGACATTTATCAGCTCCACGCGTACTCCCTGCAGATGCAGGCGTACTACCTCGCGGACGAGGCTGCGTCCGCAAGCGTCTCGGCACTGCTCGCCGACGACGACGTGTCCCTCCTCCTCACCGGGAATTTCCCGATGGAGGACACAATGAAGCATGTCGTTGACGGGAAGGAGATCGGATCCAGTCATATCACGATGGACCGGGAGACGCATTCCTATTACGACGAAGACAAAGAGTGGGTCGTGATCCGGATCGTATCGACCGTGCCCGACGTCCGGGCGGAACGGAGAGGCGAGGACTTCTCCTACCGGATGACGGTCATGGTCCTGGCGGACAACCCGCTCGTTCAGTTATACAACATCGACCCCGACGAGATCTGAAAGGAGGAACCCCCCGATGAAGGGATGCAGAAAAGGCTTTTCCCTGATCGAGCTCTGCATCGTGCTTGCCGTGATGTCCCTCGTGGCGGTCCTGACCCTCTCGCTCCTCTCCCTCTCGGTCAACGGCTTCACCGCCTCGCGCCAGCTCATGGACGCGACGATGCAGGACGCCGACTTCGCCGCGCGGATCTGCACGGCGGTCAGAGAGAGCGGGACCTCGTTCACGATCCCGGAGCAGTCCTTCACGGTCGACAAGCTGACCGAGGGCTGGAACTACATCGGCCTGATGCACGGCGTCCCGATCCCGGCGAACGTGAGCCGGACCGGGAAGGAGATCCCGTCCGCCGACGCGCTCGTCTACATCGAGTACGCGGGCGATACGGAGCCGACCGCCGTCCCGTGGAACGCGGAGGTACTGCACACCGCGGACGGGTACTTCATCCGCACGATCCTCGGTCACTCCTACGTGGACGTGTACGGGAACCGGCACGATTATTCGCTGATCTTCACGCCGACCGACCCGTTCAACCGGGCGGCGCAGACCATCTCCTATACCTTCGTCTCCTCCACCGGGGACGGGGAAGAGACGAAAGACGAATCGGTGATCGGAACGCTGCTCGAAGCGGTGAACGCGATCCAGGTGGTCTATCAGGGCAGCCCGACCAACCCCGCGGTGGCGATCGCCTTCCGCTCCGACTTCCTGCCGACGCTGTCGGTGGATTCGGTCTCGTCGAACAAGATCAAGGGCACGGTCGTCATGGTGCTCGACGTTTCGAGCAGCATGGCGGGGAACCGGATCACGACGCTGCGCAGCACGGCGAAGGGATTCCTCGAGGAGCTCTCGAAGAACAATGAGCTGAACGTGCTGATCACGGTCTTCTCCGGCTTTGCCGACAAGAACACCGACTTTGACGCCCGGATCTGCCCCGATCCGCTGCTGACGCTCGCCAACGCCTACGAGGACCGGGACCGGCTGATCCGCACGGTGGAGTCGATCACGACCTCGCAGTACACCAACCTCGGCGACGGGCTCCGCGTCGTTTACCACGAGCTTTCGCGGCACCCGGAGATCACCGAGAACCCGATCTTCCTGCTCGTCATGACCGACGGCGAGGTCAACGCCTCGACGGTCGTGAAGAAGACGTCGTCGCGGCGGGGAACGCCGAGCTACGGCGCGGCGGACTTCTATACGGGCGACGCGATCTATCACTCCACGCAGAAGATCGGCGGTCAAAAGTTCGAGGACCTTTACTACTGCAACTATCAGAGCAGCGCGGCGCTCGGACGGCAGTATTACCAGCAGTTCGGGCGGCTGATCAACGAGCAGTTCAAGCCGAAGACCTTCCTCATCAGTATGTACAACGGGATGTCCGCCGGCGATAAGCAGGCGCTGGAGCAGGTCTTCGACGACACCGAGGCGTTCGACGCGTCGAGCCTGACGCAGTTCACCGAGGTGTTCAGTCAGATCAATCAGAACATCGCGTCCACGATGTGGGCGTTCGAGGGTCCGAGGCTGTGACGATGAAGCTGCGGAAAAGAAAGGGGATTTCCCTGGTCGAGGTCATGATGGCGTTCGTCCTGATCGGCTTCCTCGTCCTGCTGGTCGGCGGCGCGGTCGTCTCCTCCTACAAGACCGCCGTCGCGATGCGGCAGCTCCCGGGGCTCTATTACCGGGGGATGCAGGAGATCGAGGACGAGCTCGACCGGCTGGAAGAGACGGTCACGAAAAAATATCTTCTCGAAAAAGAGCTGGCGACGCTCGCCGTCCCGGATCCCGCCCTCACGGCGGAACTGGAGGAGATCGACGCCGGGCTTGAGGGGGACCACGAAAAGGTCACCGTCCGCCTCTTCGGCAGGGACGTGGCGGTCTACCGGTTCCAAAAAGAATGCGAGGTCGCCGACGTCGGTACGTTCACGCTCGCGGCGGGGACGGCAAGCGGCGTCCGGATGGAGCGCCCGGTCCCGGTGATCGAAAAGATCGCGGTCGCCGCGCTCGGGGAAGCGAAGAGCGCGGTGCTTTCGGCGCCGGTCGGCAAGACGCTTTCCTCCGAGGTCACCTATTCGGATACCAACCGCCAGTACGTCTATACCGAGCTGTATCAGTGGTACGTCTCGACCGACGGCACGCACACCGTCTGGTATTCGGACGGGGAGGACGGGACGGGCACGCCGGGTCCCGACGAGATGCAGCACGGACGGCTGATGCCGGTCTACCCCGGCTCCTTCACGCTGCTTACGTCGGAGCGGTCGGCGACGCTGACGGTGCGCGACGAGTACCGCGGCAAATTCCTCTTCTGCCTCGTGACCCCGCTCTCGGTCAACGGCAAGATGGGCGCCTCGGTCATGAGCAGTCCGATCTACGTGAGCGATCTGCCCGACGGGGTGAATTACCGCGCGGTGATCGACCCCTCGCTCGTCACGCTCCCGTACGACCCGTCGGGAGAGAGCGCGATCTCGACGCTGAACAGCGTCGGCGGCGCGTCGGGCTCCTTCCTCCGTTCGGCGGGAACGCCGAAGATCGACCTGAACGGCGCGGACATCTCCGGGGAAGGGAACGCGGCGTCCCGGTTCATTCACTTTGAATCGTCCTCCTCCCTCAAATCGGGCAGCGGCTTCACCCCGCAGAAGAACGACGCGTTCTACGCGGTCGTGCGGCTGAACGATCCCGCCGATCCCGACTTCTTCGGGGACGGGTCGAGACAGTACAATTTCAATAACTGCACGGTGCTCGCCGGACCGGATCCGGGCGGCTGGATGCTCGTGAAGCAGACCGTCGCCACGACGAATTCCCGCGGGACCTACACCCTCGGCGCCGGCAGATACGATCTCGCGGTGCTGATCGTCGCGGCAAACCCCGGTCAGGCGCAGGACGCGGCGGTCACCGGATACCTGAAAAACAAATACGGCTTCTGAGATTGCGAGGAACAACAAATGTCAGACAAGTTTACGGCAAAGCTCCGGACCGGAGCAAAAGCGAAGAAGGCCACGGGCTTCCGCAGCGCGGCGTCCGGCAAGGTCGTGTTCGCCTTTGACTTCGGCGAGTTCGCGGTCAGGATCGCGGTCATGAAGATCAAGCGGAATTCCGTCGAGGTGCGCCGCCTCTTCGCGGTGGAGAACCGGGAGGGCCTCTCCCGGCTGGACAACACCAACCTCAAGGCGTGGCGTACCCGCATCCAGCGCGCGCTCTCCCAGCGGAACCTCTCGGCGGACGATCATATCGCGGTCTGCACCTTCGGCGGCAAGTATTTTATCCGCCGCCGCATCGAGGTCCCCTACGCGGAGGGCAGCGACCGGGACGGTCTGGTCGCAAACGAGATGAGCCAGCTTCTGGCGCTCGATCCCGCCTCCTACGTCTTCCAGAACGAGCTGATCGAGGTGACCGGAGAGAATGAGAACAAAAAGTGCAGCGTCTGGGCGGTCGCGATGCCGAAGGAGCTCTGCACCGCGGCGTACGAGCTGCTCCGGATGCTCAAGTTCCGCCCGCTGATCATGGATATCCACGCAAACGGGATCCGCCGGTTCTTTACGGCGGACGAGGCGCACCGCGAGGCGTGCGCCGGACAGACGGTCGCCGCCATCGACTACGGCATGACCCACACCGAGATCAGCTTTCTCCGGGACGGCGCGCTGCTCGGCAGCACGATGATCGAGGCGGGGGACGGCAGACTGGTCGCCGAGGCGAAGAACGCGGTCGGCGTCCGCATCGTGGACAGCGCCAATCAGAACAAGATCGTCGTCTCTCCCGAGGACATCTGCAACATCCTGAACCGCGCGCACACGACCCCGGAGGAGCGGCAGTTCGCCGCCTTCATCGAGGACTGGCTCTCGAAGATCAATACGGCGATCACCCGCTTCAATTACGAGCACACGGCGGAGCCGGTACGCAAGGTCTTTCTCTACGGCGGCAGCCCCCAGCTCGTATGGCTGGTGCAGTACGTCTCGATGGTGACCCGCCTCCCGGCGTCGATCATCTCCGATACCGCGCTCTTCGACACGGAGACGCTGCTCGACGGAGAGAATCTCGACTACGCGGCGTACCTGAACGTGCTGGATCTCGCGCTGATGGACTGAGGAGGACGGAATGAATCACTATAATTTCTTTGAAGACGTCCGGAAAGAGAAGAGCACGCTGAACGTCCCCGCGGCCTGCGCCGTGATGTTCGCCGCGGCGGCGGTCATCCTTGCCGGGATGTACCTCGCGGCGAACGGAAAGCTGACCGAGGCGGAACGGGAGCTGAACTACCTGAAAACGGTGGAGGAGGACCCGGCGTTCCGGCAGCAGTATCAGCAGGAAAAGCAGCTTGAAAAGGATCTGGACCGGGCGGAGGAGGACTACGCGTTCCTCACGGCAGCCGGATGGCTGACCGTAAACGGCGACACGGCGGACGAAACGCTGGTGCGTGACGTTCTCGCCTGCTTCCCGCAGGGAACGAAGGCGGTCAAGATGACGGTCTCCCAGTACGACGTCACGGTCGAGGGCGTCGCGAAGGACCTGACGGCGATGATCGGCGTCGAAAAGAAGCTGGACGGCTGCGGACGGTTCACCGAGGTCTTCGTTACGACCGCGAAGGAGGACACGCACGCCGACGTGAACGGAAAGGATTCGGTCACGTTCCAGTGCCGGATGAAGCTTGCGAAGAAGGAGGCCGCGGCGGATGAAAAAGAATAACAAGCAGTATGAGATCCTGATCCTCGCGGTGCTCGTGATCATCCTCGCGGGCTACGCGGTGACCGTTTATCTGATCGGTCCGATCAGGGCGGAGACCGAGCGTGTGAACCAGCTCGTCACCCAGAAGGAAGCGGAGATCAAGACGACCTACTTCACGGTCAGCTCCTACGAGAGCAAGAGCAGGCGGCTGACGGAGCTTTCCGCCGGGCTGCGCTCGGCTGCCGAAGCCTTCTACGCCGCGGAGAAGGAGGACGCCTATCTCGATCTCGTGAACCTGAACGTCAAAGACTGCAAGGTGACCTTCAGCTCGCTGAACGCGTCCGAGGCGCCTCTGCGCGCCGTCAGCCTCTACGCCGACTCCGACGCCGGAGCGAGGATGCTGAACGAGCTGACCGCCGACCCGAAGATGAGCGGCTCCCGCCTGATAAAGAACGGCGGCTTCGCCGACTGGTATGAGAAGGTGAGCGGCAACGCCGGCAGGCTCGAAAAGGAGGTCACCGTCACGACGATGACGGTCGAGGCGACCGGAAAGTATTCGGCGGTCATGAAATTCCTCGGGGGACTGACAGAGGGCGGCAAGACGGTGATCTGCAACTCCATGACCCTCGATATCGCGGAGAACGTCGAGCTGAGCGCCCCCTCGGATCCCGAGGCGCGCCTCGTCGTGACCCTGCTCTTCCTCCGGGTCCCGGGCGCCGGAGAGATGAGCGGCATTCCCGCCCCGGAGCCCCTGCCCGCGTACGTTTTCCCGCAGGATATCATCGACGGCAGCTACCGCAGGAGCGGCGGGCTGTTCTGAACCCGAAAACCGGAAAATCATAACGACCACGGAGGAATACGGTCATGATCAGCTGGATCAAAGTCATTCTGTGCGGCATCATTTACTTTCTCGTCGTCTATCTCTTCATCATCCGGCGCGAGGCGCGCCCGATCGTCCCGTGGACGGTCTGCATCATCAGCCAGGTCATCTGCGCGGTCTTCTTCTACAATCTCAAGGACTACTGCTCGGCGGTGCTTCCCGCGCCCTTCGGCATGGTGGTCCCGTCGGCGATCCTCTGCTTCGGCAATATCGGTCTGATCTTACTGATGTTCGGTCACGTCATGACCGTGATGGCGAAGAAGACCGCCGAGCCCGTGAAGCGGGAGGAGATCCGCGTCGCCCCGATCACCGTCGCTCCGATGACGGCGAACCGGCAGAAGCCCGCGGCGGAGGACGACGGAGACGCCGCGATCACGATCTCCTACATCCGCAAAATGATCGCCGACGGACGCCGGGACGAGGCGTACAAGTTCTTAAAGATGCTTGCCTTCTACGGCGGGGACGAGCAGACCCGCGCCGAAGCGTCCGAGCTGCTTGCGCAGCTGGAAGCGGCGGCAGAGTGACCCTCCCTCAAATCCGATGAAAGGTCGATAAACGAATGAAAAAGTTTACTGTCAACGCCAAGATCTGCCGCATCCCGGTGATCGATATGGCGACCGGCCGCGTGATCGCACCCGCCTTCACGCCCTATTACGACGGGGAAAACCTCTCGCTCCGTTATCTCGCGCTCCTTTCCGAGGACGGGGATGAGATCGCCTGCGTCCCGTTCTCCTCGCTCGGCTTCATGACCGACGTCTGCACGATGGTCCGGATGCCCGAGACGCCCTATTACCCCGACGGGCGCTCCTGCACGAAGCTGATCGGCGCGCCGCTGACCGCCAAGGCGGGCTCGGTCTCCCTGTTCAGCTTCGGCACCATCGCCGAGACCGACGTGGACGAGAACGGCACGGTGATCTCGCTCAGGCTGAACGACGGCCATTCCTTCCTCGTCCCCCGCGAGGATTCGCCGGAGAACGCGAACGTCAACGACGCGTTCGCCTCCGAGGCGTTCAACTGCGTCAACGATTCGCTCCGCGTCTCCGCGCCCGCCCGGCAGGGAACCGCCGGGAGGACCCCGGTCGGGACCGGCTCGCCCTTGAGCGATCCGCTTGCAGAGGCACTTGAGGCGGAAAAGCGTGCCGGGACCCGCATGGAGGCTCCTTCGTTCGCCGCTCCCGCCGCTCCCGCCGCGAAAGCAGCCGCGTCCGCGCCCGCGGAAGAGAAGCGCGGCTTCCCGTTTGGCTCCCGCTCCTCCTCCGGAAGAGGTCCCTCCGCCGCAGATGCGGAGAGGGATAAGCCCGTGAAAGCTTCACAGGCTTCGCAGGCAGCATCGCAGGCTGCATCGCAGGCAGCAGCACAGGCAGCAGCCGTAAGCGAAACGCCCGCCGAAGCGGCAGCTCCGGCAGACGCCGCCGTGAAAGCGCCCGCCGCGCGCCGGGGACGCAGAGCCTGGTGGCGCAACTGCATCGCCCCGACCATCGCGATGTTCATCTACTTCTTCGTGTATTTCCTCTTCGCTCTGTTCCTCTCGAAATTCGGTCTTTGAGCGATGGATCTTCTTCTTCCGTCTCTCTGGTTCTTCCTGCTCGGGACCGCGTTCGGCAGCTTTTATAACGTGCTGATCGACCGGCTTCCCGAGGGGAAGGACGTGATCCGCGTCCGCAGCGCCTGCGCGGCGTGCGGCACGGCGCTCCGGTGGTACGATCTCGTTCCGGTCTTCAGCTTCGCCTTCCTCGGCGGGAGGTGCAGATACTGCGGCGAAAAGCTTTCCCCGTGGTACCTGATCAGTGAGCTGACGGTCGGCGGGCTCTTCCTCCTCGCCTTCCTCCGCTACGCCTCCTCGGCGGCGGCGCTGACGCTGGCGGGCGATCTCTTCCTCTGGTCGCTCCTGTTCGTCGTCGCCGTGATGGACTGGCAGACCGGGATGATCATGGACGTTTTTTCGCTCCTGATCGCGCTCGGCGGCATCGCCTTCGGGCTTCTTTCCGGCAGACCGGTCCTTTCGGTCCTGCTCGGCGGGCTCGTCGGCGCCGTCTGCTACGGGCTCCTTTATTTCGGCTGCAGGCTGCTCCTTAAACGGGAGGGGCTCGGCGCCGGAGACGTGCTGCTCCTCGGCGCGGCGGGCTTCTGGCTCCCCTGGACGCAGGTGATCGTCACCGCGTTCCTCACCGCTTACGTTTCTCTGTTCTTTATCCTGATCCTTGCCCTCCGGGAGAAAAAGATCGGGATGAAGACCGCTTTTCCGCTCGGTCCCTCGATCTGCATCGCCGTCTTCCTGATGCGGCTGTCCGGGGACCGGGTCATGGGTTTTCTGTCCGGTCTGCTTCTTGTGTAAAAGCTCGGAGGTGATGAAATGGATCCGGAACGCGCTTCGGACGAGGCCGTATTCCTGCGCGCGATCGCCAAAAATCTGAATATGGAGTTCATGGATCTGAACGACGTCGCGGTCGATCCGGTCGCCCTCAAATTCATCAGCGAAAAGCTTGCGCGGACCCATACCGTTCTCCCGATCTCGGCGGACGAGGACAAGATCGTCATCGCGATCTCCGACCCGACCGATCTCCGCGTCGTCGAGGATATCAGGATCATTTCCGGCCGCCGCACCGTTCCCGTTCTCGCGCCCGCGGCGGAGATCCGCGCGAAGATCGACGAGTATTACAAGAATACCGACACGGCGGAGCAGGCAATCGAGGAGCTCCGGAACGAGGGCGGCGAGGTCGGCGTCCGCGAGCTGACCGACGCCGCGGCAGCCGACGTCGAGAACGCGCCGATCGTCCGTCTCGTCAACAGCATCCTGAGCGACGCGATCCGGGACCGTGCCTCCGATATCCACGTCGAGCCCTTTGAAAAGTTCGTCCGCGTC
>JAZLIW010000030.1:0-31571 GCA_045617585.1 Eubacteriales bacterium
GGGGACGCGGCGGGAGCAAGCCTCCGGCCAACAGTGGGACGTTACAAAAAACAGAGACGGCTGTCTTTTCGGCTTCCGTCTCTGTTGTTTTGTAGGCTGTTTTGCAGATTTACTGCGTATAGATCACGTTCCCCGTGACCGAACGGAGCTGGATCTTGCGATAATAATAACCAAAGCTGACGAGCTCCCCGTCGATGCCGAGCAGCCGCCCGACCGACGCGACGGTCAGACCGTTCTCATAGGTCTCAAACCTTGCGTCCCCCGCTGCGTTGCAGCCGATCCGCATCGAATAGCTCTGATAGTCTTCTTCCTTCTGCCCTTCCGAGTAATAGATCACGTCAAAGGTCAAAACGACGTCCTCGTACAGCGCGTAGTCCAGAACGCCCGTGATCTCAAATGAGGTCGGTTCCTTTTCCCCCGGGGCAGCGCCGTTCCCCGTTTCGCTCACGTTCAGATATTTCCAGACGTTGTTTTCGTCCAGCGCGATCACGGTACGCACGGGATGATCTTCTCCGTCAGAAACCGTTTCCTTCGGCTGACACCCGACGAGGGAAAGCAGACCGGGAAGAATGCAGAACGTCAGGAAAAGCGCAGCGATTTTTTTCATCACAGACTCCAAATTTCAGTTTTTTCTTTTTCCGAAACAGTGCGTCAAGGATCTTTTTCATGGTTATTTCTCCGTTTTGCGGAAATATCTGCGCATGACCAGGATCACGCAGATACCGAGGAGCGGGAACACCGCCGCGATCAGCACGCCGCAGCGCAGACCGACCTGATCGGGCAGAAGCCCCGCCGTCTCGCCGAGGCGGGCGGCAAAGCCGCTGACCGAGATCTTATCCACCAGAATGCCGAGCAGCTGCGGCGCGACCGAGGCACCGAAGTCGCCGCCCGCCGCCATCAGCGCGTACGCCGCGACGCCCGGGGAGGGGATCTTCTCCTCCATGAGGATCAGCGTTCCGGGCCAGAGCATCGCGGTGCAGAAGCCGGTCAGCACGCAGGCGAGGAAGGAGATCAGGATGCTCGGGATCGCACCGGCGACGAGATAGCACACCGTCGCGCCGATCATGCTGAGGAGCAAGGTCTTCATGATATTTTTGCCCCGCTTCGCGTAGAACACGCGGCAGGAGGCGAGCAGGAGCGCGAACACCGCCATGCCGAGGACGTCGCCGACCGCCTTGGGCAGAAGGAGCGCGCTCTCGACGTAGCAGGAGATCCAGTTGGTCATCGCGTTCTCCGCGGAGCTGCCGAGGAAGATGCAGAGCACGCAGAGCAGAAGCCCGGTGCTGCGTCCCGCCGCGTTTTTCGCGTCTGAGGAGGTCAGATCCATCTCCGGGATGGGGCTGACGAAGAACAGGACCGAGGCGATCACCGGGAAGCAGGCGAGGAAGAAGGCGAGATACGTCCAGTTTTCCGTCCCGAAAAGGAGGAAATAGAGCGAGCTGACCGCGGCGACGGAGACGACGCCCCACCCGTAGAGCGAATGGAGCATACTCATATCCCGGTCGGGATGCTCCGAGGGGATCGCGGCGACCGTCGGGCTGATCAGCACCTCGCTCAGCCCTGCGGAGACCGAGAAGATCACGGTCCCGATCACGAGCCCGACGTAGACGTGCGACGGGAAGAGGGTCGGGGACAGAGCGTACAGCCCGAGCCCGAACGCGGTCAGGAGCGGCATGATCCGAAGCGTCTTTTCAATATTGAAGAGCCGCGTGAAAAAGGTGAAGATCAGGTCGATCGTGAGCTGGGTCAGGAAGTTGACCAGCACCAGCGTTCCGAGCAGAGAATACGAGACCCCGTACGCCGTATGGAACGTCTCGAACAAAAGCGGCGGCAGCGTAAAGACCGAGGACATGGAAAGATAGGAGAAATAGCACGCCCGCCTCGTCTTTGCGTAATTCGGTTCTGTCATAACGATAGTCATCGCTTTCGCCGTGCGAAAGCTTCCCTTTCATCGCGTCTTCGCGGAATTCGGCAGGTTTTTCGCAGGGTGATCGCCGTCGGAAGAAGGCGAAAGCCGCAAACCGACCTCCCGTCCCGGATCCCGTCCGGGTCATTTTCATTATACCGAACTTCCGCACAAAAAGCAAGAGAAAACCGGAAAAACGCGTGCAAAAAAGCGCGGACCGCTTTCCCTCCGCAGTCCGCGCTTTTTCGTTTTTACGTTTCTCCGTAATCATCCGCGCTCCCGAAGGAAACCTTTGCCGAGGCGGCCTTCGTCATCGTGGTGCGGATGGCGGAGAGCGGGACGGAAACGCCGTCGCCGTAGACCGTGCAGACGACCTCGCCGTCACGCAGGATGCGGATATTGTCGTAGCAGACGGTAAAGACCCCGTCACGCCCGCCCAGCCGCTTTTCGGGATGCGCGGCGAGCATCACGACCGAGAGTATTTTGCCGTCGTTGTCGGCGGTGCCGACCGTCAGCCGTCTGCGGTACCATTTGCCTGCGGCAAAGGAAGAAAGGTCGCCGTTCGGATGCGCCTGCACGCCTTCCCCGTCCGAAATGCCGGGGTTGTCGCGTATCGTGCCGCCGCCCGCGAAATTGCCGTCGACCGCGCCGATGCCCGACACGGCGTCGGCAAGATACACGTCGTATTCCAGGACGTCCCCCGCCCGCACCGTGAAATTCACGGCGGGCAGCTCGGTGAAGACGAAAGCGAAGGGCTCGTCCCCCATCGAGACGGTGACGGTGTACACGAGGACCTCTCCCTCCGGCGCCGCCGCTTTCCCGTCAAAGAAGGGCGGCGGAACGGTGAGATCGAGCGAGGCGACGTAGGGGATCATCCCCTCCATCATTTTTTCCAGTCCGCCGTGGAGCGCGGTCTGTTCGGAGGCGCTCTTCCCGTAGATATGCGAGGCGTTCGTAAAGTCGATCCCCGCCATCCCGACCGAGAAGAAATAGTCGTTCATCGTCACGAAGACCGCGGCGCTGCCCGCGTCCCCGGCGTTCTCAGCGTAGACCGGGATCTCCCCGTAACCTTTTTCCAGCATATAGCGGCGGATCGCCGTGATCCCCGCGGTGTCGGTCGAGCCGGTGAACTGGAGGACACAGCCGTACTTTGCCGCCATGTCCGCCATGAATTCGTTGTCGGCGCCGAGGCAGACGGGCCCCGCGGGATCCGCGGAGGCGACCGCCGCCTCCCGGACGGAGGAGGTGAAGCGGGTGCCCGGCATATAGAGGACGAGCGGCACGTCAAGCCCGAATTCGGCGGTCACGGTGCGGAAGACGCCGATCTGCCCCTCGATGAATTCACGCTTGGCGCCGAGATACCAGTCGAGCGCGTCGGAGAAGCACTGTCCCTTCCCCTCCCCGCGCTTCGGCGGAGCCACCTCCGCAAAGGAGGCGTAAGAGGTCCCCCACGCGCCGTTCAGCGCGGAGACCGAGCCGTATTTTTCAGTCATTTCCTCGCGGAAGTCCCGCGCGGCGGCGTCACCGAACCACCAGAGCGTCTCGCTCTCGCTCCTGCCCTGCGTCCACTGGGCGGGATAGATCGGCTCTCCGGCAGCGCCGAAGTCGACGACCAGCCCGCCGATCACGTCGAGGAGACCGCCGTCCCGGATCGCCTTCAGTTCCTGACGGAGGGCGTTCTCGGTATAGGAAAGGAGCCCGTCCCAGAAATAGCTGACCGAATTGATCCCCGCTCTGCCCAGCTCGTCGTAAAAGAAGACGTCGGGGTCACCCGCAAGATACCCGGGGATCGTCATCACGGTCGGAGCGATCAGCTTGACCGTCAGTCCCGCCTTTTTCGCCTCTTTGAGCTGCGCGGAAAAATAGGACGTCATCTCATACCGGTCGGCGGAGGGCGCGCTGAAGCCGCCGTCGATCCGGATCGCGGTGAAGCCCATCGCCCGGTAATCGGCGTAGCGGGCGCGCACCGCGGCTGCGTCCCCGGTCAGGCTCCCCGCCTCCGTGATGCAGAGGGCGAGCGGGTCGTTCCCCTTTCGTTCTTCGGGTCTCATCGTTTCTTCCCCTTCCTTTCCGCTGTCCGTCCCGCTTGCGGGTTCCGTTCCGGTCGGTCCCGTCTCCTCCGCGGGAGGCGTTTTTCCCGGAGAGCACCCGGGAACGCAGACCGCCGCCCCGAGAAGCACGGCGGCAAGCAGGAAAAGGAGCACGCATTTTTTCATCTTGTTGGCCTTTCTCCCGGGATCGGGAAGGAAAATCTTTCGGAAAAACCGCGGCTGTCAAAATCGCTTTTCACAGCCGCGGTCGATTCATGAGATCAGAGGTCGTATTCCGTGATCGTCAGGTCCTTCACGTTCTTCGTGAATTCCGTTCCGTCAGGCGCGGTGAAGGTACGCTCGATATCGTGCCCGGAGTAGTTCATCACGAGCAGCTTGCCGTACTTTTCGGCGGTGAAGAGCCCGTCCATCACGCCGTCCGACAGATACAGGCCGTTCTCCGCGAAGAAAGCGGTCATCACGTCGCAGACCTCGCGCTGCATCGCGCGGAGGTTGTCGGGCGTGTTGGTCAGACGGAAGTTGGACGACGTGGAGGTCTCCTCGACCTTGGCGCCGAAGGTGCCGCGCACACGCAGGGTCTTCCCTTTTCCGACCGTCTTTCCGTTCTCCCCGAAGAGGAGCGCGAGATAGTCGCTGCCGTTGTCCAGATCGACGAGTTCCTTCAGGTTGATCCCGACGACGAGCCCGCCCGCCTCGGCAAAGGCGCGGATCTTTTCGAGCGTCGCGGTCTTGTAATATCCGCCCATCGGAATGATCAGCGCGCGCAGCCCGTCGAGGATGCCGTCGGCGATCGTCAGGTCACAGGCGTAGACGTAGTCGGTATAGTCGCGCAGCAGCGCGAACGCGCCCTGCATCTGCCCCATTTTCCTCACGTCGAGTACGACCGGCGTATCGGGATAGAGCACGCCGACCGTCCGTCTGATGCCGCCCTCCTTCAGATACTTGACGTTATCGGCAAAGTTGGTCGCCCGCTCCTCGTTCTCCATGATGTTGCTGCTGTAATAGTGGAGCGATCTCGCGCCGGTCGCCGCCGCGTTGTAGACCCGGCAGACGACGCCGCGCTCGGTGACCTGCCCCGCGGGCTCGAAGCTGAAGTAGCCGCCGTAGTAGGCAGAGGCGGAAGCGACCCAGTTGGTCACGGCGAAGTTCATCGTATAGTTGGACGCCTCGTTGGTGATGCGGACGCCGCCGCCCACCGCGGCGCAGACCTTGGACTGCTGCGCGAACTCGGAGGCGTGCCACGGCTCGGCGCTGCCGCCGGTGCAGAGATACAGTTCTGTCTCCGGGAAGTATTTTCTCGCCGTCTGCATCCAGAACGACGCGTAATCGGTCATCGAGGCGCGGTACCAGTCGATGAAGTCGATGAATCTGCGGCGCTCGCAGATGTCCTTCGCCACGAAGACGCCGGGGTTCGTGCATTCGTCGATGCGGAAGTTGTCGGGAGAAGACTCGAAGGGCGGGTATTCCGCCGCCGCGAAGGTCGGGAACGCCGTGCCCCACGACGCGTTCAGCCTGCCGATCTCGCCGTATTTCTTCTCCATGCTGTCGCGGAAGTCGGCGCGCGCGAAGCGGTCGCCGCACCAGTAGCCCGCGTGGGCGTGGTAAAGCCCGGGGATGTTCGTCGGCCAGTTGCCGTGCCATACCGACACGATCGCCTCGCCGAAGTCGCCCGAAATACCGAAGAGCAGTCCTTCAAAGATCGAGTGATCGCTGAAATGCTCGGAGAACGCCCGGAGGAAGCGCTCGACGTAGGTATAGAAGTTTTTGTCCCAGAAGGTCTGGATCTTGCTTTCGAGATTGTGTTCGAGGCAGACCATGCCCTCGAAGTCACGGGAGCGGCGGTACCAGTCGGGCAGGGAGTAAGCGGGACCCGCGATGATGAAGGGCAGCCACTTGAGCCCGGCGGCACGGATCTTTTCGACCTCTCTGTCCCAGTGGGAGAAGTCCCATTTGCCCTCTCCGGCGTTCTCGCAGGATTCCCACGTCACGTACTGCTCGACGGAGGTCACGCCCATGTTGCGGAAGCGGCGCAGCTCCACGGGGTTCGCGCCGCCGATGCCGATGCAGAGCTCCTGCCCGTCGGGGATGCGGACCGACATTTTGTCAAGCTGCTCGTCCCAGCCCTTCGCGGAGGTCTTGTACTGCAGGCGGTCCTTCTCGACGTGGACGGTGCCCTCCGTGTCGGCGACGCAGCGGAACCCGACCGACGCGTTCGCGCCGCCGCCGAGGATCTGTCTTCTTCTGGCGATGCGGAGGTCCTTCGCGGGGGAGTGATAGCAGCCGCCGCGGCAGACGCGGGAGCCGCCCCACCCGTCCTTGAACTGCTCCAGATCGTGTACGGTATCGGTATAGGGGAAGAACCAGTCCTCCACCCACTCGAACACGTTGCCCGCCATATCGTAGAGCCCGTAGCCGTTCGGCGCGTAGCTCCCGACCGGAGAGCAGTGACGGTAGCCGTCGTTCTGCGCGCTGTCGCGCCACTCAAACTCGGAATTCTTGTCGGCAAAGTTGACCTTTTTCCCGGTCGGCGGCTCGTCGCCCCACGGATAGACCGGAGAGACCAGCCCGCCCGCGGCGGCGTATTCCCATTCCGCCTCGGTCGGCAGGCGCTTCCCCGCCCACGCGGCGTACGCCTTTGCCTCGCCCCAGGAGATATTGATCACGGGGTAGTCCGGGTAATTCAGGAAATAACCGGGCATATCCTCCCAGCGGGGCGAACCGGGGTATCCCCGTCCGACCGCGTCGCAGTAGGCACGGAACTCACCGTTGGTCACCGGCTTTTCGTCCATCCAGAAGGCGCCGACGCTGACCTCGTGCAGCGGCTTCTCCTCCGGGTATCCCTGCTCGGAACCCATGACGAAGGTCCCTCCCGGGATCAGGCACATCTTTTTTCCGTCTTTCGCGGTTTTCGTTTCACTCATATCCGTTCCCCTTCTCCCGTATCCCGGGAGCGTCCCCGCGGTGCGGGGACATCCTTTCTTCGGCGTTTTTTCCGGGGTCGATCCTATCTTACCATATTTTTTCCGCCGTGAACAGTATCGGCGGCGGGTTTTGGGGATTTTCACGAAAAAGACGGCGATCTGCACAAATCGGCAGATCGCCGTCCGGTCATTCAGTCGGCTGCTTTGGCTCTTTTCCCGACGACGGTCATATACGCCGCCGCGGAGATCACGAAGGAGACGAGCACCGCGGAGATCAGCGCCGTCTTCTGCGAGACGGGATATCCCTTCGCCGCGGGTCCGTCTGCCGCCGGTTCGGTCTCGGGCGGGACGTTCTCCGGCTCGGTCTCGGGCGGGACGGTCTCCGGCTCGGTCTCGGACGGTTCGGTCTCGGGATTCTCGGTCAGCCAGAAGATCTCGTCCTCGGCGGCGCGGAGGATCGTGAGGCTGTCCTCGGTGACCAGCACCTTCGCTTCCCCGCTCAGCCGCTCGTAGGCAGCGCGGATCTGCGTGACCATCGTCTTTTTGCTGTTCAGGTTGCGATAGGTGATCTCACCGATCCCGTCGATCATCGAGATGACCTCGTCCGCCGCGGCGCGGTTGGCGCGTTCCGCGCCGATATGCACGTCGGTCAGACGGAAGTTGTCGAACTTGACGACGATCCCGGGGTCGCTCGCCTCGTTCACTGCGAAGACGCGGATGAAGTTGACCGCGCCGACGTTGAACTTGCCCGCGCCCCCGTCGTACGCCGCCGCCTCGTCGAGATACAGGACGATATGGTTCCATCCCGCCTTGATCGGGTCGCCGCGGTTGAAGTCGCGCATCTGGACCAGATTCCACGAGACCTCGGCTTTGTCACACTGTCCGGCGGAGGAAAGCTCCAGCCCGGAGTTCATCCCCTTCTGTCCGTACAGGCCGAAAAGCGCGGGATCGGAGACGTAGAACTCGAATTCCAGCGTGTCCATCCCGGAAGCGTTGACCGGAGCCGGGAGGACGATCTGCGCGACCGAGGATTTTTTCAGCGTCATCGAAATGGCGGCGGAGCCCGCACGGGCGGCGCCGTAATCGACGGTGAATTCACCGAAGGGCAGATTGCACCCGTACAGCGGCACCGAGTGATCGGTGCGCGTCATTTCCTCGGCGTCCAGCGCCGGGATCAGCCCGTTTTCGGCGAACCGCACGAAAGCGAAGTGGTCGATCTTCACCGTCTGCTCCACGGGCTGCGCCGGTTCGTAGCAGTAGAGGCGCAGGAAGTTGACCGCGTGGAGATCGATATCACCGCCGGTCCTGTATCCTTCGGAAAGGGGCAGCAGGACCAGGTTCCACCCGGTCTTCACGCCGCCGATGCAGTGCCGCCCGATCTCAGGTAAGGACCAGGCGAGCTCATTCACGTCACACGTCCCGGAGGAGCTTATTTCGAGCGACGCCCCGCGGTACGGGAGCGTGAAGAACGAGGGGTCGGAGACCCAGATCCAGAAGGAGAGCGTGTCCATGTCCTCCGCGTCGACCGGAGCGAAGGAGGTCCCGCCGGTAAAGCCGGTGCCGACCGTACGGGAAAGGCAGGCGGAGCCGCCGATCTCGTACTCGCGGTCCACGGTCCAGCCGCTGAACGGCTCGTTGCAGGGGAGGAGCGGGATCTCGCCCGGCGTGCGGACGTTCTCCAGCTCGTCTCTCGTCTTCGCGTCTCGGTTGGTCAGGACGAAGTTGTCGATCTTGACCGTGATATCCACCGGCGCCGGCGGATTGACGAAGAAGAAACGGATGAAATTGATGCGGGTGAGATCGATCGGATCGGGCCGCGCCACCTTGCCGGCATCCCGCATCAGGAGAACGACGTGGTTCCAGCCTACCTTCGCGCCGCCCACGCAGCCGTTCTCGATGTCCTTCGGGTTCCAGTTCATCTCCTCGTAGTCGCACGTGCCGGAGGAGGTGATCTCCAGGTGGCTGTCGCCCCACGGGATATCGAAATACTCGAGTGAGGAAAGGTACAGCTCGAATTCCAGCGTGTCTCCGAGCGCGCCGTTCACAGGGGCGAACACGATGCTGTCCGCCGAGCCGTTGCCCATGACCTTGGTCAGGCAGGTCCCGCCGTCCGGCGCGTTCTCCGTGTCGGGCACCCAGGAGCCGAACGGCGTGTCGCAGTCGAAGAGCGGCACGGTCACGGGCGCGTACGGGTCCTCCTCCGCCGCGAGCGGCAGAGCGGTAAAGCACGGAAGCAGCGTTAGAAGCACCGCCGCCGCGCAGACAAATGACAGAAGCCGTTTTTTCATGGTTTCCTCCGTTCCCCCGTCTGAAAACGGGGAAAATTATCGTATCAGGATCGTGGGAAGCAAAACCGCTTCCCGGGAGTGCCCGTCAGCCGGCACCGCCCTGCGTTTCCTCCAGCCGCTTTGCCGCCGCGGCACGTTCCGCGCAGATCTTCTCCCAGTGCGGCAGGTCGGGCAGCATGGCGTTCAGGTCCGCGAGGACGGAACGAACGTCGATCTTCTGCGGGCAGGCGTCGGTGCAGCTCCCGCAGCCGATACAGTTCTCCGGCCGTGCGTCGGCGGGGAGCGCGTCGAGCTGCATCGAGGCGGTCAGCGCGCCCTCCAGCCCGAACTTCAGGTCGTTGTACGACGCGATCAGCGTCGGGATCGGCAGCTTTGCAGGGCAGCCGTCGGTGCAGTAGCGGCAGCCCGTGCAGGGGACGGCGTTCTTCATCCGCTCGGCGAGGGCAAGCAGCATCTCCTCCTCTTCCCCGGTCAGCGGCTTCCCTTCCGAAAAGACCGCTTCGTTCTGCCGCATCTGTTCAAACGACGACATCCCGGAGAGGATGACCTTCACGCCCGGCTTTGAGATCAGCCAGCGGAAGGCAAGCGAGACCGGATCTCCGCCGTCCGGCAGCGCCGCGCGCTCCTTTTCGGTCAACCGCGCGAGCCTGCCCCCGCGGAGCGGCTCCATCACGATGATCGGGAGGCCGCGCCCGGTCAGAAGTTCGTATTTTTCCTTCGCGTCCTGCAGCGTCCAGTCGAGATAGTTGAGCTGGATCTGGCAGAATTCCATCGCGTCCCCCGTCGCGTCGAGGAACCGGCGGAGGCAGTCGGCCCGTCCGTGGGCGGAAAAGCCGAGGTGACGGATGCGCCCCAGCCGCTTCTGCTCCCGGAAATAATCGACGATGCCCCATTTCGGGTCGAGATAGACCTCCGCGGAGCGCTCATAGACGTTGTGAAGGAGATAATAGTCAAAATAATCGACGCCGCATTTTTTCAGCTGCTTTTCAAAGATCTCCGAGGGATCGTAGGTCTCGGCGATCTGATGTCCGGGGAACTTGGAGGCAAGGCAGTAGTTCTCCCGCGGGTATGCCTTCAGATTCCTTCCGACCACGATCTCGCTCATCCCGCCGTGATACGGGAAGGCGGTATCGAAGTAGTTGATCCCGTGCTCCATCGCAAAAGCGATCATCCGCGCGGTCTCTTCCTCGTTCACGCTGCCGTCCGCCCTCAGCGGCAGACGCATGGTGCCGAAGCCGAGACGGGAGACCTCCCGCCCCAAAAACTCGTTCGTGATCAAAGGGTTCCGCCCTCCTTCCGCGTTTCCGTTTCATAGATGTACAGATTTCCGTAACTCCAGTTATAATCGGAGCTGTTGTGCCGGTCGAAGGTCAGCCAGACGTACCGGTACCGCGTGCCGCAGGGCAGATACATGACCGTGCCCCAGCCGCGGAAGCCGCCGTCGTCGTGATCGCATTGCAGGTGCCCGGGCTCCCTGCCGAAGCCGTCGAGCGGATAGACGTCGTAGACCGCGCGCTTACCGAAGTCGGAGCCGCAGACGAATTCCACGCCCGTTCCGCATTTCACGAACAGCCCGCCCGTCTTTTCCTTCCCCTCCGTCTTATCAACGAACGTAAACCCGTCGAGCGGATCGTCCGAGACGAAATGAAGGTAATGATATCCCCCGTCCGCGCCAAGGCGGCAGACCGCGAGATGCCATTTGCCGCCCGTGAAGATCAGGTCGGGATCCTCGTCCCCGGAAAACGCCTCGAACCCGTCGGGATCCCCCGCCCCGTATTCCATCGGGCGGACGTCGATCACCGAAACGCCGTAGCGCGGGTCGTTTGTGAACGAGGCGCGCGCGAGCCGGTGCCCGTGCGAGAAGGCGCAGACCCAGAGGAGCCACCGTCCCGCCCGCCGGTCGTACAGGATCGAGGAGGCGACGTCGCCGCACCAGATCCCGTCCCCGCAGTCGAAGAACAGCGCGCCCTCCATCCGGAAGTCGGAGGTGCCCGGCATCCACGAAAGAACGTTCTGATAGCTGCCGCTCGCGTTCCGCGCGCTGACGGTCAGAAAGATCCTGCCGCCCTCGGTCATGACCGTGCCGTCCTCGTACCGGATCGGCTTCGGGTCGGCGTGGCTCATCCCGGAGACGAGCGAAGCCCGCACCTCCGTAAGGATCGCTTCCCCGCCCGCGTCAAGCATGACCGCAAGCTCCGCCCCGGTCCGGGAAAAGACCGCCTCGCGCCGCATCCCGGCGAGCACCGGCAGATCGGCGTCGAAGACCGTCGCCGCCCTGCCTTTTTTCCTCCGGTCAAGGACCGTCAGTCCGTTCGTACGGAAGGAGACCGAAAACGCCCATCCCTCCCCCGGTTCAAGGGCACCGGCAAGGGAGATCTCCCCCGCCTTCAGTGCGATCCCGCCGTCCGCGTCAAGGGTCACCGAGACCGGTCCCCCCTCCTCCGCCGCGCAGGGAATCACGAGGGAGACCGTCCCCCGTTCCAGACGGGACACGGAAAAATCGTAGGTATTCCACGGGAAAAAGCCGCCGATCAGCCGCGTGACGCTCCCGCCCGTACGGGAAAGGAGGCGGTACCTCCCGTCCCCGACCTCCTCGGTCGTTTCCCCGTCGGAGGCAAGCACGGGATAGGGATCGCCCCGTCTGCCGTCGGTCCAGTCCTTGTAAAAGCTCATCTCCCCCATCGGAAGAGAGAGCGTACGGAACGGATTGACCGAAAAGACGCGTCTGAAATACAGTTCCTCCAGCATTGTTCCGTCCCCCCCGTCAGTTTTCCCCGTCCGGCACGGCGATCCGCGCACGCAGCGGCAGGTGATCGGAAACGACCCGGTCGGGGCGTTCGAGCGAGAGAAGCGTCAGATCGTCGGAAAGAAAGATATGGTCGATGCGGACGCGCGGCTCGTCCGAGGGAAAGGTGAGGAAGTCCCCGCCTGCCGTCCGGAGCGTCCGGAAGAGCGGAAGCAGGACAGGATCGTCCGGCACCGCGTTCAGATCCCCCATGAAGACCGTCTTTTTCCCGGGATAGAGAGAAAGCACGGTCCTCACCGCGTTCTCCCGCTCGTCCGGGTTGAGCCCGAAGTGGGAGATCAGCACGGTCAGCCCGTCCTCGGTCTCGGCGTGAAGGACGCAGCGCGTCTCGTAATAGCCCTTGTATTTCCGCTCCGCGGGGTCGGGGATCACGGCAGTCTCGGCATGACGGAGGGGAATGCGCGAAAGGATCGCGTTGCCGTAGGGATTCCGCCCGTTCACGTCGATCGCCTTCGCGAAATAATACCGGTAGCCGAGCGCATCCGCGAGGATCGCCGCCTGCGGATCGTAGCCCTGCGCCTCCCCGGCGTCCCGGACCTCGTTGAGCCCGACGATATCCGCGTCCAGCGCCTTCAGCTCCGCCGCGAACGCGGGATAATCGATCTTTCCGGTCAGATAGTTCCGGCAGTGCTGGATATTGAAGGTTGCGATCACGGTCTCCATAGTTCGATGCTTCCTTTTTTCATTTCATTTTTGATCCGTTCCCGTCTCCAGGCGCTTCCCGCGGGACGGGCTCCGACGGGACGTGCAGCCCGGAGAACGGCAGATCCGCTCCGTCCGGATGCTCCGACAGAACGAAGCCGTTCTTCCCGGTCACGATATGGTCGATCAGCCCGACGCGGATGCTGAGCAGCAGTTCCCGGATCGTCCCGGTCGACCGACGGTCGGCAGCAGAGACCGAAGCGTCTCCGGACGGATGATCGTGAGAAAGGATCACGTATTTCGCGCCGCTGTCTATCACGGCGGAGAGCAGAGAGCGCAGATCAGCCGCCGACCCCGCGAGCGCCCCGGGACCGATCCCGGTCAGCGAAACGGGCAGATAGTCGCCGTCAAGCAGGAGCATCGCCGCGTCTTCCCGTTCTCCCACCGAATAAAACCGTGCGAAAAACCGCGCCGCGTCACGCAGCGTGCGCGTTTCCGGCAGCTGTACCGCGGTCAGATATCTGCGCAGCCCGGCAGGCAGTCCGACGAGGAGCGCCGTGCGCCGCGTGATCCGCGCGAACGCGCCGAGCTCGGCGGGATCCGCGTCGGCGGCACCGCAGTACGAGCGATACCGGCGCAGGATCCGCTCCGCGAGCGGCAGATTGTCCATCCTCCGCCGTCCCGCCGCGTAGGAAAGCAGTGCCGCGAGCAGGACCGCGTCCGGCGTCTTCTTCCGCCGCACCCGTTTTTTCTCCCTGCGGGGACCGTACGGTTTTTCCTCGGTCCGAAAACCGACGGTACGGTCGGCATTCATACCGGGGAACCCGGTTCTTTTTTGCCGTATTCGAGATAGAGCATCGTGATGTCGTCAAATTGGGACGCCCCGTCGGAGAAGGCGTCGATGTCCCGGCGCAGACCGGTCAGGGTCTCCGTCAGGTCCTCCTCCGGATGCGCGTTCAGATACACGCTCAGACGCTCCTCCCCGTACAGACCGTTCTGCGGGTCGGCAGCCTCGGTCACACCGTCGGTGTAGAGGAACAGACGGTCGCCGTGCTCCATCGTGAGCTCGTTCTCCCGGTATTCCGTCTCCTCCATCCCGCCGAGGACCAGTGCCGGACGGCTGCGGAGATAGGTAAACGCCCCGTTCTTCTGCCGGAGCAGCGGCGGATTGTGTCCCGCGTTCACGTAGGTCAGTTTTCCGGTCGGCAGATCGAGCACGCCCATCCACGCCGTGACGAAAACGCCCGCCTCGTTCCCCTCGCAGAGGAAGTTGTTGACCTCGTAGAACGCCTTTTCCGGCGTCTGACCCATCTGCACGTGGTTCTTGATCAGCACCTTGGTGATCGCCATGATGAGCGCCGCAGGCACGCCCTTGCCGGAGACGTCCGCGATCACGAACGCGAGCCGCTTTTCATCCAGCAGGAAGAAATCGTAGAAGTCGCCGCCGACCTCCTTCGCGGGGTCCATCGAAGCGCAGAGGGTAAAGTCCTCCCGCTGCGGGAACGCCTTGGTCAGCATCCCCGCCTGGATCGCCGCCGCGAGGTTCAGTTCCGCGTCCACGCGCTGCTTTTCCACGGTGATCCGGTTCAGGGAGGAGAAGTAGTCGAGCGTCTTGCGCTCCATTTCGTCGATCGTCAGCGCAAGTTCGCCGAGCTCGTCGTGATAGGTGATGCGGTCGGCAAGCGACTTTTCCGCGAGAGTGTTGTCCGCAGCGAAGCGGTTCGCCTCGCCGCTGATCTCACGGATCGGACGGAGCAGGCGGTTGCGGAGGAAGAAGAACCAGCCGGTCCCCGCCGCCGCGATCAGGACGATCGTGGCGATGACGATGGAATTCAGGTAGCGGCGGCGCGCGGAACCGAGCGCGTCCATCTGCCGCTGAACGGCAAGAAGCGCCCCGGTCTCCCCGTCGTCGTTCCTGATCGGGAGCAGAACGGTGATATGCGACCCTGTCTCGACCGCGCCGCCGTCCCGGACGACGATCGCGTAGTCGGTGCCTCCTTCGTACAGCTTGCGGTACTTGGAACGGTAGTCCTCGTTGGTCGTCGGCTGGACGTGCCCGATCGGATAGGGATCGAATTTGCTCTCCGCGTTGACGACCTCAAACGCGAACTCGATCTGACCGTAGTCCTCACGGTCGGCGCGGAACAGATAGATGAACTCGGTGTTCATCCGGTCGCAAAGACCCTGCAATTCCTTTTCCAGCTCTGCGTACCCGGCAGCGTCCTTCCCTTCCTTCAGGAAGCGCTCCGCCGCGTCGGCGGGGACTTTTCCCGCGGCCTCCCTCGCGATGGCAAGGGCGGTCTCCTCGTACTGTTCGGTCAGCGTCACCGTGAACTGCCGGTAACCGATAAAATCGGCGATCACACCGAAGAGCA
This sequence comes from Eubacteriales bacterium, assembly GCA_045617585.1. Taxonomy (GTDB): domain Bacteria; phylum Bacillota; class Clostridia; order Oscillospirales; family CAG-272; genus CAKRZE01. Next base: position 14,990 of record JAZLIW010000030.1, read on the forward strand.
CGAGCAGGACGACGATGCCGTACAGCACCGCCGCACTCAGTTTTCTCTTTCCTTTTCTCATGTTCCTGTCCCGTCCGCCGCTCCCGCACTGCGGAAAGCGTCCTTTCTTCGTTCCCGGGCACCGCTTTTATCATCGCGGATCCCGTCGTTTCCCCGCCGCGGCAGGTTCTGCCGGGCGTCTTTTTCTCTTCATAATCAAAATAATTATATCAAAAAAGGGCGTCAATTGCGACACCCGACGCCAAAAAACATCATTTTTTACTTTCCGTTCATATTTAGCATACGGTATTCACACCTCCCGTCTTGAAAAACGTGCGGCTTTCCGTTATAATATGAAAAAAAGTCCGCGGCACCGCAGCGGTGACCGCAGAACAGGAGACCCTGACCGATTATGACAATCCGAAGAGAACGGCGCCTTGCCGCCCGGCGGCTTGCCGCCGTACTGCCCCTCCTTCTCCTCGTGCTGCTCTTTTCCTGCATGAACGATAAGCCGGGCAGCGCCGAGACCGACGCGCCGGATTCCCTCCCCGTTCGGGATACCGAAGGAACGGAGTCCCTCGCCCCGTCCGCCGACACAAAAGCGGAAACGCTCCCCCAAACGGAAGCCGGGACCGAAGCGCAGACCGAACCGGAAAACGATCACGGAACGGATCCCGTAACGCCCCCGGAAACCGAACCCGAAACAGAACAGGAGACGAAGCCCGTGACCGAACCCGTAACACCGCCGGAATCCGCTCCCGAGACGACCCTCGCGACCGAGCCCGAGCCCGAGACCGAGCCGCGCCGCGATCCCGAAACGGAACCGGAAACCGAACCCGTGACCGAGCCCGTGACCGAACCGGAAACGGAACCGGAAACCGAGCCCGAGACCCGCAGCCCCATCGAGCTCCCGGAGATCCGCTTCTGATCCTATCCCACGCCCCCATGCCCGCCGTTCCGGCGGGCTTTTTCATTGAAAAAGCCCTGCCCGGGACCCGGTAAAATACCGGTTCCGGTCAGGGCACCCTTTTTCATCGGCGTATGACGGGTGAAGCGGTTCTCTTTTTCCGCCAAGCCTCAAAAGGCTTCGTTCCATTCGACTCCGACGTCCTGCCCCCAGTCGTCCGAACCGTAACACAGAAGAGACTTGTTGTTTGAACATTTCTTCTCATCGTAGTCGATCAGGATCCGCAGTTCGCCGACGCATACCTTCGCACGGTCATTCCCGTCAAACTCGACGGTATATTCCTCTCCCTTTAAGTATTTCGGGTGACAGAGAGGAACGGCACACAGGATATTGTAGTTCTCGTCCGTGCCGTACACACAGACCACCTGCCGTTCTTTTTCGACGACGATCCCCCTTTTCCCTTCGCTGAACATCCGGACGTTTTTTCCGAATAACCCGAACCGAAACGAATAACGCATTTTGTTTTTCCCTCCAATATCATATCACCTTACGATGTCTTTTTCATGTCTAAAAGCGACCAAAAGGTACGTGTGTCTGCCTGCTCGAACCGGGATTTGTTTGTCAAATATAATACTTCCCGTCTGACGTTCTGTGAATCTCGCCACGTTCAATCATTTTCTCTGTAACATGCGAAAAGAGATTAGGATTATTTACACCTGCTTCTGCCAATGTTTTTGCTGTTTTTGGCGAATTTGCGCCGCATTCTTTTAACTTTTTGATTATAATAGTACGCCTGATAAGAGGAATCGGGACTACAACTGCCTTTTTGATTACCTCCGCAAATTCTGAGTTGACTTACAGGTCGATTGTCGGACGGTTATCCGAAAAGGTAATATGATACGACATGAAGAACTGCGGCGACACAATCATTGTAACTCCGCTTTTCAGTTTTGTCTCCAAATACCCTTTGAAAAACATAGCGTCCTTTTCTTCGCCGTTAACCAACAATTTAATCAATCCCAAACCGTTATACACAATGACGATTTCTCCGTCAATTTCCTTGTAATATATCCTTGTTACTAAAAAATCAGCCAAAAGAACTGAGGCAAAAAACGCAAAGAGCAAGGCGGAAATCAAGATTCCAACCGAGTAATCTTTTGTGTATTGAACATTGTCATAAGAGAGAAACGGAGTAACTTCTATTTTTTCAACAACCTTGCTGTTTTCCTTCAAAACATTGAAAGCAATAAGTACTATCAGTGACAAAATCGCGACAGCCAATTCAATGATCCGACGTATCGTCCTCGTTCTTTTTAGTTTATGGAATGTATTCATTCTTTTGTTCCTCACAAATTCTGATCGTGTTCATTATAACACAATTTCGTGAACTTTTCACCCGGTTTTGCGCAAAAAAGCCCTCGGCTTCCGCCGGGCTTCCGACTGCTGCCGGTTGGTAAGGACAGAATAAGTGAAATATCGGCTGACGCCGATGTGAAATAATGCCTCGTGCCTCGCTATTGTGAAATATCCTCGCTTTGCTCGGATGTGAAATGAAATAAATCCCCCCACGCCCGCAGGCATTTCACACGCCGCAGGCGTATTTCACGCGCGAAGCGTATTTCACAAATCCCGCAAGGGATTTATTTCGTTGTAAAAAACCTCATTTGTCTTGGTAGACAAATGAGGTTTTTTACATGGAGCAGACGACGGGAATCGAACCCGCGTATCTGGCTTGGGAAGCGAGCGCTCTGCCATTGAGCTACGTCTGCGTCTTCCGCTATGTGCAAGAGTATAGCACATTCCTCCCGTTTTGTCAAGGGGTTGCAGCCTCTTTTTTCGCGGCAATTTCCCGGGAATTTCCCGCCCCGCGCTTTCTCTGCCGGAGAAGTCTTCATTTTCTCCTCCGGCAGGAAATCGGCGGGGATCTTTACCCGATCTTTCTCTGACTGTGTTTCTGTGATTCGATCTTCGCGGGGATCTTCTGGAAGTCCTCCCAGACGACCGCTTTCTTCAGCGTCAGCGCGGACGCGCCCTCGTTGATGCGGTCACCGATGAAGCACTCGTCCTCTGTGTGGACCGCGCACTCGTCGTAGGGCCCCTGGATATCGGCGGGATAGACGGCGGTATTGGCGGCGACCAGATGATTGCCGAAGCGGCTCCCCGCGATATCGGCGATATAGACGTTCAGCTGATTGCCGCGCATGACCGCGTTGTTCATGCCGTCCGAGACGATGGCGATGCCGCAGACCGCGAAGGTGCCCTCCGGCGTGTAATTGTTGTAGAAGGCGGCGTCCTTCGCGTCGTTCCCGAGCGAGAACCACGCCTTGGAGGCGGTGGAAAGCCCGAGATTGAAATGCGTTTTCCACGAGGTCCAGATCTCGTTGCCGTAGAAGGTGCAGCCGGTGAAGCTCATGTCCCCCTCGTCCTGCCACGCGTCGGTGTGCAGGGCGGCGTACGCGGAGTTGCCCGTGTTGATGACCTTATTGTTCCGGACGATCGAGTCCTGCGGCGCGCCCGTCCAGTCGCGGAAGACGATGATCGGCACGTCGGTCGCGTCCACGACCGCGTTGTTCTCGATGATGCCTCTGCCCTGATGCGTGATGCCGTCGGTCCAGCCGTCGTTGTGGTTGGAGGAATAGCAGGTGATGAGGTTCTCCGCGATGTAGATCCCGGTCATGACGCAGAGCACCGGCATATTGGTCGGACCGATCGTATCGCACATCTTGTTGCCGATGACCTCGACGTCACTGCCGCCAACGTAGACGTTGCCGCCGTCCCCTCTGCCGACGCCGGTGCGGTTGCCGTCGACCCAGACGTGCGACAGCGTCGCGCTGCCCTCCAGATTGATCACCGCTTCCCCGTAGTTCTTCGTGCGTAAGAAGCGCGCCATTTTCAGGTAGTTGTCGGGCTGTCCCTCGGTGGTCAGGACCTTGCCCCCGCCCACCTGGATATTCACGTCACAGAGCACGAGGGAGTTCTGCGGCAGCGCGACGACCCTCTGCTCCTTCAGCATCTGATTGACCTCGGACGCGGTATAGACCGGCCCGCCCGTCGAATTTTCCGCGTTGTTCTTCCCCCACGAGTAGCCGCCCGCGATGATCTTCGGGATCAGCATCGTGAACTCCGCGGTCGTGGCGGCGGCAAGCGCCGCGGCGGAAAGATCGGAGGCGTCGAACGCGGCGATCTCCTTCTTCGTAGGATCCCGGTTGAGAACGCTGCGGTAGACGGCGTACGCCGCCTCGGTGTCCGTATAGTGCATCGACGCCATCTCCTCGGAGGCGAAGAAATCCTGTACGACGGCGCGCAGGCTGCTCGCGTCGATCCCGATCTCAAGGAATTCGTTCGCGATCGCCGCGTACTCCTTCCCTTCCGGCGCACGCCCCAGCCCCTCGGTGTACAGCTTCGTGATGAACTGCCCGCCGCCGAGATACTTGTCGTTCATGTTCACGCGCAGCGTCTCGCCGGTGTATTCCGCCTTGCTGGTATAGACGTATTCCCCGTTCCACGAGGCGTTCTTCGGCACGGAGAAGCTCTTTGCCTCAAGGTCGGCGTATTTCCCGAAGAACACGTCCATCCCCTGCCGCAGCGCCCGTTCGCTCCCGCCGCAGATCGCAATGCGGTTCTCGCCCGTGACGATGCGGTACTCGTCCTTGCCGAGCCCTTCGTATCCGCGGACCGATTCCTCGCGGTTGGTGTTCCCGATCAGGATCTCCTTTGCCGCGGGATCCATCTCCTGCCCGCGCATGATGAAGTCGGTCCCGATCTCAACGTCGACGAGAAAGGTGTCGCGCAGCAGATTGCGCAGCTCCACCGCCGCCTCGACCTCAAAGTCCTTCGCGTTTTCGGCGCGGACCACCGTATAGGCGCAGGTCCCGCCGCCGATCACGAGCATCGCGTTTTCGTCCTCCGGCGGCAGAGTTCCTTCATCGGTCCCGTCCTCCGTACCGCCGCCCGGCTTGCAGGAGGCGAAAGCGGAAAGGGTCAGGAGCAGGGTGAGGAGCAGACAGATCGTTCTTTTCATATTCAGGTCAATATCCTTTCGGTCGTTTTCCCGCGTTCCGGTCCGCGGGTAGAGAAATGCCCCGGCAGGGGGAGCAGAACGGCGTGACGCCGCTGATGCTCACAGCCGATGCCGGGGCAGTGCGTATTACTCGTTGTCTTCGCCTTCGGAAGCTTCATCCTCTTCCGCCTCGAGAAGAGCGCGGATGGAGAGGCTGATCTTGTGCTTCTCGGTATCGATGTCGATGATCTTCGCGTTCACGATCTGACCGACCTCCAGCACGTCGGAGGGCTTGGCGATCTTGCGGTCCGCGATCTGGGAAATGTGGATCAGACCGTCGGTGCCGGGAACGACCTCGGCGAACGCGCCGTAGGTCATGAGGCTGACGATCCTGACCTCCGCGACGTCACCCACCTGATACTTGGAGGTGAAGATGTTCCACGGGTTGTTCTCTTCGGTCTTGTAGCCGAGGGAGATGCGCTTTGCTTCCTTGTCGAAGTCCTTGACGAAGACGGTCACGGTCTCGCCGATGGAAACCGCCTCGGAGGGATGCTTGATGCGTCTCCAGGACAGCTCGGAGCTATGTACCATACCGTCCACGCCGCCGAGGTCGACGAACGCGCCGTAGGAAGTCATGGACTTGACGGTACCGGTGTAGAACTTGCCGATCTCGATCTCTTCCCAGAACTTCGCCTCGCGTTCTTTTCTTTCCTCACGGGCGACGACACGGATGGAAGCGACGGCACGGCGGCGTCTCTCATCGGTGTCGATGATCTTGACTCTCTGATCGGTGCCGACGAGGACGGACAGGTCGCCTTCCTTCGGGATACCGGTCTGGGACGCGGGAATGAAGATCTTCATTCCGTCGCGGACGAGGATCACGCCGCCCTTGACGGCTTCGGTGACCTTGCCCTCGAGGATCGTGCCGTTCTCGGCAGCGTCCATGATGTCTTTCCATTTTGCGATCCCGTCGACGCTCTTCTTGGAGAGGGTCGCAACGCCGTCACGGTCAGAGACCTTGATGACCTTTGCGTCGATCTCATCGCCGACCTTAAACATCTCGGAGAGCTTCGCGGAAGAGTCATCCGTGATTTCATCGAAGGACACGATGCCGGTCACTTTGGCACCCAGGTCAACGTGCAGTTCGTTCTGTCCGACCGAAACGATCACACCGTGTACGATATCTCCGTTATTTAAAGTCTTGAAGGATTCCTCAAGCAGTTCCGCAAAATTCTTGTCGCCTTCCGCGACGGGGTTGATTGCTTCATCAATCGTAGTCATAATGGTTTGAACCTCCTCTATATTGCTGTACGGCGTCGATGCGCCGGCAGTAATTCCGATTTTTTCTTTTCCCGTAAGCGGGATCGTTCCCGCCTCGGCAGGGGACTCGATAAAATAAGTCCTCCGGCAGTTTTTTTCCGCCGTCGCGAAGAGCTGGCGGGTGTTGGAGCTCTCCCTTCCGCCGATGACGATCATCACGTCTACCTCGCGGGAAAGCTGCTCCGCAGAAGTCTGCCTTTCTTCAGTCACATTGCATATTGTATCAAATATTTTTGCGTTTGTATATACTTTTCGCAGTTTATTTTGACAAATTTTCCATTCTGTTAACTTTTGCGTCGTCTGGGAGACGATGATCGTCGGTTTTTCGACGTTTTCCGACGTTCCGACCTCCTCGGAGGACGAGATCACGCGCACGTTCCCGTCCGCGCGGCTGACGATCCCGCGCACCTCCGGGTGCTTCGGGTCCCCGAAAACGACGAGATCGAGGTCTTTGTGGTCGGAGACGATCGTATGGATCTTCTTGACGAAGAGGCAGGTCAGATCGCAGACCGTGAACGCGGGCTTCTTTGCGGACAGTGACTGAAGGAGGTCGCTCATCTCCCGCGTGGTCCCATGCGTACGGACGACCATGATGCTCTTTTTGTTCCCGGTCGTGCCCTCAAAAATTTCAAGAATTTTTTCCCTGTCCTCCGCGCCGATCGTGCGGACGCCCTTTTCCTCGAGTTCCGCGATGATCTGCGGGTTGTGGATCAGCTGACCGAGGATATAGATCTCCGTGTTCTCATCCTTTTCCCGGATCAGTGCGTGGACCCGGTCCACCGCGCGTTTGACCCCGGGGCAGAAGCCCGAGTTCTTTGCGACCGTGATCTCCATCCTCATTCATCCTTTCCGTTTTCCGGTTTTTCCGGCATATCCGTCTGCTCCGTTTTTCCGGGCAGGGCGGGCAGCGTCCCCAGGCGGTAATCGGGCGGGAGCAGCGCGCCGACGCGGGCGAAGATCCGTTCCGCCGCCTGACGGTACCCCGTTCCGCTCTCGCCGCACCACTCGCGCAAGGTCCCGGGCGTGACCGCCTCCCCGAAGATCACGTAGGTGCGGCGGAACGGCAGCACCTTCATCTTCTTCGTCAGGATCAGCGTCGGCACCACGGGGACCGCGGCACGGGACGCGATCATCGCCACCCCGCCGAGCACCTTCGCCTCTCTCGGATCGGTCCCGGGGCAGCGGGTCCCCTGCGGGAACAGACCGACCGCTTCCCCGCTTTCGAGCAGGGAGAGCGTCTGCTTCACCGAGGAGACGTCGTTTTTCCCGCGATTCACGGGGAAAGCGCCCAGCTTCGAGATCAGCTTTCCGAGCAGGGGCACGCGGAACAGCTCTGCCTTCGCCATATAGCGCACCTGCCGTCCGACCGCAGCCGCGACCACGATCACGTCGACGTCGGTCGTGTGATTGGGCGCGAGGATCACACCGCCGGTCTGCGGCACGTTCTCCACGCCGATCACCTTCAGCTTGTAGAACCAGCGGAAAAAGCCGGCAGTCGCGCGGTAGCTCTTCCGGTAAAAGTCTGTCATCCGAGCTTCTCCCGGATGATCCGCAGCGCAGCCTCGACGGTCTCCTCCCCGTTCAGGTCGGAGTTGTCAAGCAGGATCGCGTCAGCAGCGGGGACGAGCGGCGCTACGTCGCGGTTCCGGTCATTCTCGTCGCGGACGCGCATATCGTTCAGCACCTCTTCCACGGTGGTCACGATCCCCTTTCCGATCAGTTCGAGGTATCTCCGCTGCGCGCGGACCTCGTCCGACGCGGTGAGAAAGATCTTGACGTCCGCATCCGGCAGGATCACGGTGCCGATATCGCGCCCGTCCATGACCACGGAATGCGTTCTCGCCAGTTCTCTCTGCGTGTCGAGCAAAAACGTCCGGACGCCCGGAACGGCGGAGACGGCGGAGGCGTACATCGAGGCCTCGGGCAGACGGATCGGACCGCTGACGTCCTCCCCGTTCAGGCGGACGATCTGGGTACCGTTTTCGTCGTATTCGAGCGTGACGGAGATCTGACCAAGGCAGGAAAGGATCCCCTCGGTATCGTTTTTATCGATCCCCTGCCGGGAAACGTACAGCCCGACCGCACGGTACAGCGCGCCGGTATCCACGTAAACGAAATGCAGCCGCGCGGCAAGGGAGCGCGCGAGAAAACTCTTTCCGGCGCCCGCGGGGCCGTCCAACGCGATCTGATACGACATTTTTTTCTCCTGATTCTCCGTTTTTTCTTTCTTTTCCGGTTTTTCCGTTTTCACCGGTCTTCCCTCTTTTCCGGAAAGGTCCGTCTCATCTTCCGAAGCGTAAGCAGCCGCGGCGCTCCGTGCGGCAAGGACCGCGGTGGAAAAGGCGATCTGCAGGTTGAAGCCGCCGGTATAGGCGTCCACGTCGATCACCTCGCCCGCGAAATAGAGCCCGCGGACCTTTCTGGCTTCCATCGTCGCGGGATTCAGCTCCTTCACCGAGACGCCGCCCCGCGTGACGATCGCTTCCTCGATCGGGCGGAAGGACCGCACGGTCACCGGAAAGTCCTTGAGCAGGTGCAGGATCTTTTCCCGCTCCGCCTTCGTGACCGAATGGACCGCCTTTTCCGGCGGGATGCCGGTCAGCCGGACGAACACGGGGATCATCTTCGACGGGAGCAGCCCGCCGAGCGCGTTTGAAAACTGCCGGTTCTTTTCCCCCGCGAAATCGGAGAGCAGCCGTTTGTCCAGCGTCTTTTCGTCGAGGGCGGGCTTGAGGTCGATATGCACGGTATATTTTCCCGGCTTCATCGCGTTCAGGTGCGCTGAGCCGCTGAGGATCGTCGGCCCCGTCAGCCCGAAGTGGGTGAACATCATCTCGCCGAAGTCCTCATAGACGTCCTTTTTCTTCTCGTTGTCGGTGATCCGGACCGCGACGTTGCGCAGCGACAGTCCCATCATCTCGGCGCAGAAGCCTTCCTCGGCGACGAGCGGGACGAGGGAGGGCGTGGGCGGCGTCACGTTCAGCCCGAGGTCGGAAGCAAAGCGGTATCCGTCCCCGTCCGAGCCGGTCGCGGTATAGGACAGTCCCCCGGTCGCGACGACGGCGGCGCGGAACGGACGGACGACCCCGTCTCCGGTCTCGATCCCGGTGACCCTGCCGTCTTCGGTCAGGATCCGCGTGACCCGCGCGCAGACCGTCTCACACCGGGCGGCGTGCCGGAGGGCGTTGACAATATCGGCGGCACGGTCGGAGACCGGAAAGACGCGGTTCCCGCGCTCGGTCTTGAGCGGGACGCCCCGCGCTTCAAAGAACGCCTCGGTATCCGCGGGAGAAAACGCGTTCAGCGCGGAATACAGGAACCGGGGATTGCCCGGCACGTTTGCCATGACGCCCGCCGCGTCGGTGTGATTGGTCACGTTGCAGCGGCCCTTCCCCGTGATCCCCAGCTTCCTGCCCACCTTCGGATTGCGCTCGAACAGGACGGTGGGAACGCCGAGCGACGAGAGCGTCGCCGCGCACATCAGCCCGGCGGCACCGCCGCCGATCACGGCGATATACGGCGTTTCTTTCATTTCTGGTTGTCCTTGTCGTAGACCTCGTACTCGTCCCAGATCTCCTCGAGGCGGGAGAAGGTCTCCTCCAGCTCCTTGTTCTTCGCCTTCGCGATGGCGACGATCAGCGCGTTGATGATGCTCATCGGCGCGACAAGCGAGTCAACGAAGGAGAGCATATCCGATTTCGCGGTCAGAAGGCAGTCGGCGTTCACCGCGATCGGCGAGGTCGCACTGTCGGTCAGCGCGATGACCGAGGCACCCTGCGCCTTGGCAAAGTCCACCGCGTTGATGATGCGCTTGGAATAGCGGGGGAAGGACGCCGCGATCACGGCGTCGCCCTCTCCGATGCGCAGCATCTGCTCGAAGATCTCGCTGCCCGAGGTCGTCTGCACGAGATGCACCCGGTTGAACATCAGCCGGAAATAGTACCAGAGAAAGTTGGCGAGCGCCGCGGAGGAACGCATCCCGATAATGTAGATATCCTTCGCGCCGATGATCGTGCGCACCGCCTTGTCAAAGTCCTCGCGGTCGATCTCGTCGAGCGTCGATTTCAGCTTCTCCACGTCCGAGTTGAGCACGCGGCGCAGGATATCTCCGTCGCCCAGGCGGTCGTTCGTGATCTCGATCCGCTGGACTGCGGTCAGCTTGCTGCGGATCAGGTCCTGAAGTGAATCCTGCAGTTCGGGATACCCCTCGAAGCCGAGGATGGTGGCAAAGCGGACCACCGTCGATTCGGAGACGTCGACCGTTTTGCCGAGCTTTGCGGCGGTCATGAACGCCGCCTTATCGTAGGAACTCAGAATGTAATTGCCGATGGCGCGCTGTCCCTTGGACATGGACGGCATCCGTCGCTGGATCTGATTCAGAAGATCGTTTTTCATTGCGGTCCCTTCCTTTATCTATTATGACGTGATTCCGACTTGATGAAACCGGCGTTCTGCCGGGGTCTCTTTCCGTTCGTTTCCGGTACGGTGCCGGGCTCTCTCTGCGCGTCCGCTTCTCCGCCCCTGCGGAAAACGGCACACAATTTTTATTATAGAGGAAGTTTTTCTTTCTGTCAAGTGGAAAAATGCAGGATTTGATTCTTTTTCCTGCTTTTTTCTTCTTTTGCCGCTCCGCTTTTCTTCTTTTTCACAGATAGTTTACGACTGACGGGCTTTTTCGGAGAAAAAAAGCCTTTACAAACCCGAAAAGATGCGATATAATAAAAGATGTATCAGTATCAAAACCGTCCCGTAAAGCGGGGCGTGACAGGAGAACGCAAATGAAATTCTACAACACCATGACACGCGAAAAGGAAGAATTCACGCCGCGGGAGGGCAATCTCGTCCGGATCTATTCCTGCGGGCCGACCGTATACAGCTACGCGCATATCGGCAATATGCGCACCTATATTTTCATGGATGAGCTCCGCCGTGCGCTGAAGCGGAACGGCTACGAGCTGCGGCACGTCATGAACATCACGGACGTCGGTCACCTGACCTCCGACGGCGACTCCGGCGAGGACAAAATGTCGAAGGCGGCAAAGGAACAGAAGAAGACGCCGTACGAGATCGCCGCGCACTACACCGAGGTCTTCCTGCGCGATATCGACTCCCTGAACATCGACCGCCCGGAGCTGATCCCGCACGCGACCGACAACATCCCCGAGATGATCGGGTTCGTCGAGGGTCTGTGGAAGAACGGCTTCGCCTACGAGACCTCGGACGGTATCTACTACGATATCTCGAAGTTCCCGGAATACGGCAAGCTTTCCCGCCTCAATCTCGACGAGCAGCAGGCAGGCGCCCGCGTCGAGGTCAACGAGGAGAAGCGCCATCCCGCCGACTTTGCGGTGTGGAAGAAGGCGCCGAAGGAACACATCATGCAGTGGGAATCCCCGTGGGGCATGGGCTATCCGGGCTGGCACATCGAGTGCTCGGCGATGGGGCTGAAATTCCTCGGGGAATACATCGACATCCATACGGGCGGCGTCGACCACATCCCGGTCCATCACGAGAACGAGATCGCGCAGTCCTTCGGGTACCTCGGTCACGAGACGGTCCGCTTCTGGATGCACGGCGAATTCATGAACGTCAACGGCGGCAAAATGTCCAAGAGCCTGAAGAACTGCTATACGCTGGCGGAGCTGAAGGAAAAGGGCTATTCCCCGCTCGACTTCCGTTATCTCTGCCTCAACGCGCACTATCATCAGAAGCTGAATTTCACCTTCGAGGGTCTGACCAGCGCGAAAAAGTCGCTTGCCAACCTCCGCGCCGCGGTCATGAAGCACAAGGGCGGCACCGGCGAGGTGAACGAGAGGATGCTCGCCTCCTTCAAGGCACGCTTCGACGACGCGATCAACGACGACCTCAACGTCCCGAAGGCGCTCGGCGTCCTCTGGGAGCTCGCAAAGTTCAAAACGCCCTCCGACGAGATCTACCGCCTGATCCTCGACTTCGATACCGTGACCGCGCTCGATCTGGACAAGGAGCCGGTCACCGAAGAAGCGCCCGTTTCCGCCGAAGCGCAGGAAGCCGATCCCGAGATCATGGCACAGATTGCCCTCCGCGCGCAGGCAAAGAAGGAAAAGAACTACGCGGAGGCGGACCGCATCCGCAAGGAGCTCGCCGACCGCGGGATCCTTCTGATCGACACGCCGCAGGGTACCACCTACAAACGTGCGGCAGAAAACGAATGAAAAAGATTTTTGATCTGAAGCCGGCGGCGCTTCTTTCCGCCGCCCTGCTCCTCTCCCTGCTCCTCACCTCCTGCGGGATCGTCATCATCCACGGTCCGGACGAGGTGATCTCCCTGACCGAGGCGGAAACGCTCCCGCCGGAGCCGGGACCGGAAACGGAGCCCGGCACGCTCCCGCCGGAGACCGTTCCCCTTCCGCCCGCCGCCGAAACGGCAGACTGGGAAAAGGAGGACGCGGACACCCTCGCGGCGCTCTACGACTGCGACATGGAGGGCTGCCTCTTCCGCATCGTCACCTCGACCCCGGACTTCCTCTTCCCCTCCTTCGGCGAGGAGGAGGCGAACGCCCCGGTCGACGTTGCGAAATACCGCCGCAACAAAGCGGTCACGAACAAGTACAACGTCAGCCTCATCGTCTATACGATGGAGGAGGCGACCCTGCCCGAGGAGCTGCGCAACGCCTGTTACAGCGAGGACTATATCGGCGACCTCATCGAGTTCGATAAGGACGACGGCATCGGGCTGTTCGCGTGGGACAAGGTCGTCGTCAACCTGCAGTCCCTCCCCTATACCGACTATACCGCGCCCTATTTCGATCAGCGCTGCGTCAGCCAGTGCTCGGCGGGGAATTACACCTTCGCCGTCGCCGGAGAGGCCAACCGCGATATCGAAAACACCTACTGCGTCTTTTACAATAAGTCCCTGACGGGCGACGCGGATCCCGCGTCTCTCGTCCGCACCGGTGACTGGACGTGGGACGCCATGCTCGCGGCGGCGGGAGAGAACGGGGTCTTATACTCGGACACCCTGCCGGAGGACCGGTTCCTCGCGCTCGCCTGCTCCGGCTCCAATCTGCTGAACACCGGCTACGGCGCGCACCCGATCGCCTACGAGGACCGTTCCCCGGTCGAGGCAGCGGTCGTCATGACGCGCACGCTCGGTGAGATCCGCCCCGAAAACGGAGAAGCGGATCCCCTGACGGCGTTCCGCAGCGGAGAAGCCGCGTTCTTCATCGGGGAAGCGAGATACCTCTTCGAGATGAACCGCCCCGGTCTTTCGTGGGGGATCCTGCCTCTGCCCAAGCTGCTTGCCGAACAGGAAAGCTACCCTTCCCTGCAGGTCCGGCAGACGCTCTTCACCGCCATCCGCACGATGGCGAGCCAGGAATATACCGGTCTCATCCTGCAGGCGCTCAACGCCGCCTCCCCAAACGTGATGCGGGAAGCCTTCATCACGGCAGCGCTCCGCGACGCGCTCCAGTCGTCCGACGATGTCTGGATGTTAAGGCGGCTCGGCGGGAGTATGTTCTGCGACTTCGGCTATATGATCAGCTCGGATAACTACACCTCGGTCAACCTCGCGTCCCGCACCGCCTACGAGAACGCCATCCTGTACGGCGAGACCTTCTCCTATTACTACGAGGCGTCGGCGCCCAACCTGATCCGCTGGAACCCCTCGAACTTCCCGATGTGACCGGAATTATGAATTTTTCGTAAATATTGAAAATTCTCTTTACAAAACCCTCCCGTCATGTTATAATTCAGTTGTTATGCCGCCGGACCCGGTCTGCGGAACATCGGCAGTGCCGGTTTCACCAAACCGCTCGCTGAGACGGATGGCAAATAATATTATTATGAGGTGAAAAACCATGTTACTGAAAGAAGAAAAGCTCCAGATCATCACCGAGAACGCCATTCACGAGGGCGACACGGGTTCTCCCGAGGTCCAGATCGCGATCCTGACCAACCGCATCAACGCGCTGAACGAGCACCTCAAGCTCAACCACAACGATCACCACAGCCGCCGCGGTCTGCTCAAGATGGTCGGTCACAGAAGAAACCTGCTGAACTACCTCGCGAAGAAGGATATCAACAGATACCGCGCGATCATCGAGAAGCTCAACATCAGAAAGTAATCCATTCGGTATGAGGAATCGGGAGTCCCGGAGGGCTCCCTATTCCTCATTCCTGCGTTTACGCAAAAGAAGTCAAGAAGAAGGAAGAAGGAAAAGAAAAATGTTCGAAAACTACAAGGTATTCCGCTATGAGTTCGCCGGCAGACCCCTCGTGGTCGAAACCGGAAAGGTCGCAGGTCTTGCCAACGGCTCCTGCCTCATCCGCTACGGCGAGACCGCGATCCTCGCGACCGCGACTGCGTCCGCAAAGCCGCGTGACGGCATCGATTTCCTGCCGCTGTCCGTCGATTTCGAAGAGAGACAGTACGCGGTCGGCCGCATCCCCGGCGGCTATTTCAAGAGAGAGGGCAAGCCCTCCGAGAAGGCGATCCTCACCTCCCGTGTCATCGACCGCCCGATCCGTCCCCTGTTCCCGAAGGATCTGCGCAACGACGTCGTCCTGAACCTGACCGTCATGTCCGTCGATCCCGACTGCTCTCCCGAGATCATCGGTATGATCGGTGCCTCCATCGCCCTTTCCGTTTCGGATATCCCGTGGAACGGCCCGATCGGCGGCGTCTTCGTCGGCATGGTCGACGGTAAGTACGTCATCAACCCGAACGCGGCAGAAAGAGAAAAGTCCGTCCTCGAGCTGACGGTCGCTGCCTCCGAGAAGAAGGTCGTCATGATCGAAGCCGGCGCGAAGGAAGTCTCCGACGACGAGATGTTCGACGCCATCATGCTCGCGCACGAGGAGATCAAGAAGCTGCTCGTCTTCATCAACGGCATCATCGCCGAGATCGGCAAGCCCAAGTTCGATTACCCGAAGTGCGAGCTTGACCACGATATGTTCGATAAGGTCTTCGCCTTCTGCGAAAAGGACCTGATGTTCGCGCTCGACACGCCCGACAAGAACGTCCGTGACGACAGAATGATCCCGATCCGCGACGCGATCGTCGAGAAGTTCTCCGAGGAATATCCCGAGATCGAGGCGCAGATGGAAGAGCTGATCTACAAGCTCCAGAAGAAGATCGTCCGCCGCTGGCTGATCGAGGAAAAGAAGCGCGTCGACGGCAGACGCATGGACGAGATCCGTCCGCTCGCCGCCGAGGTCGACCTGCTGCCCCGCACCCACGGCTCCGGTCTGTTCACCCGCGGTCAGACGCAGGTCATGACGATCTGCACGCTCGGCCCGATCACCGACGCACAGTCGCTCGAGGGTCTTGACGAAGAGACCACCAAGCGCTATATGCATCACTACAATATGCCCGGTTACTCCACCGGTGAAGCGAAGGCCGTCCGTTCTCCCGGCAGACGTGAGATCGGTCACGGTGCGCTCGCAGAGCGTTCCCTCGTTCCGGTCCTTCCCTCCGTCGAGGAGTTCCCCTACGCGATCCGCTGCGTCTCCGAGGTCGTTTCCTCCAACGGTTCCACCTCGCAGGGCTCCGTCTGCGGCTCCACCCTCGCGCTGATGGCGGCAGGTGTGCCGATCAAGGCGCCGGTTGCCGGTATCTCCTGTGGTCTGATCACCGAGGACGACGGCACCTGGACCACCATGATCGATAACCAGGGTCTGGAAGACTTCTACGGCGATATGGACTTCAAGGTCGCGGGTACCCACAAGGGCATCACCTCCATCCAGATGGACCTCAAGATCGACGGTCTGACCCCCGAGATCATCCGTGCAGCGCTCGAGACCACTCACCGCGGCAGAGACTATATCATCGACGAGGTCCTGCTCAAGGCGATCCCCGCGCCGCGTGACGAGGTCTCCAAGTACGCGCCCAAGATGATCTCCATGAAGATCGACCCCGAGAAGATCGGTGACGTCATCGGCAAGCAGGGCAAGGTCATCCAGAAGATCCAGGCGGATACCGGCACCGAGATCAGCATCGAGGACGACGGTTCCGTCTTCATCGCCGCGGTCAACCGTGACGGCGGTCTCGCCGCAGAGGCGATGATCAAGGCGATCGTCTTCGAGCCCGAGATCGGCGCGGTCTATACCGGTCCGGTCACCCGCATCATCCCGATCGGTGCCTTCGTCGAGTTCGCGCCCGGCAAGGAAGGCATGGTCCACATCTCCAAGCTTGATTTCAAGCGCGTTGAGAAGGTCGAGGACGTCTGCGCGGTCGGCGATATGATGACCGTCAAGTACCTCGGCACCGACGAAAAGGGCAGAATGAACCTCTCCCGCAAGGATGCGCTTCCCCGTCCCGAGGGCGCTCCCGAGGGCGACACCATCGTCCGTCCCCGCCGTCCGTTCAACAAGGATAAGAACATCTGATTCAA
>JAZLIW010000031.1:0-16172 GCA_045617585.1 Eubacteriales bacterium
CCCGTTGCGGGCGGCGGCGGTGACAACGCCGCGTCTGCCGTCGGGACCGGCGTCGTCCGGGAGGGCAGGGCCTTCACGACCGTCGGTACCTCCGGCGTCGTGTTCGCCCACACGTCAAAACCGGTCGCCGATCAGGGCGGCAGAGTGCATACCTTCTGCTGTGCGGTACCGGGAATGTGGCACGTCATGGGCGTGACGCAGGCGGCGGGACTGTCGCTGCGCTGGTTCCGCGACAATTTCTGTGAGACCGAGCGCGCCGTCGCGGCGGAACGGGATACCGACGTGTATAACGTGATGTGCGAGGAAGCGGCGAACAGTCCCATCGGCGCGAACCGTCTTCTTTATCTCCCCTACCTGATGGGAGAGCGGACGCCGCATCTCGATCCCGCGGCGCGCGGGATGTTCCTCGGCCTTTCGGCAATCCACGGCAAGCCCGATATGATCCGTGCGGTGCTGGAGGGCGTGGCGTTCTCCCTGCGCGACTGCACCGAGATCTTCCGCAACATGGGGATCGATACCTCGGGAATGATCCTCTGCGGCGGCGGTGCGAGAAGCCCGCTGTGGGCGAAGATCATCGCGGACGTGTATCATACGGACGTCCGTGCCATTCCCGCGTCTGGCGGCGGCGCGTTCGGTGCCGCGATCCTCGCGGGCGTCGGCGCGGGCTGCTATCCGTCCGTGGAGGACGCCTGCGACAGACTGATCGCTTACCGTGACCTTGCCTCCTTCGACCCGGAAGAGGCAAAGATCTACGACCGCTTCTACGGGATCTACCGTCAGGTGTATCCCGCGGTCCGGAATTGCTGCCACCTGCTCGCCGAATGAGCGTGAAAGGACAAACGATGAAAGACTATCAGAATCCCGCGCTGCCGCCCGAGTTCCGGGCGAGAATCCTTCTTGCCGAGATGACGCTCGATGAAAAGCTGGCGCAGATCAATATCATCCGCGGCGTGGAATACACCGTGAACAGTTCCAAGTACTTCACCTGCACCGCGGAGGACGACGACCATTTCGATATGGAAAAGGTCCGCTCCTCGATCGGATCGGTCGGGATCGGCTACATCCACGATATCTATTCCTATCCCCGGATCAAGAACGAGATCCAGAAGTATCTGGTGGAGGAGACCCGGCTCGGAATTCCCTGCATCTTTACCGGAGAGGCGCTGCACGGGCTGTCCTTCGCCGGCTGCTCGATCTTCCCGGTTCCGCTGACCCTTTCCCAGACCTTTGACCCCGAGCTCGTGCGCGAGGTCGGCGACGGGATCGCGCGGGAGACCCGTTCTCTCGGTCATCACGAGATCCTCGCGCCCAACCTTGACGTGGCGCGCGATCCGAGGTGGGGCAGAACGGAAGAGACCTTCGGTGAAGATACCTACCTTTCCTCAGAGATGGCGGTCGCCATCATCTCGGGCGAGCAGAAGGGCGATATCTCGCGCCCGGACGCCATCATCGCCGAACCGAAGCATTACTGCGTCCACGGGATCGCGGAGGGCGGTCTGAACTGTGCCCCTGCGCGCGTCGGCGTGCGCGAGGTCGAGACCTGCTATCTCCCGGTCTTCGAGGCGGGCATCCGCCGCGGCGGTGCCTACAACGTCATGGCGTGCTATAACAGCATCGACGGCGAGCCCGTCCTGACCTCCGAGCACTACCTGAAAGAGGTTCTCAAGGAGCGGATCGGTCTGCGCGGGATCTCCCGTGCAGACTGGGGCGCGATCAACCGCCTCGTGGACGCGCACCATCTGACGAAGAGCCGTAAGGAAGCGATTCGCATGGCGCTTTCCGGCGGTCTCGATATGCAGGGCTGCTGCGATATTTCTCCCGAGGAATATTACCGTGACATCAAAGAGCTGCTTGCCGAAGGGAAGCTGCAGGAGCGCGATATCGACGAGTCGGTCTTCCGCATCCTGAAGATGAAATTCGAACTTGGTCTGTTCGAACATCCGTATACCGACGAAGCGGGACACGAAAAGATCATCCGCTGCGAAAAGCACCGGAACGTGATGAAAAAGGCGGCGGAGGAAGCGATCGTTCTCCTGCAGAATAACGGCGTCCTGCCGCTGAAGGCGCCGAAGAAGCTTGCCGTGATCGGTCCCTCCTCCGCGAAGCAGCAGCTCGGCGGTTATACGTCGAACGTGCGCGGCTACACGATTGCCTCGGTCTACGACGAGGTGAAGAAGCGCTTCCCGGACGCCGAGATCCGCCAGTGCGACGGCTGCGGCATCACGAAGAGCAACGGCGAGACCACGCATTACGTGGACGGGCAGCCGCACCTGATGAAGGCGCTCGACGCGGACATCGACGATATGATCGGCGAGGCTGCGGAAATGGCAAAGGGCTGCGACGCCGCGATCCTTGTCTGCGGGGACAACAACGTGACGAGCGGAGAGGGTTCCGACCGTTCCCGTCTCGTCCTGAACGGAAGGCAGAGAGAACTGATCCTCCGCGTCGCGGAGACCGGAACGCCGGTCGTCCTCGTCCTCGAAAACGGAAAAGCGATCGAGCTCTCCGCGGAGACGAGGGTCTGTGCCGCGATCGTCGTCGCGGGCTTCGGCGGGGAATACGGTGCCGCCGCGATCGTCCGCGCCGTCGCAGGCGACGTGAACCCGGCGGGACGTCTTTCCGTCTCCTATCCGCGTGACGAAGGAATGATCCCCTGCTACTATTCGAGAAATCCGGGCGGCAGCTTCAACTATCTGGAGGGCTCGACGGCTCCGCTCTTCCCGTTCGGGCACGGACTTTCCTATACCTCCTTCGCGTATTCCGACCTGACGGCGCGCGCGCTCGGCAACGCCTCCTTCGAGGTATCTCTGACCGTAAAGAATACCGGTGACCTTGCGGGGGACGAGGTCGTGCAGATCTACGTCAATGACGTCGAGAGCACGATCGTGACGCCTGCGAGACTGCTGCGCCGGTTCCGCCGCGTTTCCCTGCAGCCCGGTGAGGAAAAGAAGCTGACCTTCACGCTCGGCTTCGACGATCTCAAGCTGCTCGACAAACGGATGAAGTGGGTCGTGGAGCCCGGCGACTTCGAAATCATGGCGGGTGCATCCTCCGCGGATATCCGCTGCGCTGCGACCGTGACGGTCCGCTGATGATCGGAATTCCCGGGAACAGACGAAAATCATCCGAAAAACTTGCATTTTTCTCCGTCTTATGTTATAATATGAGATATCTGTAAGAACGCTATGAAAGGAGATTGAAACCAATGAACCTTACCAAGACCTACGAGGATCTGCCCAAGATCGTCAAGATCATTCTTCAGATCTTCCTCGGTGCGATCATCGGCGCGATCTACCGCATCATCAGATTCGTGGAGAACAAGAATATCATCACGCTGATCGTCGGTATCCTCTGCTTCTTCCCGCCTTTTGACTTTGCGGCGTGGATCATCGACCTGATCACCGAGATCCTGCACAACAGGATCACCGTGCTGGCTGCCTGAATCTCAAACCGAAAAAGGAACGAAAACCGTCGGCTTCCGTTTCTTTTTTCTTGACACGGCAGTCAAAGGATGCTATAATGAAATAGATCAAAATAAAAAGAGAAAGAGGCGAATCTTATGGGTCCTTTTGTAATTGCAGTACTCGTCATCCTCGTCATTCTCCTGATCTGCTGTCTTCGGATCGTGCCGCAGGCACACGAATACGTGATCGAATTCCTCGGCAAATACAGCAAGACCTGGGGTGCAGGCGTTCACTTCAAGCTGCCGTTCTTTGAGCGGGTCGCAAAAAGACTGACCCTGATGGAGCAGCTGCTCGACGCGCCGCCTCAGCCGGTCATCACGATGGATAACGTTACGATGCAGATCGATTCCGTGGTGTATTTCCGTATCTTTGATGCGAAGCTGTACGCGTACGGCGCCGTCAACCCGATCAGCGCACTGGAGAACCTGACGGCGACCACGCTCCGTAACATCGTCGGTGAGCTGGACCTCGACGGAACGCTGACCTCCCGTGATGTCATCAACGCCAAAATGACCGATATCATCGACAAGGCGACCGACCAGTGGGGCATCCGCGTGACCCGTGTCGAGCTGAAGAACATCATCCCGCCGAAGGAGATCCGGGACGCGATGGAGAAGCAGATGAAGGCGGAGCGTGAGCGCCGCGAAACGCTGCTCCAGGCGGAAGGACACAAGGCGGCGGTCATCACCCGTGCCGAGGGTGAAAAGCAGGCGGCGATCCTCTCCGCAGAGGGTGAACGCGACGCCCGCATCGCAAGAGCGGAAGGCGAAGCCAAGGCGCTGCTCCTCCAGAGACAGGCAGAGGCGGACGGTCTGCGCGCGCTGATCGCGGCTAACCCCACCGACGCGGTTCTGGAACTGAAGCGCTTTGAAGCCATGATGAAGCTTGCCGACGGGCAGGCGGCGAAGGTGATCATTCCCACCGACATCGTGGAATCCGTGAAGAAGAACGTCGTATTCAGCGAGACCTCCGGTCTCGGCAGCGTGACCGCGCAGGGCAGCCATCCCGAACCCGAGCCCAAGCCCGATCCCTGCTGTGACAAGGAAGAAACAGAAAACTGATCATCGAAAACCGGGGGAAGAGAATCAATCTGCCCCTTCGTTTTCCAATCCGGAAAGGGATAAATCATGACACAGACGCAGAATGATCTGAAAAATTACAGCACTTATCAGACCGCACGCAGTTCCCTGATCCTTTATTTCATCATCGGCATTGCGACACCCCTTCTCATGCGTTTTCTCAATATGATGTTCTTCATTTCCCCGTTCTACTCTTATATTCTCGGCATATACGGCATCGTGTTTGAGGAAATCACCGGGTCAATGGGAATCTTCTTCCTACTCACCGCGCTTTCGGCGGCAATTTCGGTCATTTTCCTGCTCTCCTTCCTCTTCTCGAAGAAGATGAGAAGCTGGTTCGTCGTCGGAACGGTCGCGTACGGCATAGATACCGCGGCAATGATCGGCTATCTGATCCTGTTCTTCGAGCCGGAACTGCTCGCAGAGCTGATCGGCATGATCATTTTCCACTTTATCGAACTTGGTCTTCTGATCTACGCGCTCGTGAAGTGCAAAACCGTGCCTGAAAAACCGGTTCCCGAATCGATGCGCGTGATTTCGGAGGACACGGCACCGATCGACGGGGCGCTGTTCGTCCGCAAAATGAACGTCGAGCGCCCGAAGAATTTTGTGGGCAGTCTGGTTCCGTTTTATTTCTTCGTCGGCGGGAAGAACGTCGCCTCCGTCAAAAACGGAAAGACGGTTTCCTTCCGGATCCCCGCGGAGGAATGTTCGGTCATCCTCACAAACAGCGTCAAAAAGGACGGCAGTATGAATCCGAACGCCTTCTGGAATGAATTTCGTATTCCTGCGGGCGAAACCGAGGTCAATTACGTCGTTTCGATGACGCAGGAATCCCCGATCTTTGTGTTCCATCTGGACCCGAAACAGTAACGAAAGAAGATAATTAATCTTGACAGCGCAAAGGTCGCTCTGGTCGAAGCGGCGCTGAAAAAATACCCGCTCGACGGGGTGACGACCAACCCCACCATTTTAGCCCGCGATATCGAAGAGGGAATGACCCTTTCCAATCTGCTGAAAGAACTGAGAAGACTGACCGAAGGGAAAAAGCTCTTCGTACAGGTGACGTCTGATGACGCCGCCGAAATGCTCGATCTCCTCTCCGCGCATCCCGGCACCGACAAGGAGCTTGCCTCCTTCCGCAAAAACTGGGGCGCTAAGTTCGGCAAGGGCATTTCGGAACTGATTTGAAATCATTCATAAAACTGTCCGGCGTCACGCTTTTTAGGCGTTTCGCCGGGCTTTTTTGCGTTTTCGGGCTGAAAAACCGAAAAAGATGCTGCTTTTTCTTGCAATTCCGGCAGAAACTGTGTTATAATGAAAAAAAGCTTTCAAAGGAGCAAACTTTATGAAAATTCTGACTGTCGGCAACAGTTTTTCGCAGGACCCCCACGCTTATCTGCACGAGCTCGCGCTTTCCTGCGGGATCGGGCTTGACGTATATAACCTCTTTATCGGCGGCTGCCCGCTGCACGTTCACGCCGCGCACCTGAAGGAGGGGGACGCCGCGTATTCCCTTGAGATCAACGGGAAAACGGAGCGGAAGATCTCCATTCCCGAGGCGCTTTCCATGGAAAAGTGGGATATCATCACGACCCAGCAGGCGAGCGGAAGATCCGGGCTTGCGGAGACCTATCAGCCCTATCTGAACGAGCTCGTTTCCGCGTTCCGGTCCGCTTGCCCCGGGGCAAGGCTCTGCCTCCAGAAGACGTGGGCGTACGAGATCGACTCCGATCACCGCGACTTCCCGACCTACGGCTGCGATCAGCGCCGGATGTACGAAATGATCACGGCGGCAAACGACGCCGCGGCGGCGGAGACCGGGCTTGCGCTGATCCCGACCGGGGACGTGATCCAGGAGCTGCGGGAGACCGTGCCCGCCTTCGACGTGAAAAACGGCGGAACGTCGCTGAACCGTGACGGGTATCATCTTTCCCTCACCTACGGCAGATTCGCCGCCGCCGCGACGTGGCTGAAATTTCTGACCGACGCCGATCTTTCCCGCGCCTCCTTCCGCCCCGCGGGCTGTGAGGAGGAGACGGCGCGCGCCATCCTCGATACGGTCACGCGCGTCGTGGATCGGAAAAAATAAAAAACAAAAAATTCGTGCCGCGCGAAACCGGGCACCGAAAAATCCGTCATTATGAGTGAAAGGAAAGAAGGTGGGAACGTTGGAGGATGCAAAGATCGTGGAACTGTTCTTCGGACGGGACGAGGAAGCGCTGACGCAGACCGAGAAAAAATACGGCGCGTATTGCTTCACTATCGCGAAAAACATCCTTGATTCCGCGTCTGACGCGGAGGAATGTGTCAACGACACGTGGCTCCGCGCGTGGAACGCCATCCCTCCGGCACGCCCCGCCTATCTTTCCGCGTTCCTCGGCAAGATCACGCGCAACCTCGCGATCGACCTCGCCCGCAAAAAGCAGGCGGAGAAGCGGATGGCGGGAGAGTACGCGCTTTCCCTCGAGGAGCTCAACGAATGTACGGGAGGGATCGGTATGGAAACCGAAGAGGCCGAACGGATGGAACTCGGCGCCCGGATCAGCGATTTTCTGCGCGGCGAGAGCGCGGAGGCAAGGAAGATCTTCGTTTGCCGGTATTTTTACTGCGATTCGGTGAAGGAGATCGCAAAACGCTTTGCGATCAGTGAGGCAAAAGTGAAATCGGCGCTGTTCCGGACGAGAGACCGGCTGAAAAAGTATCTGGAAAAGGAGGGAATCTACGTTTGATGAAAAAGATCACGAACGAGACGCTTTTCCGTGCCATCGGCGAGCTGGACGAGGATCTGATCGCCGAAGCAAGGGAAGAAACGCCGGTGAAAGAAGAAAAAGAGAAAAAGACGCACCGGTTCCCGCTCCGCCGGGTCCTTTCCGCGGCAGCCTGCTTCGCGGCGGTGTTTGCCGTTTCCCTTGCCCTTCTGTCCCTGCCCGCCGCCATGCAGATGAGCGAGGCGGACGAGTGGAACGGCGAAGCCGACGGTGAGGGAAGCGTGACAGGCTATACGGAAGCCTCCCTTCCCGACTGCGATACCGGGAAGGCAGCGACGCGGGAGGAGATCCTGCCTCCCGGAGAAGCGGCGGACACACGGGAAGAGCTCCTGCCCTCCGGGGAAACAGACGATCAGGATCCCGAACACAATGAAAAGACGGGAAAAGACGTGGGACCCGGCGAAAACGATCGGGAAGGGCAGATGCCGGCGGAGCCCGTCGGAACGGATGACGGTACGGCACAAAAATCGCAGGACACGCCGCAGCCGCCAAAAAAGGACGACGGGCACGCCGCGTATTACGACGGCGTCTTCTCCCGGAAGGAAGAACTGATCCCGATCGGGGTCGCCCTGGGGATCGCCGCGCTTGTGACGGTCCTCGTTCTGCCCGGGGCGAAAAAGAAAAACGGAAAGGAAGATCAAAAACATGAAAAATAAGGTTTTATACAGAATCATGACCGCTCTGCTCGCGCTCCTCTGCCTGCTTTCCGCTGTCGCGTGCGCGAAAAACGCGTCAGATCCCTACGCCGGGCGTGTTCCCTCCGTGACGAAGGAACGCACGACCGAGGCGGAGGATACGTGGAAGCCGCAGGACGGGGAGGTCGGCGCCGCACTCCTTTCCGCGGCCTACGAGCGCACCCGGTATCTCGCCGGGGACGTGTGGGAACGGCCGATGCCCGAAACCGGTTTTACCGACGCGCTGAACGGCTTTTCCTTCGATCTCTTCCGTGCCTGCCTTGCCGCGGGCGGGAACGAGAGCGGAGCGAACGAGCTGATCTCGCCGCTGTCCGCCGCCCTCTGCCTCTCGCTGATCGAAAACGGCGCGGCGGGGAAGACGCTTGCCGAAATGGAAACGATGTTCGGGATGCCGCTTGACAAGTGGCGCGCCGCGCTCGGCGAGCTTGCCGATCTTCTCCCCACGTACTATGAAAAGGGCAAGGTGCAGACCGCGAATTCCATTTGGATCCGGGATCAGTTCGCGCCCTGCGTCCGTCCGTCGTTTTTGCAGAACAACGCCGATTACTTCGACGCGCAGATCTATTCCGCACCGTTCGATCTCACGCTCCCGAAGAGCGTCAACGAGTGGGCGAACGACCGCACCGACGGTCTGATCCCGAAGGTGCTGGACGAATCGCAGGAACCCGACTCGGACGCCGTGATGTATCTGGTCAACGCCCTCCTCTTCGATATGCCGTGGAAGAATCCGCTTGACGGTCCCGCCGTGCGGAAAGAACTTTTCACGAACGCGGGCGGCACGCAGACGTCGGTCGATATGCTGCATTTCACGGAGGCTGCGTACCTGAAAAACGATGCCGCGATCGGCTTTGAAAAATTCTACGTCGACGGCAGATATTCGTTCGTGGCGCTTCTGCCCACCGGAGAGAAAACGGTGGACGACGTGATCGCCTCGCTGAACGCCGAAAGCTGGAAAAAACTGTTCTCTTCCCCGAAGCAGGCGGTGGTGACCTGCGTGATGCCGGAATTCACGTACGACGGCAGCTACGACCTCAAGACGCCGCTGAACGCGCTCGGCATGGTCTCCGCCTTTGACAAAGAGGACGCCGATTTCTCCGCGATGGCGGATTGGGACGGCTTCCTTTGGGTCGGAAAGGTATTCCAGAAGACCCGCATCGAACTGACGCGCAGCGGCACCCGTGCCGCGGCTGTGACCGTCGGGGAAATGGCGGCGGAGAGCATAATGCCGCTGCCGCAGGAACAGATCGAGATCCGTCTGGACCGCCCCTTCGTCTATCTGATCGTCAACCGTACGACCGGAACGCCGCTCTTCATCGGCACGGTCAACGAGCTCTGAAAGGAAAGAATGGGATGAAAAAGAACGCTTGCAGGATCCTCACCGCGCTTCTTGCCGTGCTTTGTCTGTTTTCCGCCGTTTCCTGCACGGGAAGCGGTTCCACGGAGAAGGAAAAAACGACCGAAGGTAAAAACGACTGGCAGCCCGCGGAGGGGGAGATCGGCGCGAAGCTGCTCTCCGCCTCATACGAACGGGCCCGTCCTCTCGCGGAATATCCCTATCAGCGCCCGGTCCCGGAGACCGACTTTACCGACGCGCTGAACGGCTTTTCGTTCGATCTCTTCCGTGCCTGCCTTGCCGCGGGCGGGAACGAGGACGGAAACAACGAGCTGCTCTCGCCGCTTTCCGCAGCCCTTTGCCTTACGCTCGTCGAAAACGGCGCGGCAGGGAAGACGCTTGCCGAAATGGAAAAGACCTTCGGGATGCCGCTTGACAAGTGGCGTGCCGCGCTCGCGGAGCTTGCCGATCTTCTCCCCGCCTTCTGCGAAAACGGAAAGGTGCAGACCGCGAACTCGATCTGGGTACGGGAGGATTTTACCCCTCTCGTGAAACCCGCGTTTTTGCAGGAGAACGCCGATTATTTCGACGCGCAGGTCTTCTCCGCGCCGTTCGATCTCACGCTCCCGAAGGATATCAACAAGTGGGCGTACGACCGCACCGACGGGCTGATCCGGGAATTGATGAACGAGACCGAGACACCCGATCCTTCCGCCGTGATGTTTCTCCTGAACGCGCTGCTTTTTGAAATGCCGTGGGAAAAAGCGGTGGAGGACGCGCAGGTACGGGAAGAGCGCTTTACGAACGCGGACGGAACGAAGGTGAAGGTCGATATGCTGCGCTTTGAAGAGGGCGGTTACCTGACGGGCGATACCGCGATCGGCTTTACCAAGTCCTACGCTGACAGCAGATACGAGTTCGTCGCACTTCTGCCGACCGGAAAGAACACGGTGGACGACGTGATCGCTTCGCTGAACGCCGAAAGCTGGAAAAATCTTCTTGCCTCGGGAAAAGAGGCACGGGTGACCTGCGTGATGCCGGAATTTTCTTATAACGGCAGATATGGTCTGAAGGAGCCGTTGAAGTCACTCGGCACGGTCTCCGCCTTCGGCAACGCGGATTTCTCCGGGATCGCGGACGCGGGACTGTATATTTCCGACGCGTTTCAGAAGACCCGCATCGAGTTGACCCGCACGGGGACCCGCGCGGCGGCGGTGACGGTGGTCGAAATGAGAAAATTTGCGATGGAACCCGAAGGAAAAGAGGTCGAGATCCGTCTGGACCGTCCCTTCGTCTATCTGATCGTCAATACGATGACCGGAACGCCGCTCTTCATCGGCACGGTCAACGAACTGTAAAAGGAAACCGGTATGGACGACGAAAAGCGCCTCTCCCCGCACGCCGTCGGCTGGCTTTACGCCTACCTGCATTTTGCGGTCGAGGTCACCTGCTTCTTCTTTCTGTTCTCCCGCTTCGCGGAGGATCCCGCGTGGTGGGGCGTGACGCTTCTGTTTGACGCGCTCGCGTTTCTGACGCAGCCCTTTTTCGGCGCGCTCGCCGATCGGTTCCCGCGTATGAAGTTCGGTGCGGTTGGCGCCGTGCTGCTGCTCTCGGCGCTCGTTCTGCCGTGGAACGGCCCCGCGCTCGTCGTCCTGACCCTCGGGAACACGCTGGTCCACGTGAGCGGCGCGGAGGCGACCCTGCGGGGCGCGGACGGGAGGCTGACTCCCTCGGCGCTGTTCGTGGGCGGCGGTTCCTTCGGCGTGATCCTCGGACAGCTGATCGGCAGGAGCGGCCGGCAGTTTGCCGTGCTTTTCCCCGTCCTCTGCATGGGAGCGTCACTCGTGTTGCTGCTCCTGCTCCCGTCCCGGCTTGACCGGACCGCGGAGGCGGACGGCTTTGAGAGGACGGCGCCCTCCGGGCTTCCGACCGACCGTCTGATCTTCCTCGCCTTCTTCGTGACCGCCTGCCGCTCCTATATCGGATACGCCGTGCCGATGTCGTGGAACAATACCGTGACGCTGAACGTGCTGCTCTTCTCGGTCATGGGGATCGGCAAAATGGCGGGCGGCGTTCTTGCCGATCGCTTTGGCGTGAAAAAAGTAGGCGTTTTCAGCCTCCTGTTTTCGATCCCCTTCCTCGTGTTCGGGGATAAAGCGGCGCTCGTCTCTCTGATCGGCGTGATGCTGTTCAGTATGACCATGCCGATCACCCTTGCGCTGATCGTATCACGGCTCCCCGACGTTCCCGGTTTTTCCTTCGGGATCACGACGGTCGCTCTGTTCGTCGGCGTCGCGCCCGCCTTCTTCATCGTTCCGCACGGCGTTCTCGCGCAGGGGATCACGGTCACTCTGCTTGCCCTGCTCGCATCCGGCGCGCTTGCGGTCTGCTTCCGGAGGAAAAACGGATGAACATGGGAACGCTGACCGCGCTTGCGCTCGCGCTGACCGTCACGACGGCGGTCGAGGCGATCCCCGCCCTGCTTTTTCAGCCGCGTTGGGAACGGCTGATGGCAAGCGTGGTCTGCAATGCGGCGACCAATCCGCTGCTCAATCTGATCCTGCTCGGTCTGCGGCACCCCGGCGTGCCGTCCCCGGTCTACGGCGCCGCGGTCGCGCTCCTTGAGCTCTCTGCCGTCTTTGCCGAGGCAGGGCTCTATCGTGTCTTTCTGGAAGAGAGCCGCAGAAAATGCTTCCTCTATTCACTCGGTGTCAACGCGCTCTCGTATTTCACGGGACTTCTCCTGTTTTAACGTGTCTATCGGAAAGGAAGGAATCATACCATGCTGTTTCTTGACGCTGTCGTTTCCCCGATCGAGATCATCGGCGTGATCGCGTCGCAGATCCTCCCCATCGTGATCGGCGGGATCATCCTCTGCGCGGCGATCGCTTTCGTCATCGTGTTTCTCATCCGAAGAAAGAAAAAGAAGGAAAGCGCGTTGAAGGAGGACCGCGGGAATGAAAACGGTCTTTCTTGACGTCGTATTTCCCGGGGACACGTTCCCCGGCGGGAACAGCCCCGCGGGCGGCGGGAATGCCGATCTGTTCTTTCTGATCCTTTGTGCCGTGATCCTCTGTGCTGCCGTCGTGTTTACCGTGATCTTTATGAAAAAGGAAAAGGCGGCAAAGCGCGCGGCGGAGGAAAAACCGGAGGAGGACCCTGCCGACGGAAAGGGGGAGAAAAGCGAATGACGGTGAAACGGATCGCGGCTTTAGCCGCGGCTTTCCTCCTGCTGCTTTCCTTCGCGTCCTGCGTGACCAAACACGCGGCGGGGGAGCCGTCTCCCGAAAACGAAGGGATCGAAATGCCGGAGGACTTCTCCTTTTCGATCGTCTGGGACTGTTACGGGATCAGCTCCTACGACAGCGCGACCGGGAAACTGGTGAAAACCAAAGATACGAAGAATCCCGCCAAATTCACGAAATACGTAATGATGTCCGACGACGAGCTGAAAACGGTCTACCGGTATCTGTTCCGCGAGATCGATCTTTCGGACTATCCGGATGTTTACGACCCGTTCAACGCACCCGGCGCGGAGCTCATTTATACGTCCTCGCCGACCCAGACGGTCGTGATCTCCGCGACGGCAAACGGCACCTCGAAGACCGTGACCTGTGAAGGGATCTCTTTCGGTTCCCCGGACAGCTGCTTTTCCGAGGAAGCGCGGCAGTTCATGCTGGCAAAGGAGAAGATCGTCGCGATGATCACCTCTTTCCCGGAATGGGCAGCGTTCCCGGATTACGAGGTCTTTTATGATTAAAATGAGAAGGATGAACGCAAAGAAACGGATCGTGTCCGCCGTATTGCTTCTTGCCGTGCTGTCTCTCGCCGGCTGCGCTCGTCGGGGCGCGGCACCTGCCGGGTGTGAACACGTCTGGGAGCGCGTCGATACCGCCGACGAAAGCAGCGCGGCGGAACGGTGCACGAAGTGCGGTCAGACGAGAAATATATATTCGGGGACCGATGCCGGGGTGCGGTTCAAACAGTTCCACTGGGACGGATACGGCATCGGGCAGAAGGACGTCTTTGCCTGCGATCTCGCGTACGAGCTGCTTGGCTGCCTGTCTTCTCTGCAGGAGACCGGAGAGACCGAGCCGAAGATCGGGAAGGACGTCCCGGTCGACGAAACCACGGGCTCCCTGCCCGTGCCGGGCGGCACGATGTGGCTGGAATGCGGTACGGCCGGAATGTTCCGTCTTTCTCCCGACTGGACGCGGATCTGCAAAGTCGAAAGTCATCTCGGAAAAGGCGAGGTTCTTGAGATGACGGACACGCTGAAGGAGCTTCTGCGCCAGGCGTGGCACTACGAACCGTACGACAGTTGGTCGGGAAGATACGAAAACGGAAAGGTGTCTTTGGAACGGGTGTACGAAAAGGATTCCGCGATCGCGTCCCTTCGGATCGGGGAATTCACCGCCGCACGCTCCTTTGACGAGAAGGGCAGCCTGACGCTGCTTTTGACCGGAAACGAGGACAAAGAGATCACGGTGACGCTGCGGTCGCAGGCGAGCGACGACAATTTAGCGGAGGGGGATTTCCGTACGGTCGCGCTGAAAAAGGGGAAGGAGGTCCCGGTGACCCTGACCTTCGGCGGCTTCCGATGGCAGTACGAGGTGACCGTTTACGCGGATCAGACGCGGCTGATCCTGACCGTCATGCCGTAACGTCCTTTCGCCGACAAGTGAAAAAAGCCTTTCGCGACGGATCACGAAAGGCTTTTTTAGGTGCTTTAACCGAAGATCACGATGAGGAACTGGGAGACCAAAACCACGGCGAGCAGAGCGATCGGGTAGGTCGCGGCGTAGGCGGAGGCGACGTCCTCAGTGCCGGACACGTTGATCAGCGTGCCGAGCGCGGGCGTGGAGGTCATACCGCCGGTGATCGAGCCGAGGTTGTTGAGGAGGCTCAGCTTCAGGACGTACTTTGCGAAGAGGTAGCCGACGATCATCGGGACGAGCGTCATGATGACGCCGTAGAGGAAGTAGACCGGCTTGAAGTATTTGACGAAGTTCGCGCCGCCGGGGATGCCCGCACCGATCAGGAAGAGCATCAGACCGAGCTCACGGAAGACCTCGAGCATCTTTTTGTTCGGGGTGACGTTGATCGGACCGAAGTGCGCAAAGTGACCGAAGACGAGCGCGGCGATCAGGGTGCCGCCCGTGGTGGTGAGGGAGAAGGTCGTGCCGCTCAGACCCTGCCCGGAGAGCGGGATCTTGATCGAGCCGACGAAGATCCCGACGAACGCAGCGAGTGCGAACGCCGCGATGCCGAGAGGATCGATGTTGATCAGCTTGCCCTTATATTCCTTCTTGGCTCCGATATCGACCGAGACGAGCTTCGCGCGTTCCTCGTCCATATTTGCCTTGGCAAACTTGGGAATCAGCTGGACGAAGAGAACGACGCCGACGACACCGAAGAGATAGGCGATGCCGTGACCGACGGTGACGGCGTTTTCATAGGCCTCCGCGACATCGGCGGAATACGTGTTCAGCACGGTCGCCTTGGCAGCGGAGAAGCCGGGCGTGGAGGTCAGCGCGCCGGACAGGATCCCGTCCAGCATGGCGATGAACTGCTTGGGGTCCTCTTCCGAACCGACGCCTATATAGTAGCAGGCTACGCAGGAGAGACCGCCGGCGAGGATGATGATGACGCCGAGCAGAATGTAGGATTTGAAGTTTTTCTTCAGATTCTTGAAGAAGTTCGGACCGGCAATGAAGCCGACCGCGGTGACGAAGAAGACAAGACCGATGTTCTCAATGACTTTCAGTGCCTGCGAGCCGTACTTGACAACGGTTTCCCCGGTTTTGATCGTCAGCGTGTCGTTGATGCTGCCGAAGAAGAACGCGCCGAAAAGCAGTGCGACGATGAAGACGCCCGCGGTGCCGAGGGAGACGCCCTTGACCGTGATCCTGCCGAGCAGATAACCGAGCGCGGCGATCGCAAACACGCAGAACATCAGGTAGGAGGCACCGGTAATGGAGATCACTCCGCCGAACAGATTCATGATACGTACCGTATTTTACTCCCGCCGAAGCGTTTATCGGCGGGAGTAAAAATTATCCTTTGATCGTTTTTTAGTTGAACTTTCTTGCGTAATCGGGGAGCAGCTTCGGCGAAACGAGGTTCGTTTCGATGCCTGCGGCGTCGCGCTCCGCGTCGAACTTTGCGATATGGGAAAGGGTCAGCTTGCCGACCTCGGTCTCCTTTGCCTTTGCGGCGGCGTTCTTGCCGGCGCTTCTGCCGAAGACGATGATATCGAGCAGGGAGTTGCCCATCAGGCGGTTTCTGCCGTGGATCCCGCCGACCGCCTCACCGGCGACGAAGAGGTTCTTCACGTTCGTGGTCTCGCCGTCAACGTTGATGTCAAGACCGCCGTTCTGGTAGTGGAGGGTCGGGTAAACGAGGATCGGCTCCTTGCGGATATCGATGCCGAAGGAAGCGAACATACGCATCATCGCGGGGATGCGCTTTTCGATCGTGCCCTCGCCGCCGATCTTTTCGATCATCGGCGTGTCGAGCCAGACTGCGAGACCGTCACCGGTATCGACGCCCTCTGCATGATCGGAGCATTCGCGGATGATAGATGCCGCCGCGACGTCACGGGTCTCCAGCGGATGCATGAAGACTTTACCGTCACGGTTGACCAGCTTCGCGCCGAGGGAACGGACCTTCTCGGTGACGAGCGCACCGAAGATCTGCTGCGGGTAAGCGGCACCGGTCGGATGATACTGGAGGGTATCGGCGTAAAGGAGCTTCGCGCCGACGCGGTAACCGAGGACGAGACCGTCTGCGGTCGCGCCGTAGTGGTTGGAGGTCGGGAAGCCCTGATA
>JAZLIW010000032.1:0-27157 GCA_045617585.1 Eubacteriales bacterium
GCGCTGCTGCTGCCCGCCCGAAAGCTCGCAGGGGTAATTCCCGGTCTTGTCGGCAAGACCGACCTTGTCGAGCAGACGGAGCGAGCGCTCCCGGATCTCCTCCAGGATCTCGTTCTTTCTCGTCCGGTAATCGGGCAGCTCCTTTGCCGCCAGACGGCAGGCAAGGGAGACGTTGTCGAGTGCGTTATACTGGGGGAAGAGATGGAAGGACTGGAACACCATCCCGACGCGTCTCTGCCGTTCGCGCTTTTCCTTCGCGGAGACGCGGCGGACGTTTCCGGCGTCGAAGAAGACCTCTCCGCCGACCGTGATCGTGCCCGCGTCGGCGGTCTCGAGCCCCGTGATGCAGCGGAGCAGGGTCGTTTTGCCGCCGCCGGAAGGACCGATGACCGAGAGGACCTGTCCTTTTTCAAGGGAAAAATCAATGCCGCGCAGGACCTCGGTGCGGCCGAAGCTTTTTCGGATGCCGTTTACTTCAAGTACGTTCATGGCTCTCTCACCCCTTGAAATAGTCCAGCTTCTTTTCCAGACTGCGGAAAAGAAGGGAAAGCAGCCCGGAGAAGAGCAGATAGAAGATCCCCGTAAAGAACAGCGGCCAGATCAGGCCCTTTTTGGTAAAGTTCTCTGCGGATTTGATCAGCTCGGTGATGGCGATGACGCGGACGAGCGAGGTGTCCTTGACGAGCGTGATGATCTCGTTCGACATCGGCGGCACGATCCGCTTGATGACCTGAAGCAGGATGACGCGGAAGAAGCCCTGCGGCTCCGACATCCCGAGGACGCGGTACGCCTCGTACTGCCCGCGCGGGATGCTCTCGATCCCGCCGCGGTAGATCTCGGAAAAATAGACGGCGTAGTTGATGATGAACGCGATCAGCGCCGCGATATTCCGGTAGTTCCCGCCGACCGTCATGTGGAAGATCAGCCCCGGTCCGTAGAACACGATGATGATCTGCAGCATCAGCGGCGTTCCGCGGATGATCCAGACGATGCCGCGCGTCAGCCAGCTGAGTGGCCTGAACTTCGACATGGAGCCGAGGCAGATGATAAGCCCGAGCGGGATGGCGCCCGCAAGCGTCAGGAAGAAATAATACAGCGTCGTAAGAAATCCCGAGCATAAGCTCGGGATGACCGCGGTAAAGTCAGACACTTATTTGATCTCCTGCAGAACGTCGGTGAGACCGTATTTCGCGGCGATAGTGCCGACAGTGCCGTCCTTATAGAGGTCGGCAAGGATCTCGTTGACCTTTGCGGTGATATCGGAGCCCTTGCGGAACGCGATGGCGTAGAACTCGTCCTCGCCGACGTTGATGGACTCAACAATCGTCAGATCGGCAAAGTCGGTCCCGGGCGCTTCGGTCATGGCCTTTGCCATAACGCGGTCGATCACGCAGAAATCGGAGGTGCCTGCCTTGACCTCAAGGAGCGCGTCGGACTGTGCGTCGCAGGAGATCAGCTTGAGGGATTCGTTTGCCTGAATGACCTCTTCACCGGCGGAACCCGCTTCCGCGGCGCCGTTCTTGCCGGCAAGCGCTTCGAGGGTGTTCAGCGTATCGGCGTTTTCCTTGCGGACGACGACGACCTGACGGTTCTTCATGTAGTAGGAGGAGAGGCTCATCGTCTTGGCGCGGTCGGCGTCGGCGGTCAGTCCGTTCCAGATGCAGTCGATGGTCTTGGCGTTCAGCTCGTCTTCCTTGGTGTTCCAGTTGATTTCCTGGAATTCCGCTTCGACGCCCAGCTTTTCGCAGACGGCGACGGCAAGGTCGTGGTCAAAGCCGATCAGGGTCGTGTTGTCGGTATCGAAGTAATCCATCGGCGCGAAATACGTGATGCCGATGATCATCTTCTTGTTGCCCTTGACGTAATCGAGATCGCTCCCCTCACTCTTGGTGCAGGAAACGCCGAGCAGAAGCACGGTGCAGAGCAGAAGCAGGATCGCGGTGATTTTTCTGAAGTTCATAAGAGAAGACCTTCTTTCGGTATTTTCATTCCGCCGATGTGTTGACATCTGGCGGCTTTTGCGTTATTATATCATATAGATAGACGTTTGTCAATCCTTTATCACTTTAACGCGCTAAAACATCGGATATCCGGGAAAGGCGGCGGAACGCAATGAAAGAACAAGGCTTTACGACCGACCGGACGGGGAAGGTCCCGGTCCTGCGGTCGGGGCTGATCACCTGCCCGCACGGGTTTTCGACGAGGGAGGGCGGGGTCAGCACCCTGCCGCATCTTGCCTCTCTGAACCTCGGGTTCGACCTCGGGGACGAGATCTCATTCGTGAACGAAAACCGTTCGCGCTTCTTTACGTCGGCGCTCGGCGTACCGACCGCGGCGGACGGCGTCGTTCTTGCGACGCAGATCCATTCGGATACCGTGTTCACGGCAGGGAAGCGGGATATCGGCAGAAGCGATCTCTTCCTTGACGGCTTCGTGACGGCGGAGCCGGGCGTCCCGCTGTTTATCCGCACGGCGGACTGCTGTCCGCTGCTCTTCCACGATCCCGTTCACAGGGTGATCGGCGCCTGCCACGCGGGCTGGCGCGGAACGGTCGCCGGGATCGCCGCAAGGACGGTCGACGCCATGTGTGCGCTCGGCGCGGAGGCGGTTCAGATCCGCTGCGCGATCGGCGCCTGCATCCGCGTCTGCTGCTACGAGGTCGGGGACGATTTTGCCGACGCAGTGCGCGCTGCGCTCCCGCCCGGACTCGCGGAGCTGTGTCTGGTCCCGTGGGAGGACGGCAGGATCCACGCCGACCTGATCGCGCTGAACCGTGCGCTGCTTCTCGGCGCGGGGCTGACCGGGGATCACATTGACGTTTCTCCCTCCTGTACCGCCTGCCGCCCCGACGTTTTCTTCTCTCACCGTGCCTGCCGCGGAAAACGCGGGCTGATGGGAGCGGTCATCATGCTGAACGGAGACGCAGGACATGATCTTTGATCCCATCCGCCGCTTTTTTGCCGATCTCCGCGCGGATTTCAGGAACTACGACCGGGAGAATACCGACAGCGCCGCGGTCCTCTCCGCCCGCTTCTTTTCCTGCTTCCGCGGCGTCTTCGTGCAGAAGCTTCCGATCGGAAGGAATGCCGCCTCCTTCGGCGTGATCCTGCTCGGCAGCAAGGTAAAGACCGAACGCGTCCTGCTCCACGAATACGGCCATCGCCTGCAGTGGAACAGGCTCGGCTTCTTCCGCTACGTCCGCCGCGTCGCGCTCCCCTCGGTGACCGAAAATCTGCTCGACCGGATGGGCAAGCTGCCGCTGCCGTACTACGGTTCTCCGTGGGAACGGGAAGCGGACGAGCTCGGAAAGGCGTGCGCACTGACCGCCCCGTGGAGAAACGGAGCGCCAACCCGCTTCCGTGAGCTGTTTCCGCTTCTTTTCCGCAAAAAAGAAAAAGTCTTCGCTCGTTTTCAGGCGCCACCCTCCCCGCCGAAAAAGTGAAGAGGGACGAGGAAAAAATCCCCTCGGACGTGTGCCGCGGGGTGAATGCCGATCTTTTCTCTGCTATGGATGATCAAAAAAATTACAGGTGGAAAAAACATGAAAAAGAAAACGGTTTTAACGATTCTGGTCATTCTGCTCGCGGTCATTCTGCTCGTCTGTATCGGTTTCTGCGTTTTGTATTTCTCAAGGTTCCGGACTCTGTCGACGCTTGAGAAGATCACCGATTATGAGGACGGTTATGATCTCTATACGATGACGGTAAAGTACGATTACTCGATCGACGACGTCATCGGTTCCGGCTATACGGACACGCAGGGCTTCGTGGACGCGGTGATCAAAGAATCCCTGCCCCTTCTGCCGGTGAGCATCAACGTTCCGTCCTACGGATGCAGCGCGTTCCGCACGACGACGATGGACGGGAACGTTCTGATGGGCAGGAACTACGATTTCAAGCTGGATACGTCCGCGCTGATGGTGATCTGCGAGCCCAAGGACGGCTATAAGTCTATTTCGTTCTGCGCGCTGAATAACGTCGGCGCGGATCAGGCGGACGCGGGGATCGCAAAGAAAATGGCTTGTCTGACGGCACCGTTTATCGCGAACGACGGCATCAACGAAAAAGGCGTGTCCGTTGCCGTGCTGACGCTTCCGAGCGAGCCTACGATGCACGATACGGGCAAGCCGAAGCTTGCCACATCCCTTCTGATCCGTCTGGTGCTGGACCGCGCGGCAAC
Organism: Eubacteriales bacterium; assembly: GCA_045617585.1. Classification (GTDB taxonomy): domain Bacteria; phylum Bacillota; class Clostridia; order Oscillospirales; family CAG-272; genus CAKRZE01. The sequence continues at coordinate 4,180 of JAZLIW010000032.1, forward strand.
GACGGAGGAGGCCCTCGACCTCATACGTCAGTACGATATCCTGTCCTCCAACGGCAGAGATTATCATTTCATCATCAGCGACGCGGCGGGGAACAGCGTTGCCGTGGAATTCGACTGCGAATCCGAGGGGCGTGAGATGGTCGTTACGCCCACGCAGGCCATCACGAACTTCTATATCATGTACGCGGATAAGGTCGATCCCGAACAGGACAACGGGATATACGGAAAAGGCACGGCGATGAAGCGTTATACCGCGATGCTGGACGTGCTTGACGCACACGAGGGAGCCGTTGACCGCGGCGTGGCGTGGGAAGCGCTGAAAGCAGCCGCACAGGATCCGAACCCGGAAGATATCACCAGTAATACGCAGTGGTCCGTCATGTTCGACAACACGAACCTCACGGCGGAGTTCACGCTGAGACGGCACTGGGATGATACCTTCACGTTTGAAATCAGTGATTGAGAGAAAAATTATCCATCAGACGATAAATCCGGTCGTGTTCCTTTTGAAGAAAAATGCTATAAAACCATCTTTGACTTTCATTTTTTCAGCGGGAAGCTTTGTGTCATGCTTACGCGCCCTCGGGTAACTCCGGGGGCGTTTTTATATCCGGACGCTTCTTCCCGCGGAAAAATCTGCGATCTTTCCGTCCCTGACGGCGATCTTTCCGCCGACGATCACGGTTTCGATGCCGACGGGCGGCAGAAGCGGCTCGCGGAAGGTGGCGCGGTCGGCGACAGAGGCAGGATCGAAGACGGTCACGTCCGCGTCGGCGCCGACGCCGAGATGCCCCTTGCGGGCAGAGACGCCGAGGCGGGAAGCAGGGAGAGCGGTCATCCTGCGGATCGCGTCGGAGAGGGGAACGCCGCGGTCGATACACTGACGCAGGAAGCGGGGGAAGGTCCCTGCGGCGCGCGGGTGACCATTCCCGTGATCGAGCACGCCGTCGCTTGCGAGGCAGACCCAGGGATGGGAGAGCGCGAGTGAGACCTCCTCTTCCCGCATGACGTAGCAGACGGTCAGGCAGCCGGGGCAGTCCTTCCGCATCGTGTCGAAGGTCTCCGCCGTCGCGCGCTGTCCCTTCCACGGCCCGCCGCAGTATTCGAGGACGCCGTAATCGCAGGAATACCGTTCCAGCCACCCGTTGTCGTAGGTCGCGGAACCGATCGAGGTCGAAAAAGCGGCATAGGGATAGCAGTCCATCGCCAGATCGAGCCCGCGGGACCTTGCTTCGTCGAGACGGCGCAAGACCTCCTCCATCTGCCCGAAGCCCGCCATACTGCCGATATGGGAGATCTGGACGGGCAGACCGCGCGCCGCGGCAGGCTTGACGATCTCGTCGATCGAATCGAAGACCGCGGCGGCATCGTCACGGACGTGCGCGGCGATCAGCTTCCCGGTCCCGGCGGCTGCCCCGATCGCGCGGGTCAGCTCCTCCCGGTCCGTGCCGGGATAATACCGGATCCCGAAGGAGACGCCCGCGCAGCCGCCCTTCAGCGCCTCGCGGATGCCCTCCGCGATACGGTCGGTCTGCGCACGGTCTGCGGGCGCGTACGGGTCGGAGGCACCTGCCGCGGTGCGGAAATAGCCGTGTCCCGCCAGCATGGCGACGTTGACCGGAGCGCCGTGACGGTCAACGGTGTCAAGATACCGGACCGGGTCGTCGGTACAGTCGCCGCAGTTGCCGCCGACGGCGGTGGTCACGCCCATCGCGAGCATGGCGGGGAAGATGCAGAGACCGATCGTTCCGTCTCCGTTCATCGGGTCCTCGTGCATGTGCAGATCGATAAAGCCGGGAGAAACGATCTTTCCAGCGGCGTTCAGCACGGTCGTTTCCCGTGCCCCCCAGCCGTCCGGCACTCTTCCGAGCGAGACGACCTTTCCTTCCGAGAGATAGAGATCGGTGACGCGGTCGACCCCGTTTTTCGGGTCGATCACGCGTCCGCCGGCGATAAGCAGATCCATAGCGGTTTCCTTTCGACGGTTTGACGAATTAAAAAATTGTGGGGAGATAATACAGCGCGATGCCGAGTACCGCGGAGAGCAGGATCAGAAGGATCGGGGAGACCTTCTTCCCGGTCTTTTTCTTTCCGATATACGCGGTCAGCGCAACGGCGAGAAAAATGAACACGGCGCGGAGATCGGGCGCCGGACGCGTCGTGACGCCCGTGATGCCGAGGCAGACCGAGAGCAGCATGGTGAGCCCCGTCGCCGTGGTCATGCCGGCGATCGCCGGGCGGACGCCGCCGAGAAACGCGCCGACCCCGGCGTATTTCATCAGATTCTGCATGACCGACGCGATCAGCAGGGTGATGAGGGAGGAGGGGAGAACGACGCCGAGCGTCGCCGCGAGCGCTCCCGGGATCCCCGCCTTCGAGGAGCCGATGAAGGTCGCCATGTTGACGGCAATGGGACCGGGTGTCGATTCCGCGACCGCGATCAGATCGAGAAAGGTCTCTTCGGTCAGCCAGCCGCTTTCCAGCACGGTCTCGCGGATCAGCGGGATCATGCCGTATCCGCCGCCGAACGAGACGGCACCGATCTTCAGAAAGGCAAGAAACAGACGGAGGATCATTTGCTTTTCTCCTCCTTTCCGTGCTTCATCCGGCGGATCAGCCACAGAACGACGCCGACGGTGCCCGCGATCAGGATATAGAAAATTGAAGAGAAATCAACGGCAAAGAGGGAAAAGCCGATCATGGCGGTGAGGGTGAGGCTCAGTAAGATCACACTGACCGCGTCCTTTTTCATCTCCCGGACCATACGGAGCCCCGCGGAGAGGATCAGGTACGCGATCCCGGCGCGGATGCCCTGAAACGCGCAGGACACGGCGCGGAGGGATAGAAAGCGGTCGAAGAAGAGAGAGATCAGGTACAGAATGACGAAGGAGGGAAGACAGACCGCCAAGGTCGAGAGCAGCGCGCCGGAAAAGCCGCCGACGCGGTACCCGATATAGGTCGCCGCGTTGATCGCGATCGGCCCTGGCGTCGACTCGGCGATCGCGACGACGTCGGTGAATTCCTCCCGGTCGATCCATTTCTTCTGATCCACGAACTCGTTCCGAAGCAGGGCGATCATGGCGTACCCGCCGCCGAAGGTGAACGCGCCGATCTTCAGGAAGGAGAGGAATAACGAAAGCAGGGAACGGTCTTTTTTCATGAAACTCCTCCGGCATCTGAAATTCAGTATCATTATACCATCGGTCACCCGTACTGTCAACCGCAAACGCCGAAAAGGGAAATCGGGATTGACGGACGGCGGTTTTTGTGGTAAAATCAAAGAAAAACACGGCAGGATGCCGAAAGGAGCGCAGACGTATGGCAGAGATCCGCGTAACGAATGAAATCAAGGGGATGATCAAGCCGATGCACGGCGTCGGAGCGCCGCCGATGTCCGGACTTTCCTTCGGGCTCTTTCACTATCTGACGGAGGCGGGGATCCCGTTTTCCCGTTTGCACGACGCGAGCCTCATGGCGTCGGTCGGTCAGCATCTGGTCGATACCTCGCTGATCTTCCCGGATTTCCGGGCAGATCCGTCGGATCCCGCGTCCTACGATTTTGCGTTTACCGACGAGCTGATCAAGGCGCTCGACCGGGCGGGCGTGGAACCGTTTTACCGCCTCGGCGTTTCGATCGAGAATTACGTCTCGGTCAAGCGGTATCACGTCTTTCCGCCCGAGGATCCGATGAAATGGGCAAGGATCTGCGAGGGGATCATCCGCCACTATACCGAGGGCTGGGCGGACGGCTATCACTTCCGGATCCGGTACTGGGAGATCTGGAACGAGCCGGACAACCACGAGGACCCGGAGACCAATCAGATGTGGACCGGGGACAGGGAGGACTTTTTCCGTCTTTACGTCACCGCGTCGAAGCACTTGAAGGCGTGCTTCCCGCATCTGAAGATCGGCGGGTACGCGAGCTGCGGCTTTTATTCCCTCGTCAGCGATCCCGCCTCCTGCCCCTCCGACTTCCGGTATTATACCGGGTTCTTCGAGGCGTTTCTGAAGCGCGTGAAGGCGGAGGGCGCACCGCTCGACTTCTTTTCGTGGCATACCTACGCCGGGGTGACCGATATGGAGGTCATGGCAAAATACGTCCGGGACAAGCTCGACGAATACGGCTTTGCCGATACCGAACATACCCTCAACGAGTGGAACATCTATCACGACCGCCGCGGCACGGCGATCCACGCCGCCTATACCGGCGCGATGCTCCTTGCCATGCAGGATACGTCGCTTGACAGCGCCATGTTCTACGACGCGCGTCTCGCGGTCAGTTATTACGCAGGGCTCTTCGATCCGATGACGCGGGAACCGCTCACGACCTACGATGACTTCGTGTTCTTCAACGAGCTCTTCCGCCGCGGGGAACAGCTCCGGGTGACGTGTGACGACGGCGCGCTCCGTGCGGTCGCTGCCCGTGCCCCGGAAGACACGGAGGATGTCTGCCTGATGATCGCCAATATGAGCGAAGAACCGCGGGAGCTTTCTCTCGATCTGTCCGGAAGAAACGTCACCCGCTGCCGCGTCCTAAAGGACGGGAAGCGTGCCGCGGACTGCGGACTGCCCGACCGGATCCCGGGACACGGGGTCCTGCTGCTCTGTACGAAATAAAGCCGCGAACGGCAAAAGAACGGAGGTGAAGACGGGTGTCTTACAGCGAACGGTTCAAAAATTTCAGCCGTATCCGCGAGTATATGCGGGAATTCTACGTGTACGGCTTCAAAAGCCGTGACGAATATACAAAGAAGAGCGCAAGATCCTACGACGACGAAAAGCGCCGCATGGAGAGCCTGCTCGGCGGCTGGATGCGGTTCCGCCGGACGACGGAGGGAAAGAACGTCTTCCTTTCGATCGACAGCCGTCTTTCCTCCCATAATCCGCTCTATCAGGCGTGGAAGGCAAAGAGTTTTACCGACGGGGATATCACGCTCCATTTCCATCTCATGGACCTCCTTGCCGACGGAGAGGGGCTGACGGTCGCGGAGCTGACCGACCGCGTCAGCCGGCGGCTCCCGGCGGAGCGATGCTTCGACGAATCCACGGTGCGGAAAAAACTGCGGGAATACGAGGCGGAGGGGCTGGTCCGTTCGGAAAAGCAGGGCAAAAGCATGAAATATTATTCCTGCGGCACGGCGGACCTGACGGACTGCGCGGACGCGCTCGATTTCTTTTCCGAGGTCGCGCCCTGCGGGGTGATCGGTTCCTATCTCCTTGACGGGATCGGACCGCACGAGGAGGCGTTCCGGTTCAAGCATCATTACATAACCGGCGCGCTCGACGCCGAGGTCCTGTACACGCTCTTTGACGCGATGGGGAAGAAATACAGCGTCAAGCTGGAATCCGTCAACCGGAAAAAGGACCGGATCACGGAGCGCAGCGTCGTCCCGCTCCGTGTCATGATCAGCGCGCAGAGCGGCAGACAGTATCTGATGGCGTTCTTTCCCTCCTCACGCAGGATCACCTCTTTCCGGCTGGATCAGATCGTTTCGGTCAGCCTCTCCGAACCGTGCGAACGGTTCGACGCCCTGCGGGAAGCGCTGGACCGTATCCTTGCGCATACGTGGGGTATCAGCACGCAGGGACGTTCGGGCAGCCGGCTCGAGCACGTGGAGTTCACCGTCCGTTTTGCGGAGAACGAGCCGTATATCCCCGCGCGCCTCGAAAGGGAAAAGAGATGCGGCACCGTTGAGCGGACCGGCCCCGATACCTGCCGTTATTCCGCGGACGTTTACGACGCGTGGGAAATGATCCCCTGGATCCGCACCTTCCTCTGCCGGATCACGGAGCTGCACTTTTCAAACGCCGCGACCGAAAAACAGTTCTGGGACGACGTCCGCGCCGTCTATACTCTGTACGGTGTCGGCGGCGAAGAAAAAGAGGACGAGGGAACGGTATGATCTTCAGTGAACTGTACGGCGCCTATTACCGTGCCGTTGCGGGCATTCTGCGGGAGGCGCTGCGCCGTCCGCTCTCCCCGGACGAGCTGCGCGGGCTCGCGAAGCGATACGCGTTCGGTGAGAGCGACCTCGTCATCGAGGAGGCGCTGAAAAACGGGGACTGGCAGCTGCTCGCGGCGGACGGGACCTCTCTCCTCCGGCACGAACCGGAGATGCCGCTCACGCTGCTCGAAAAGCGGTGGCTGAAGGCGGTCTCCCTCGACCCGCGGATCCGTCTGTTCGGCGATCTATTCCCGGATCCGGACGGCGTGACGCCGCTCTTCACCGCGGCGGACTATTGCGTCTTCGACAAATACGGCGACGGGGACGATTTTACCGACCCCGCGTATATCGCCAGATTCCGTATGATCCTGGAGGCGGTGCGGAACTGCCTGGCGCTCGATCTCACGATGAAAAGCCCTTCGGGCAGGGTCAGCCGCGTGACGGTCATGCCCGAATACCTGGAATATTCCGAGAAGGACGATAAATTCCGCCTCGTGACCTGGGGTCACCGTTACGTGGGGACCGTCAATCTGGGCAGGATCGTTTCCTGCGCCTTTCACGAGGGCACGTTCCGGGGAAATACGTTGTCTGTTGCCGAGCCGGAGGAGACGCTGGTCTTCGAGGTCACAGACGAACGGAACTCGCTCGAACGGGTCCTGCTCCACTTCGCGCATTTTGAAAAGGAAGCGGAGAAGACCGAAAACGGGAAATACCGCGTTTCACTGAAATATTCGAAAAACGACGAGACGGAAATGGTCATCCGCATCCTCTCCTTCGGTCCGTTCGTCCGGGTCCTGTCCCCGGCGTCTTTCGTGCACACGATCAAAAAACGTCTGACGGCACAGAGAGACCTTGAAAACGCGTCCGGCGCATCCTTCTGAAATACGTATGCCCGGGGCTGCTGCACGAACGTGCAGCAGCTCCATTTTTTATGAAATTCCGCCAGTTCGCAACTTTTTTTCCGTGCAAACGCGGAAAAGCCGTGGTACAATGATCACGGACCGGGGAAAAAACCGGAAAGAAAAAACGGCGGTACGTACCGCACGGGAAAGGACAAACCATGTTTGAGATCAAAGGAAACGTAACGAATGCCGTCTGCTACGCCGTGACGGCAGAGGATGAGGCGATCGCGCAGATCAGCCGGATGTGCGATACGGCGCTCGTCGAAAACAGCCGCGTCAGGATCATGCCCGACGTTCATGCCGGGAAGGGCTGCACGATCGGCACGACCATGACCGTCACCGACAGAGCTTGCCCCAACATCGTCGGCGTGGATATCGGCTGCGGGATGTATACGGTGCGGCTTGCCGAAAAAGAAGCCGACTTTGAAAAGATCGACGAGGCGTGCCACTATATTCCCTCGGGAATGAACGTGTGGGAGGGCAGGATCGAGCGGTTCGATCTGACTGCGCTGCGCTGCTTCCGTTCGCTCCGTGATTCCCGCCGCCTTGAGCGTTCGCTCGGGACCCTCGGCGGAGGCAATCATTTTATCGAGGTCGACCGGGCGGAGGACGGGACGCTCTATCTCGTCATCCATTCGGGGAGCCGCAACCTCGGCAAGCAGGTCGCGGAGATCTATCAGAAGCTCGCCGTCGATCTCCACGCGGGCAAAGAGGACTATTTCCGCCGGAGAGAAGAGCTGATCCGCACCTACAAGGAGGCGGGAAGACGCGCCGAGATCCAGAACGCACTGAAGGAGCTGGAGAAGGATTATGCGGCGAAGGAGCCCGACGTCCCGGAGGACCTCTGCTGGCTGTACGGCTCCTTCCTCGACGACTATCTGCACGACGTGGAGATCTGTCAGGCATTTGCGCGCAGGAGCCGTGAAAAGATGGCGGAGATCCTTCTTCAGAGGACGGGTCTCACCGCCGTCGATTCATTCCATACGATCCATAACTATATCGATACGGAGGAAATGATCCTGCGCAAGGGCGCGATCGCGGCGCACGCCGGGGAACGGGTCCTGATCCCCATCAATATGAGGGACGGCTCCGTTCTTGCCGTCGGAAAAGGAAACCCGGAGTGGAACTATTCCGCGCCTCACGGTGCCGGGCGCCTGATGTCGAGAACGAAGGCGAAGGAGACCCTCGATATGGAGGTCTACCGCGCGGCGATGACGGGGATCTATACCACCTCCGTCAACGAGCAGACCATCGACGAATCCCCGATGGCGTATAAGTCGCTGGAGGATATCGTCGGCGTGATCGGAGAGACCGCAGAGATCGTCGGTATCCTGAAGCCCGTCTTCAATTTCAAGGCGTCCGAGTACGGTCGCCCGAAGAAGGATAAGGCGGAGGACGAGGCGCAGACCGACGCCGAATGAACGGAAAAGACACTCCCTCACGGGAAATAAGGAGCGGCTGCCCGACGTCGGTGTGTCGTAAAGATCTTTTTGAAAAATTGGTGTAATCCTGAAAATTCGGGGTTACACCTTTCTTCTTTTTCGCCACATACCCATCTTTTCGGATAAAATATAAACACAACTTATCCGGAGGTAAATACAATGAAAGGATATTTTATTACAAGCAAAGAAATCGAAAGGTTCCGTAATTACTTGAGGGAGGAGGAAAAAAGCGAGAATACGCTGGAAAAGTATATCCGTGACGTGACGGCGTTTTCGGCGTTCTGCGACGGGACGATTACAAAGGATACCGTTATCGCTTATAAGCAGGGCTTGATCGACGGCGGGTACGCCGTGCGGAGCATCAATTCGATGTTAGCAAGCATAAACAGTCTGTTTTCTTTTCTCGGCTGGTACGAACTGCGGGTAAAATCGTTGAAAGTTCAGCAGCAGGTCTTCTGCCCGGAAGAAAAGGAACTGACGAAGGCAGAATATGAGCGGTTATGCCGGACAGCGGAGAGAAAGCATAATGAACGCCTTTGTCTGATTCTGCAAACAATCTGCGGAACGGGAATCCGCGTCAGCGAACTGCAATCTATCACCGTGGAGGCAGTCAGAAAAGGCGAAGCGATCGTTTCGCTCAAAGGCAAGACAAGAAGCATTTTCATCGTCCGTGATCTGCAAAAGAAACTACTTCGGTATATATCCGAGCAGAAGATAACGGCGGGCGCGGTTTTTGTTACCCGCACGGGCAAGCCGATAAGCCGCACGAACATCTGGCGGGAAATGAAAAAACTCTGCGTTGAGGCAGAGGTAAATCCCGAAAAGGTGTTTCCGCATAATCTTCGTCATCTGTTCGCCCGTGTGTTTTACGGTATTGAAAAGGATATCGCCAAGCTCGCCGATATTCTCGGTCACAGCAGCATCAATACGACACGAATCTATATTATCTCGACCGGTACAGAGCACCGTCAGCGTATGGAACGTATGCGGTTGATTATATGAAAAGAGCCGCCGGAACGGCGACAATACATAATCGGTATTATGTTGCAGTCGTGTCAAAACAAGTCGATAATAATTGTCGCTTTGAGTAAAAAAAGCACAAGAAATCACACCCTTGTATGCTCCTCGGTTAATTCCGTCCTGCAAGGGTGTTTTTCCTAAGACCATTTTTGACAATATTTCATACAATTCCATACTTTTCGCGTGATAGCAATTGATTTTTTGACAAAGGTATGTTATAATAACCCAGTAAAATGCGTTAATTGTAACCAGACGCAGATTTGGGCAAACTATGTGCAACATAATACCGATTATGTTGTAGAAATAACGGGAGGAATACATATGGCACAGATTGCAGAAATCATCAAATACGAAGGTGATAACAGTACGTTCATCTGGAAGCACCCGTGCGAGGATTTTAACAGTTTGACTCAGCTCATCGTTCACGAATCACAGGAAGCCATCTTCTTTATGAACGGTCAGGCACTGGATATGTTCGGTGCCGGGCGTTACACGCTTGAAACGCAGAATATTCCCAAAATCGGGAAAGTCTTGAATCGCACGTCCAGCGATCAGACGCCTTTTCATTGCGAAGTATACTTTATCAATAAAACAGAGCAAATGTCAATCAAATGGGGTACGGACAGCAAGGTAACCTATGTTGAACCGACCTACGGCTTTCCCATTGCTATCGGCGCATCCGGTGAAATGTCACTCCGCGCTGAGGATAGCCGCAAACTACTGTTGAAACTGGTCGGCACAGAGAATTTCCTCGGTCAGCAAAAGCTGGTTTCGTTCTTCCGTGCATTCCTTATGACACGCGTCAAGACCTATATGGCGCAGTATATGAAGAATAATGCCATCAGCGTTTTTGAAATTGACGAGCATCTGACCGCATTTTCCGAATCTTTACACACGCAGTTGACACCCGATTTTGCCGATTACGGCATCTCTCTTGAACGATTCTTTGTTACTCAGGTCGTAAAACCCGACGGCGACAGACAGTACGAAAAATTCAAGGAACTGCACTTTCGTCAGTATGCCGATATCGCCGAAGCGAAGCTTCGTCAGCAGACTGATCTTATCTATGCCCAAACCGAAGCACAGAAGGTCGTGATCGATTCTCAGGCACAGGCGACCAAGCGTGCACAAGAGGGATATACCTATGCTCAGGAGCGTGGCTTTGATGTTGCGCAGGACGTCGCCCGTAACCAGGCAGTCGGACAGTTCACCAATATGGGCGTTGGACTCGGCACGATGGCAGGCGTCGGCGGTGTTGTCGGCGGCGTGGTCGGTAATGCTGTAAACGGTGCAATGAACGCAGCGGCAGAAACTCCTGCTTCCGCTGCTCCGGCAGACGATATGGCGGCTTTCAAAGCGAAAGTCGAAAAGTTGACCGTGATGAAAGAAGCGGGGCTTATCACTGAAGATGAGTTCAAAACGATGAAAGCACAGCTGCTCGCCAGCATTATGTGACGGAGGGAAAGACAATGAACAAGAAATTCAAGTATTATGCATTGCTCTGGGCTATATTACTCGCTGCTTTCAATGTCATCTGCTTTGTAACACCGAGCGAAGCTATGGGACTGTCAAAATTCGGCGGTGCATTCTGGGCAGGATACATTTTTATTACCCTTGCCTTTATCGGTCAGCTTGTCTGCGCTTATATCGCACTTAATACAAATAGTAAAACAAAGCTGTTCTATAACATTCCGATTATCCGTGTTAGCTACACCGGCCTGATTCTGACCCTTGTTTTCGGTGCGCTTTGTATGGCAATTCCCGATCTTCCCAATTGGGTTGGAATTATTGTCTGCCTGTTGATCCTTGCATTTACTGCTATTGCTGTAATCAAGGCAAAAGCCGCATCCGATGTTGTAGAGAACATTGACAAAAAAGTTAAAGTACAAACATTCTTTATCAAATCATTAACTATTGATGCCGAAACCATTCTCGCTCGTGCCACCACTCCCGAAGCAAAAGAGGCCTGCAAAAAGGTATATGAAGCCGTTCGCTATTCCGACCCCATGTCAAACGACGCTCTCACAGGTGTTGAAAGTCAGATAACTTTGAAGTTTAATGAGTTTGCCACCGCTGTCACCTCCAACGCAGATATCATTTCCACCATTGCTGATGAAATTGTTGTGCTGATCGCTGACAGAAACAAGAAGTGTAAACTGCTGAAGTGAGGAAATAATGGATCCAAAAGAGTCGCTTGAAATTCGCAAACAAATGGCAGAAATGCACGACTCTGTTATTAAGCGAATTAATAAAACATATAAGGATAAACAATATATTGAAGTCTGTTGGTTGTGCTACGCGTGCTTTGAAAGCCGAGTAAATCGTGTTCTTCAAAAAATATGCTCAGGCTGTGTTAAGCCAGAGCGAAAAGATAAAAGGAACATTGGAATAACAACAAAGTTAGAATGCTATGTTCGTTTAATAAAGAGCCACTATCCTCCTCTTTCAAAGGAAAATATAGACTTAATTAACACAGTAAAAGGTTGGTGCAAAGAGCGAAATGATTTAATACACGGTATGGTTTCGCTTGAGTACTATAATGATGCAGATAAAAAATTTGAAAGCCTTGCCAAACGCGGAAAAACATTGGTAACACGGATGTATTCGTTAGGAACAGATGTTAGAGAATACTATTATCAAGCAACAGAAATTCCTATGTTTGACGAGTCTGTTACGAAATCGTGTTCTTTGAAATCTAAGTGTATAGGAGATTAAAAGATAATGTCAGTATTCAAATGTAAAATGTGCGGAGGCACAATCGAATTTAATCAAGGGGATACCGTAGGCGTATGCGATTCCTGCGGTACTAAACAGACCCTGCCCCGTCTTGATGACGACAAAAAGGCAAACCTTTACGACCGTGCAAATCATTTCCGTCGAAACAACGATTTCGACAAGGCAATGTCGATTTACGAGCAGATTTTGAACGAGGACAACACCGACGCCGAAGCGTATTGGTCGCTTGTTCTCTGCCGCTACGGTATCGAATATGTGGAAGATCCCGCTTCGCACAAGCGTATCCCCACCGTCAACCGTGCGCAATTCACATCGATTTTTGCGGACGAGGACTACAAATCTGCCCTGCAATACGCAGACGGCTATCAGAAAACTATCTACGAGGATGAAGCTAAAGCAATCGACGAAATTCAAAAAGGCATCCTTGCAATTTCGCAAAAAGAAGAGCCGTTTGACATATTCATCTGCTACAAGGAAACCGATAATAACGGCAGAAGAACGCAGGACAGCGTGCTTGCCAACGACCTTTACCATCAGCTCACTCAGGAGGGCTTCAAGGTCTTTTTCAGCCGTATTACGCTTGAAGACAAGCTTGGCACGGCATACGAGCCATACATATTCGCCGCACTGAACAGTTCAAAAGTGATGGTCGTTCTCGGCACGAAGCCGGAATACTTCAACGCCGTATGGGTAAAGAACGAATGGAGCCGCTATCTTGCGCTCATCAAAAACGGTGCAAAGAAAATGCTCATTCCCGCATATCGGGATATGGATCCTTATGATCTGCCGGAAGAGTTTTCTCATCTGCAGGCACAGGATATGTCCAAACTCGGCTTTATGCAAGACCTCATTCGCGGTATCAAGAAAATCATTGAAGCCGATGCACCGAAGCAGACGGTAAAAGAAACAGTCATTGTCGGAGCAAACAACGCCGCAACCGCTCCGCTCCTTGAAAGAGTATTTCTCTTTCTTGAAGACGGCAAGTGGCAGGACGCCAATATTTACTGCGAAAAGGTACTGGATATCGACCCGAAGAATGCCGAAGCGTATCTCGGCAAGCTGATGGTCGAATTGCAGGTAAGAAACCGTAAACAGTTAGCCGACTGCGCTGAGCCGTTTGATGACCGTGATAATTACAGCAAAGTCCTCCGCTTTGGTGACGGGGCTCTTGAAACGGAAATGCGTGGTTATATCACCCATATCAATGAGCGTAATGAAAATACACGGTTGACCGGCATCTATGATAATGCTCAAAGCGCAATGCGCAATGCACAATCGGAAAAGGCGTATAAAAAAGCGGCGGAAGTGTTCAAGAGCATTCCCGGCTTTAAGGATGCGGATGCCCTCGCCGAGAAGTGCCTTGATAAAGCAGAAGTTTGCCGTAAAGATGAGATATACGCTTCTGCAAAGAATAAGATGACCGGTGAAAAAGCCGCCTCCTATGAAGAAGCAATCGGTATTTTTCGAACGATATCCGGCTGGAAGGATGCAGATGAGCAGATTTACGCCTGCCAAAAGAAAATCGAGGAAATCAAAGCAAAAGAAGAAGCTGACCGTCTGGAAGCGGAGCGCAAAGCAGAAGAACGCCGGATCACGGCTGAAAAGGCAGCAAAAAAGCGTAAAAAGGCATTTGCCATCGGTACGCCTATTGTTGTGGCTTGCATAGCGTTTATAATTGTTCTTACAACGGTTATTATTCCTTCGGGTAAATATAATTCGGCAATGGAATTGTATAACGCTGGGAAATATCAGGATGCCTATACAGCATTCAACGAGGTCTCCTACAAAGATAGCAAAGACAAAGCATCAGAATGTCTGTTCGTATTGCAAAAATCAAATCTTACTGACATAAAAAAAGGCGATACTGTTAAGTTCGGTTTCTATGAGCAGGACAACAATACGACAAATGGAAAAGAAGAAATCGAGTGGATTGTACTTAATGTTGAAGGCAGTAAAGCTCTTGTTATCAGTAAATATGCGCTTGACCGCCAACAGTACAATACTTCATACACTGATGTGACTTGGGAGAAATGCACTCTTAGAAAATGGCTGAACGACAGCTTTTTGAATACTGCATTCGGTTCGAAACATCAAGAATTGATTCCTTCCGTGTCAGTGTCCGCCGATAAGAATCCCCGATATAGTACGAATCCCGGAAATTCCACCAACGATAAGGTGTTCTTGCTCAGCATCACAGAAGTAGAGAAGTATTTCTCTTACGATAGCGCAAGGCAGTGTAAACCCACAAAATATGCAGTTGCCAATGGAGCGTATGTAAATAGCGACAATGGCAACTGCTGGTGGTGGCTCCGGTCGCCCGGCTCTTATCAGGATTGTGCCGCCAGTGTCGACTATGTCGGTTCGGTCTATTACATTGGTAATTATGTCAACTATGCTTATGGCTGCGTTCGCCCCGCTTTGTGGATCAATCTGGACTCTTAACTCTTCAAATCTCAAATCTTCCACAGCGCCGTAGGCGCAAATCTCAGCGGGCGACAGCCCGCAAACTCTGGGGTGCGTAAGCACCCCTACAATCCGCCGTAAGGCGGTCGCACGATTTTTGAAAAACGGCAGGTACGGGATATGGAACGAAAACAAAGTGAATTAACCGTAATTACAAAAGCAAAAGACCTGTGTTCCTACGTAATGACCGTTACACAGAAATCGCCGAAGCATTTCCGCTACACTTTTGTAAGCAAACTACAGAACCTTGCGCTTAGCGTAATAGAAAATCTGTTCCGTGCAAACGACGTGTATGTTTCAAAGCAGGATATTCCGTCTCAAAAGGAGCGACTCAGTTTTCAACGTGCCGCTATGACGGATCTGAAACTGCTCGGATATATGGCGATGCTTTCTATGGAGCAGGAATGTATTCTTCCAAAGCAATACGAGCAAATTGCAAGACAAGTAGCAGACTGCCAGAATCTGCTCGGCGCTTGGATGAATAGTGACAGAAGACGATTACAGCCGTGATCAGGCTATAATCCGGGGATTCGATTGAATGGGCTGCGCTGGTGGTGGCTCCGGTCGCCCGGCAATAATCAGAATAATGCCGCCAATGTCAACAATGACGGCTCGGTCAATTACAATGGTAACAATGTCAACAATGATAATGACTGCGTTCGCCCCGCATTACTCCCATTTGGGCCAGTAGATAACCGTAAGTACGGCATCCCGTGTCGGGAGTAAAGGAATCGGATTCCTTCTCGAAGAAATTCGGGAAAACAGATATCGGCGGCAAGGTCTTACGCATAGAAACTTTGTTTTCGATCTTTACGGTGAAGGGCTGCCTGTGCACGGGCAGTCCTTCATCCCGCCGATGTTTTTTTGTTTATGATGACAGATTATGATAAGATTTGTGATTTCGGAAACCTTTATAAAGCACATACGGTTGCACGGTTGAGTAAACGGACTACTCGGGAGGTCATTGATTTTGAAATGAACCTCGCCGAAAATCTTACCGAGATTTCCGACAGACTGAAAAACGGCACCTATGAAATGTCCGGCTATTACAGTTTTATGGTCCACGACCCCAAAGATCGTGTGATTCACGCCCTGCATTACCGTGACCGTGTCGTTCAGCATTGTATCTGCGATGAGGTGCTTGCCCCAACACTCGACAAACGGCTGATTTACGATAATGCCGCTTGCCGCATAGGAAAAGGCACGTACTTTGCAATGGAACGCCTGTCGGACTTTCTGCGTAAATTTTATCGTAAACACGGAACGGACGGATATTTTCTGAAATGCGATATCCGCAAGTTTTTTGATAACATAGACCACGAAATCTTGAAACGGAAGCTGCAAAAGGTTTTCAAGGAAGAAAAAATGCTGTCACTGTTTTATCAGATTATCGACAGCTACGAAAAATCTCCGGGAAAAGGTCTTCCGCTCGGCAATCAGACAAGCCAATGGTTTGCGATTTATTATCTCGACGGTCTTGACCGCCTGATAAAAGAAAAACTGCAAATACGGTATTATTCCCGTTATATGGACGATTGCGTTCTCGTTCACGAGGATAAAGACTATTTGAAGTACTGCCTTGATGCTATGCGGAATTACGCTGAAACGGAATTGAATTTGTCGTTCAATGAAAAGACGAATATCTTTCCAATCAAAAACGGTGTTGATTATCTCGGGTGGCATTTCTATATGACTGATACCGGGAAAGTGATCCGTAAGGTCAAGCAAAGCACGAAAGTCAAATATAAGCGTAAATTGCGCTATTTTCAGAAAGCATACGCCGAAGGCAGAACGGATCTTGATGAAATAAAGCAGGTGCTTTCCAGTTACCGTTCTCATTTGTCATTTGGACACACCTATAAACTGCAAAAGAAAGTGCTGGGAGATTTTGTGCTGAGGAGGGGAAATAAAGATGATTTTTAGGATCAGATCATTCACGTCCTCTTTCGGCTTGCCCTTGTGAATGTGCTCGTACCGGACCGCTTTCACGCAGCAGACCGACAGCTTGTGTTCATAATCATCCGGTTAGAAGTATTTCCGCCTGGTTTTCATAGTCTTTCGACCGCTTTCTTTTTTCCTTGATTGTATGGGAAAGGAGCAGATAAATCGAATGTGCGGATCATCGGACAAAAAAACAGACACGTGAAAAGCAATTCTGCAATTCACGGTGTCTGTTTTCATTTGCTGTGCTCAATTTGTTTTAGTTTTTGACAATCATCCTTAACACACGTCAACAGATTGGGGTGTCAACTTTTTTCGCGCGAAAACGGCAGGGACCCGAAAGACTCGTTGACAAGACGGTGTTTTGGTGGTATACTTTTCCTATCAAGTTCCGTTTTCGGTTTTACAATGGAAAGGACCTTACAGTATGAAAAGAATCATTGCCGCATTGCTTCTCGTCCTGACGCTGACGGGAATGCTCGCTTCCTGCAAGGGCGGGGAAGGAACGGACCCGAAGGAGGAGACCGCCGCCCCGACGGAGGGTCAGACGGAGGAGCCGCAGCCGCCCGTCGATACGAGATACGTGTTCGACTATACGGTTTCCGAGGACGTGCTCTGCCGCTACCTGTCACGGGCGGTGACCATCGCGTCGAGGAACATCGACGAATGGCTCGGACAGAACGGCTTCCACATCAAGCAGTACATCCTGAACACGGGCGCAAAGTATATCGCGCGCGCCAACGACGCGTGGTCGTTCTCGGGGACCGACGACAGCAAGTGGGACATCCAGAAGACGTTCATCGACGAGATGCACGTCAGTGACCCGGATATCGTCTTTGAAGCCTGTATTTTCGAGAACGTATGGAAGTGGGGCGTCGAGGAGATCAGCATCCCCGCCTACGTGTTCGAGGCGTTCGATATGGAGCCGGAGGAGCGTAATTTCCGTTACGCGGATATGCTCTTCAAAAACGGGATGTACGTCAATCACTGGGGCGTGGACTCCAGCGTGCCGGATATCACGAGAGAAGAAACGCAGCTGTTCTTCTATTACCGCGCGACGCGCTATATCGACGCCGGCTTTGAGGGACTGCACCTCGGGCAGGTCAACCTGATGGGCGCCAACGATAAGAACTGGGAGTGCTTTACGAAGGTGGTCAACATGATCCGCGATTACGCTGCCGATCACGCCAGACGGCACTTCGTGTTCCTGAACGCGCACACGCACGGCATCATCGACAGCGACGGTATCCTGATGTTCGATTTCCATATGTATCCGTCCCGTCCCGCGCCGCTCCCCGGCGATAAGACGCACGGTCCCTCGGAGGAGAATCCGCAGGAGGCGATCTTTGAGGAAGGATACGTGGATTCGATCTACGGCAAGAGCCTCGGCGGCGTGACGTACAGCGGCTGGGAATGCGACGCGCTCCCCTATATGGTGGAGCTTGACAACTTCGGCGGCGTCAACGAGGGCGAGTTCTTCAAGCCCAATCGGGGCAGCATCTGGATCTGGGGTCTGGACGAGATCTCCTGGTTCGGCAGCCAGCCCGCGTGGTACCGTGAGGAATTCCTCGAATACGCGGTGGACTGGATCGCGGAGGTCAGCGACGGCAAGGGCTTCTTCGCGATGCCCGCGCAGAGAGAAGCGCGGCTCTACGCCGAGAGCGGCGAGTGCCTTTCGCTGATGTACTACGGCTATAACAAGGAGTATTTCGGCGTGGCGAACGACGACGAGTGGATCGTCAAGCGGATCTGGGAAGACATGGAAAAGAGCGGAAGATGACCTTCCGCTCCGGAACCGGATATCATAGAGGCTGTTTCCCTTTTACGAAACAGCCTCTTTTTTCGTTTTTTCGTTCAGTATCCGCGTTCGTCGAAGACCGCCCGCGCGGACCGCGTCTCCGCCGCCGTAAAGGCGCAGAGCACGACGTCGACCGGATAGTCCGGATAAACGGCTGTGAACTTTTCGTATGCTCTGCAGCACTGTTTTGCGGATTCACCGGCGGGATCGTCAAGACCTCCGCCGAAAATGCCGGAGCTGATCAGCGGGAAGGAGATCCTGTGATATCCGTTTTCCATCAGCCGCAGCAGGGAATTGAAATACGCCTCGTACAGTTCGTGGAACGCGTCCGGCGTGCGGCAGAAATCCGGTCCGACCGCGTGGATGATGATCTTCGCGTTTTTCAGTTGGAAAGCCGGCGTGACGACTGCGCTTCCGTCCTTCAGCGGCGTCGGGTACGCGGCGCAGGCGCACGTCAGCTCACTCATCCCCGCTTTGCGGAAGATCACGCCGCAGATCCCGCCTCCTGCCCCAAGACCGCCGTTTGCCGCGTTGACGACGGCGTCGGCAGTCTGATCGGCGCACGATCCGTTGATCAGTACGATGCTGCTCATATTTTTCTCTCTCCTTTATCAGTCTGCGGTATTCTTCGGTCCCGCCGGAGCCGACGG
The DNA here is from genome assembly GCA_045617585.1 of Eubacteriales bacterium. Taxonomy (GTDB): domain Bacteria; phylum Bacillota; class Clostridia; order Oscillospirales; family CAG-272; genus CAKRZE01. The sequence goes on from JAZLIW010000032.1 coordinate 23,077, forward strand.
TCTTTTTTTCATTCATGACAGTGTTTTTCCGGTAAGGTCCTGATCGTTGCAATGCCCGAAATGGGCGGTCACGGGATGCAGACGCAGGATCCTGTCCCAATCCGTCTTCAGCGGGGAATCCTCTCCGTACGCGGCGATATACTGCATCGGCTCCAGATCCCCGGCAAAGCATTCCCCGCCGTCGGTGATCAGCGCGATCCCGTCCGGACTGTGGCTGTCGGTCGGTACGATCTCGCCGCCGATCCCGATCCCACGGAGAAACGCCCTGCTTTCAGAGCAGGAGATCACGACGGCGTCAGACACGCGGATCGGCCGGTAAGCGGATCCCTTCTGCCGCGCAAAAATGTGCTCCGGGAAGCGGACGTGCTCTGTCTGCCGGTCGATCAGCAGGAGCGTCACGCCGTTTTCCGTCAGTTCTCCGATCAGACCCGCGTGATCCGGGTGGTAATGCGTTGCCAGAACGTATTTCAGTTCCTCCCGCCGTAACCCGTTTCTCTTCATCTCCCGGTACAGCCCGTAAAGCGTCCCCGGCAGATCGGTGTCGATCAGCAGACCGTTCAGAAAATAGGTATTCGTGTTTCCGTACCGTAAAAGCGTCATCTTCTCACCTCGCCCGCCGGGACTGTCCCGCCGCTGTCGTATCCCTGAAGGATACAACATTATACCATAAAACGGCTGGGTTGGCAATAGGGAAGAAATGCGGGAGGGAAAAAGAACGGCGTATGAAAAAAATCGTCCGGTACTTGCGAAAAGAAAAGAACCGTGCTATAATCAGATCACAACGAGGATCAGACAGTACGGAAAAATCCCGAAAAGGAGAAGAACGAATATGAAAAAAAGGATCCTGACCGCGCTTTCTCTGTGTCTTTCCTTCCTGATGCTTGCCGGCTGTGCCGGAGAAGGGGAACCGATCGGAACGACCGGTGAGACCGGAACGGAAACGACCCCGGAGACCGATCCTCTCCCGGAGGAGGGAAAGGTCCCGACGGGGGATTACGGCGCGAATCCGATTATTACCACGCTCTTTACCGCAGATCCTTCCGCGCACGTCTGGGCGGACGGAAAACTCTATATCTACGCCTCGCACGACATTTTCCCGTCGCGCGGCTGCGATCTGATGGACCGCTACCACGTCTTTTCCACGACGAATCTGGTGGACTACGCGGACGAGGGCGAGATCCTCTCTTCCGACGAGCTGGATTGGGGGATCAGCGGCTTTATGTGGGCGCCCGACTGCGCGTATAAGGACGGAAAATATTATTTCTATTTCCCGCATCCGGAGAGCGACGACTGGAACGCCTCCTGGCGCGTCGGCGTTGCCGTCAGTGACAAGCCCGCGGGCGGCTTTACGGATGCCGGGATGATGATGAACGAGGACGGAGAGACCCCGGTCGGCTCGCCTGACGGAACGGGGCACGACTATCAGTCGATGATCGACCCCTGCGTCTTTCAGGATACGGACGGCACGTATTATCTCTTCGTCGGCGGCGGTTCGCATCTCTACTGGGCAAAGATCGCGGACGATATGCTGACGCTTGACGGCCCGCTCACGGAGATCCCCTCGGACGAGATCCCCGATTATCACGAGGGAACGTGGGTATTTATCAGAGAGGGGAAATATTACCTGATCTACGCCGATAACGCGGCGGGAGCCAACTGTATGCGCTATTCGGTTGCCGACAGCGCGGAGGGCCCCTATACGCCCGGCGGCGTCTTCCTGACCGCGGTGAAGGACTGCAACACGACGCACGGCTCGGTCGTCGAATTCAAGGGCGAATGGTATCTGTTCTATCATAACGCGGCGATCTCCGGCAACGGTACGCTCCGCTCCGTCTGCGTCGACAAACTGGAATTTGAGGCGGACGGCTCTTTGAAGACCGTCGTGCAGACGGAGACCGGGGTAAAGACCGCGGGTCCGCGCGTCGCGATCCCCGGGGATAAGATCGTCCGTGCCGATGTCGGCGGTTCCGAAGGAGAAGGGAACTTCACGGTCAAAAAGACCTATACGTCGCGTGATTTCACCTGCGGCGGGTGCAATATCAGCGATACCTGCGTTGAGAATATGCACCTTGAGGGCGCGTGGTGCGAGGTCGCGGGCGTGGACGGCGGCAAGGGCGGTAAGGCGCTTGTGACCTTCGTGTATTCCAGCGCCGACACCGCGGCGACGGCACTCGTCAGATCCGATGCAGATCCCACGGGAGAGGGCTATTTTCTTGCGCTCCGCGGCAACGGCTCGTGGTCCGATTTCACTGCGGAATCCACGATCCTCGTCGATCTGAAGCCCGGAACCGATAACGTCATCCGCGTCGAGGGCGGTATGTTCGGTTTCAATCTGGCAAAGATCGTCGTAGCGACCGAACCCGCGGAATGACCCTCAAAATGAAATGACTTGATAACGAAAACGGCTTGCCGGGCATTTCCGGCAAGCCGTTTTAACGTTTCTTCAATGATTGCTTTTTGAGAACGGGCAGCGCTTGCCGAGGCATTGATTGTTTTTCGCGGAGAAGGAGCAGACGACCTCCGGCTTTTCCATTTCGACACCGAAATGTTCCTTTACGAAATCAACGGCGGCGAGAACGGACAGGTAGGAATCCCGTTTGCAGCAGCGGGGACCGCCGACGGTGCCGATGGCGTCGAGCGATTTTGCCGTCATCCGGTTGGAAAGACCCCAGGGCTCTTCCGACAGAGGCGTGGAGCCGGAGATGATCGAAACGAACATCCCCGCGCTGATCCCCGCTCCGCACGCGCCCCAGAAGCCGCAGGCGCCGCCTGGAACGCTCTGTCCGCGATTCTTCATTTCATTGAGCGCTTTCGGTAGGTCGATCTTGCCTCCCGCGTTTTTGAATGCGGTGAGAAGCGCCGCGCCGACCATGATATGATGCTCCGGTCCGTGCATGTGGCAGAACGGGAGGTTCATCATTCTGTTCAGGATCTCCACGGGATTTTTTGAGGTCTCCGGGAGGCAGACACCGAAAATACTGTCGATGCCCTTCGTGTGGCACTCATTGCAGACATAGTGACCGTTCACACAGCGGGTCTTGCTGTATTCCTTTTTCCTGCAGATCGCGCACTCCATAAGGACGTCTTCATTCAGGTATTCAAGAGGCGCTTTACAGATCAGACATTCTTCTTTCATTTTTGGTTCTCCTTCAGCAGTTTCATATAACTCAGATCCATTCCGATCGCGCCGAGGGGAGCGGTGACAAGGATCGAGAGGACGGCGACCGACAGCACGATATTCCCGCAGGGAAGCCCGAGTGAGAGCGGCACCGAGCCGATCGCCGCCTGCACCGTCGCCTTCGGCAGGTAGGCGATGACGCAGTAGAGCTTTTCCTTTGCGTTCAGCTTCGTCCCGATCAGGCAGAGAAGAACACCGACAGAGCGGAACACGAGCGCGAGGAAGATCATCACGAGCGCCATCACGCCCGCGTTCAGCGTATAGCGGATATCGACTGCCGCGCCGACGAGAACGAACAGGATCACTTCGGCAGCGAGCCACAGCCGCCCGTATTTGGCGGAAAGATCGCCGGAAACCTCATTTCTCGTCCGCATCCGGATCACGCACGCCATGCTCATCACGGCAAGCAGCCCGGAAACCGGAACGATGCCGTCCAGCCAACCTTCGATCGCCATCAGAAGAAACGCCGAGCCGAGCGTGAGGATCACTTTCAGACTCTGCCGGATGGAATCGCCCCGCTTGTGCGCGAACTCAAACACCCACGCAAGGACGAAACCGAAAACAGCGCCGACGAGGATGCCGAGTATGATCGAAACGGGGATATTTACGAAGTCCATGACCTGCGCCGTTCCGCCCTGCGCCATACCGACGAAGGTCGAGAACAGAACGATTACGAAAACGTCGTCGAGCGACGCTCCGGCGAGAATGAGCTGCGGAATCTGCTTGTCCGTCCCGTATCCTTCATCCATCAGCTGCACCATCCGGGGGACCACGACAGCGGGGGAGACGGCACCGAGCACCGCGCCGATGATCGCCGCTTCCAACAGCGTCACGTGAAGCAGAAGCGGAGCGAATGCGACGAACGCGCCGATCTCAAACAGCGCCGGAAGAAAGGACATCAAT
>JAZLIW010000033.1:0-22056 GCA_045617585.1 Eubacteriales bacterium
GTTTTTCTTGCCCCGGGGGTGCGCTTCATTAAAAAATGTCTCTTTTGCGGGTAGACAAAATGTTCTTTTTTGTTGGTGGGGGCATTGGGGCTCGAACCCAAGACCTCTCGCATGTGAAGCGAACGCTCTGACCAACTGAGCTATGTCCCCACAACGGATATATTATACCACATCTTTTTCATTTTGTAAAGGGGTTTGAGAAACATTTTCAGAAAAGAAAATCCCACGTGCCTTGCGGCACGGGGGACGGTATTCAGGTGTTACCTGACCTTTCCGACCGTTTCCGGTCGGGGAAGGGAAGAATTACTTCTTCTTCTTTTTGCCGAGGATGATGCCGACAGCGGCACCGGCAACGACGACGACACCTGCAACGATACCGATGATCAGACCGGTATTGGACTTCTCATCGTCACCGCCGGTAGGCTGCGTCTCTTCGCCCTGCGCCTGCGTTTCTTCGCCGCCCTGAGGCTGCGTTTCTTCGCCGCCCTGGGGCTGCGTCTCTTCGCCGGCCTCGGCTGCCTTATCGTAAGCCTGGATCGCTCTCTTGACCTTGCTGAGCGTGGAGGTCAGGGAAGAATCGATATCGCCGAGAACTTCCTTGGCTTCTGCGGACATCTTGGAGACAGCGTCGTTGGCCTTGTCGTATGCAGCACGGATCGCGTCAACGTTATCCTTGGTGACTTCCTTGTTGTTGGAATCCCAAACGGAAACGAGCTCACGGACGATGACCGCGACGGATTCCGCTTCGGGCTTGAACTTCGCCTTTGCCTGTGCCTTGGCATCCGTCAGACGGATGTTATCGAACAGGAAGAAGAAGTCTTCTGCATCGGGATCACCGATATCGGAGTTGTTGATATGGTAAGCTCTGAAGTAGTTGACGTGGTCGAGCTCGAGGGTATTCCAGCCTGCCTTGTCTTCCAGCGGGATGGAAACGTGCAACCACTTCCCGGGTTCGATGTCACCTTCAATGGAATTGAAGAGGTCGTCCCAGGAAGAAGTGCATTCCTGGTTATCGCAGACGCCGCCGGAGCAGACTTCGATCTGACCCTGCTCGTTGTTCTCTCTGAGACGGGCGATCGCTTCGTCATTACCGAAGTAGATCTCGAATTCGAGCGTGTCCATACCGGTCGCATCAACTGCGTTGTCCTTGAACGCGATGTTCGGAGCGCAGACACCCTTGTTGGGGATGATCTTGATGGAGGAAGAACCGGAGAAGACGATATCCTTTTCCAGACCGGAGCCCCAAACTACGTTAGTGACAGGCAGCGGCACGGAGTGCTTGGTGGGATGGTTTTCAACAGCGTCACGGTCTTCGTCAGTGATAGCGTTGATGTACTTGACGTCGAGGTGAGCCTCGGTCGCCTTGTAGATCGCGCCGCCCCAGCCGTTTTCCGGAACGGAGTCGGAGATGCGGAGGTAGATGTTCTCAAAGTCCGGAACGTCGATGTTGACGAACTCGGTCAGATCGTAGGTGTATTCCTTGATCGCGAGGCCGCCGCTCTCGGTGTCGGGCTTGGGTTCCTCGTAAACGAGCTTCCAGTCGTAACCGTCAGTGGAAACCTCCAGCTTGAGCTGCTGACCGACGGTAGCGGTAAAGGAAATGTTCACGACGTTGATGATGTTCTCGATCTCGAACTTGTAGATGGAGAAGGTGTCGTTGTCGGAGTAACGGCAGGAGTCATTGGTAGGAGCGTTGGAGGATTCCTGCAGATATTCCTTTTCGGAATCGGACAGAACGGTGAACTTGTGAGATTCGATCTCAGAACCGTCGTTGCCGTCCCAGATGCGGAGGTTATCGACGTTGAAGGTAACGCCCTCGCCGCAGTCGATGTCGGCAGCGTTGCCCTGCGTGAAGATGCGGATGTAGTTGAAGTTTGCGGCGTTGAATTCGCCGGACTTGTTGGTGAGCTTGGCGAACGGGATAACGACGGTGTTCCAGCCTTCCTTCAGACCGCCGTCAACGAGGCTGTTGATGTCGGTCTCGGTAGCGATCTCTTCCTGATCGCAGGAGCCGGAAGAAGTGACTTCGATGTTGATGCGCATTGCACCGAGCAGTGCGGCATCAGCCTCGGAAGCGGTGTACAGATCGAAGACGATGCCGCCTTCTGCAAATCTGTCGGTCACGTCGTAGGAGGTGACTCTGGTGTCGGCAGCCTTGAACTGGAACAGGACGTTCGCGTTGCCGACTGCGCCGGACAGGGTGAGTGCGAGGGAAGCCTTGCCCTGAGACTTGATCTCGGAGTCGGGCTCAGCAGCGGTGGACCAACCGGTCTTCGTGTCGCACGGAGAGACGAGCTCGTAGTGCGGGTTGGAAGAGGTCTCGGAAGGAACGTTGAAGATCACGTCGAGGATCATGTCCTCAGACTTGATGGTGCCGGAAGCAGCCTTGATGTAGAGGTCACCGGACTTCGCGAAGTCGGCGATCTCAGTCAGGTTGTAGAGGCGGTAGGACTCCGCAAGATCAAGATCGGTCTTGACAGCGTCGGTCCAGTTGGTGCCGTCCATGGAGACCTGGAGGTTCAGTTTGCCGGCGGTCTTAGCCATCAGGACGACGGAATCAGCGTTGTTCGCGTGGATGATCGGGAAGTGATAAACACCGTCAGCAAGGAACTGATCCATGTTCTCGGAGTAGTTCTCATGCATCTGCTCGTCGCCCTCGGTGATGATACCGTCAACGACACGGATGTAGTCGAGACCGACGGTGGTGTTCAGGGCTTCGGAGGTGTAGACCTTGAACTGGTTGACCTTGGAGAAGTCGTCGCCCTGCTTATCGGTCAGAGCGATGGTCGCGGTGTTCCAGCCTTCCTTGACGCCCTCGTCAACGATGGAGAGGAGGTCGTGCTTGAAGGTCATCTTGTTGTCGCCGCTGATGACTTCGAAGGTGATGTCACCCTTCAGCGCGGAAGGATCTGCGCAGAAGAACTCGAAGGTGATGAACTTGGTCGCGCACTTGGAGGTGTCGACGAAGCTCTTTTCCTTGACGATGGTGAGGGTGAGGTCAAGCTTTTCGTTTGCAAGCTCGGACTTCATGTAAGCATTGCCGAACGCGTCGAAATCCTCGGTGTCCGGAACAGCAACTGCCTTGCCTTCCCAGCCGGTCAGTTCCATCTTACAATCGGAGATCGGGAGCTTGTTGCCCGCGTCGTCCTCGAACCAGAAGGCGTCGACCGCGAAGGTCGCGTCCTCGGTGGGAGTGAACGCGCACTGGTTGTTGAAGCAGCGCATGAAGTCCCATTCAGCGGGCTTCAGTCCGCCGCCGCCGATGCCCCAGGTCAGAGTGTTCCAACCTTCGACGAGCTCGCCGCCGGCGAGATCGTTGAGGGAGATCTGAGCCTGGTTCTCTTCGACGTCACAAGTGCCGCCGGAGGTCAGCTCGGTGTTGATCATGACAGGTCCCATGACTTCAACGTTGGTCACATAGGCTCTGACACACGCCTTGGTGTAGGCGGAGATGTCGATATCCGTATCGGACGTGAAGCTGAACATGAGAGCTGCGATAGCGCCCTGCTCTTCGTCAGCCGGGAAGACGTTGGAGATAACACCCTCGTCCTCGGAGCCTTCGATCGCAGTGCCTGCCTTCAGGATACCGCCCCAGCCCGGAACCGAGTAATCACAGTTCGTGATCGTCACGGCGTGAGAGACTGTGGCAGCTGCCGCTGTCGGAACGATGACGCAGGGAAGAAGCATCACGACCGCCAGAAGCACTGACAGAAACTTTTTCATAAATAGCCTCCTATTTATTTTTGTCCGTTGAGTATAGTATCGGACATTACCCATATTCTAACACATGATGGTCGGTTTCGTCAAGGGGTTTGAAAAATCTCTTGATGAAATAACGGCAGTTTCAGGTGAACGTTTGGTGATGTTCGTCAAATACAACAAAACAGGAAAACTTTATTGTGCGAATCAACCAAGTCGATTTCCCGGCTTCTGCTTTCTCCTGTTTCCCGCTCCGGCGGTCCCGAAGAGGGAAAAAAGAAACGGGAAGGTGACAAGGAACGGCATCGGTTTTTGTGGAAAATGTGGATTCTCGGGAAAGATGGGCGCGGTACTTGAAAAAGGAACGGGAAAGTAGTATAATATACTAAATAAAAATGAAGGATTCCGGAAGGAGGATACGGATGAAGACCGACGAAAACGCGCTGTGGCTGTTCCATCAGGGAACGAACCTGGAGGCGTACGGATATCTCGGCGCACACCGGGGCAGAGGAAAGGTGATTTTCCGCACCTGGGCGCCGAACGCCGCCGCCGTATCGGTCTCCGGTGACTTCAACGGCTGGAGCGACGCTGACCCGCTGACCCGCATCAGCGAAAACGGCGTCTGGGAGGGGACGGTCCCGGCGGACCGTTTTCCCGTCGGGTCGCTCTATAAATACCGGATCGTGACCGCGGACGGCAGGATCCTTTTCAAGGCGGACCCCTACGGCACCTGCTGTCAGGCCCCGCCCGAGACCGCCTCGGTTTACTATCCGCTGACCGGATACCGCTGGCACGATACGGCGTGGCTGACGAAGCGGAAGAACGCGGAGCCGTTCTCCTCGCCGATGAATATCTACGAGATGCACCTCGGCTCGTGGAAGCGCCGCTCCGACGGCACGTACCTGACGTACGGCGAGATCGGCGACGAGCTGATCCCGTATCTCAATACGATGGGGTACACCCATGTGGAATTCCTGCCGGTCATGGAGCATCCCTACGATGGCTCGTGGGGCTATCAGGTGACCGGATACTACGCGCCGACGGCGCGGTACGGGGAACCGAAGGAATTCATGCGGCTGATCGACCGGCTGCACTGTGCCGGGATCGGCGTGATCCTCGACTGGGTGCCCGCGCATTTCCCGAAGGACGCGCACGGACTCTATGAGTTCGACGGGAAGCCGCTCTACGAATATCAGGGCGCAGACCGGATCGAGCACCGCGGCTGGGGGACGAGAAAATTCGACCTCGGCAGGAACGAGGTCGAGTGCTTTCTGATCTCGAACGCGTCGTTCTGGGTCAGGTATTATCACGCCGACGGGATCCGCGTGGATGCCGTCGCGTCGATGCTCTATCTCGATTACGACAAGAAGCCCGGGGAATGGATCCCGAACGTGTACGGCGACAACCGCTGCCTCGAGGCGGAAGCCTTCTTAAAGAAATTCACCGCCTTCATGAAGGAGGAATACCCCGACGTTCTCCTGATCGCCGAGGAATCGACCGCCGGCTTCAAGGTGACCGGAACGCAGGACGGCGGGCTGGGCTTCGACTACAAGTGGAACATGGGATGGATGAACGACACCCTCTCCTACGCGGAGCTGGATCCGCTCTTCCGCAAATACCATCACGATAAGCTTTCCTTCCCGATGATGTACGCTTTTTCGGAGCGGTTCCTGCTTCCCGTTTCGCATGACGAGGTGGTCCACGGCAAGAAGACGCTGCTTGACCGGATGCCCGGGGAATATCAGGAAAAATTCGCGGGGGAACGTCTCTTCCTCGCGTACCAGATCGCCTGCCCGGGCAAGAAGCTCCTTTTCATGGGGCAGGAGATCGGGCAGTTCCGCGAATGGGATGAAAAACGAGAGGTGGAATGGTTCCTCCTCGATTACGATACGCACGCAAGGATGCAGCAGTTCACGGCAGAACTCAACCGCTTCTATCTGGAGAACCCGCCGCTCTACGAGATCGACGGGGGCTGGGAAGGCTTCCGCTGGGTCAGCGTGGACGACTGCGACAACTCGGTGATCGCCTTCCGCCGGATCGACGGGGCGGGGAACGAGCTGGTCGCCGCCTTCAACTTCACTCCGGTCCGCAGAGACGGATATCCGCTCTCTCTGCCCGACGGCATCTACGACGAGGTCTTTTCGACCGACGAAATCCGGTACGGCGGGACCGGGATCCATAACGACTCTCTCTCCGTCGAGAGCGGGAAGATCGGCGTCACGCTGCCGCCGCTCTCCGCGGTCTTCTTCCGGAGAAAGAAGAAAACGAAGATCGCATCACCGAAATCGGCTCCGGCCGCTGCCGGAAAACGGAAATCCTGAAATTATCACGGAGGTAGGATCATGAACAAAAAGAAAAAAGAATGCGTTGCGATGCTCCTTGCCGGCGGTCAGGGCAGCCGTCTTTACGCCCTGACGGGGAAAAACGCCAAACCTGCCGTTCCCTTCGGCGGCAAGTGCCGCATCATTGACTTCCCGCTTTCCAACTGCACGAACTCCGGCGTGGATACGGTTGGCGTCCTGACCCAGTATCAGCCGCTGATCCTGAATGACTATATCGGCAACGGTCTGCCGTGGGATCTGGACCGTACCTTCGGCGGGGTCTCGATCCTGCCGCCCTACCAGAGACAGGGCAGTGCCGACTGGTACAAGGGGACCGCGAACGCGATCTATCAGAACCTCGGCTTCATCGAGAGTTACGGCGCGGAGTACGTGCTGATCCTCTCGGGTGACCATATCTACAAGATGGACTACGACGCGATGCTCCGCTTCCATAAGGAAAAGGGCGCGGACTGCACCATTGCCGTGATTGACGTTCCGCTTGCCGAGGCGAGCCGCTTCGGTATCATGAGCGCCGATCAGGACGGCAGGATCTACGACTTTGAGGAAAAGCCGAAGCAGCCCAAGAGCACGCACGCCTCGATGGGGATCTACGTCTTCACCGAGAGCAAGCTTGCCTCCTATCTGACGGAGGACGAGAACGATCCGGATTCCGTCAACGACTTCGGCAAGAACGTGATCCCGAAGATGCTTGCCGCCGGGGAAAAACTGTACGCCTATCCCTTCTCCGGTTATTGGAAGGACGTCGGAACGATCTCCTCTCTCTGGGAAGCGAACATGGATCTGCTCGGCGAGGCACCCGTCCTCAACCTGAACGACCAGACGTGGAGGATCTTCTCCCGTCACGAAATGCGTCCGCCGCAGTATATCAGCGCAGACGCCTCGGTCACCGACTCGCTCGTCACCGACGGATGCGAGATCTACGGGACCGTGATCCACTCGGTCCTCGGCTCCGGCGTCCGCGTGATGCCCGGCGCCGTGGTGCGTGATTCCGTCATCATGGCGGACGTCACGGTGGAAGAAAACGCGCAGGTCGATTACTGCATCCTCGATTCCGGCGTCACGGTCGGAAAGGGCGCGCGTGTCGGCAGAGAAGGTGCCGGCTCCTCCCGCGTCACGGTCGCCGCGGCGGGCGTTGCCTTTGCCGCCGGGACCGATACTCCGGACGGCGCCATGATCACGGAAGACGTGAAAGGAGATATTCAGGAATGAACGCAGCTGCTCTCATTTTTTCCAATATTCACGACGCGTCCCTGCCGGAGCTGACCGGGATGCGCACGATGGCTTCCGTTCCGTTCGGATGCCGCTACCGTCTGATCGACTTCGCTCTCTCGAGCCTCGTCAACGCCGACGTGACCAACGTCGGGATCATCACCCATTACAATTATCAGTCCCTGATCGACCATATCGGGACCGGGAAGGACTGGGACCTTGCCCGGCGTTCGGGCGGTATCCGCATCCTCTCTCCCTTCATCACGGCGTTTGAAAACACCGCGTCCGGCAAGGTTTATACCACCCGCCTCGAGGCGCTGATGGGGACCACCAATTTCCTCTCCCGTGCCGAGGAGGAATATATCTGCCTCAGCGATTCCGACGTGGTCTGCGCGCTGGACTGGAATGACGTCATGAAGCAGCACGTGAAGAACGCCGCTGATATCACGATCGTCACCGTCAAGGCGAATTCCGCGCGTGACGAACTGAACAAGCACTTCCACGTGATCCGCTCCGACGCGGACGGCAGGATCACCGACTGCTATGAGTACGACGGGCAGGAGGGAGACGTGGATATCACCGCCAACTTCATGCTGATGAAGCGCACGTATCTGCTCTCCATCGTCCGCGACGCGATGGCACACGGCGACAGCCACTTCTTCCGTGACGTGATCTACCGCGACCGGTTGTCAAAGCGATTCTTTGCTTATAAGTTTGAAGGAAAATACTGCATGATCTCCTCGATGGCGTCCTATTTCCGCGGCAATATGATGCTGCTCGATCCGGAATTCCGGAAGGGGATCTTCGGTGTGGAGAACCGCCCGGTCTATACCAAGGTCCGCAACTCCGCGCCGACCCACTATCTTGAGGGCTCGAAGGTCACGAATTCCATCATCGCCGACGGATGCGTGATCGAAGGCACTGTCGAGAACTCGGTCATCTTCCGCGGCTGCAAGATTGGCCGGGGAACCGTTGTGCGCAACTGCATCCTGATGCAGGATACCTTTACCGGGAAGGACGTCTTCCTCAACTGTGTGGTCACCGATAAGAACGCGGTGATCAAGGACGGCAGAATGCTCTCCGGCTGCGAGGAACGCCCCTATTTCCTGCCCAAGGGAACCATGATCTGATAAGAAACAACTCTTTCCGAAACGGCGCAGCCGGTGCGCCGTTTCGCCGTTTTAACCGGCAGAAGGAGGATACCTGACATGACACAGAAAATACTGTTCGTCGGCGCCGAGATCATGCCCTTTGCCGCCACGGGCGGGCTCGGGGACGTGATGGGCTCGCTCCCGGCGGCACTTGCAGCGAGGAATGAGGGCGGCGATCTGCCCGTCCGCTGCGTGATGCCGCTTTACGACGCGATCCGTGACGAATGGAGAAGCAAAATGACGAAAGAGGCGGAATTCAACGTTCCCCTCGCCTGGAGAAACCAGTACTGCGGCGTCTGGTCACTCGTCAAGGACGGCGTCAAATACTATTTCATCGACAACGAGTATTATTTCAAGCGCGGCCAGCTCTACGGCCACTTCGACGACGGGGAACGCTACGCGTATTTCTGCATGGCGGTGCTCCGTATGATGGAGGAGCTGAACTGGTACCCCGACGTGCTCCACGCCAACGACTGGCAGAGCGCGCTGACCGTAATCTATCTGCGGACCCTCTTCGACCGTCCGCCGTTCCAGTGGATGCGTACGGTCTTCACGATCCACAATATCGCGTTCCAGGGAAAGTACGGCTTTGAGATCCTCGGCGACGTGTTCGCCCTCTCCGAGAAGGAGCGTCCGATCGTCGAATACGACGGCTGCATCAACCTGATGAAGGGGGCGATCGTCTGCGCCGACCGCGTGACCACGGTCTCCCCGCGCTACGCGAAGGAGATCCGCGATCCTGCCTACGCGCAGGGGCTGGAGGGGATCATCCGCGCCAATTCCGCGAAGGTCAGCGGCATCCTGAACGGCATCGATACCGCGTTCTACGATCCCGCGACCGATCCCTGCATCTCTTCCCATTTCACCGCCCGTTCTCTCGCGGGCAAGAAGCGCTGCCGCACCGCCTTCCGTAAAAAGGCGGGCCTGCCCGACGATCCGGACGTGCCGCTCATCGTCATGATCTCCCGCCTGACGGCGCAGAAGGGCCTCGATATCCTCGCGCCGATGCTTGACGGGCTGGTCCGTGAGAAGAACGTGCAGTTCGTCGTCCTCGGCAAGGGGGAAGAGCATTACGAGGAATTCTTCCGCTCGATGGAAAAGAAATATCCGGAAAGGGTCCGTGCGCTGATCGCCTACGACCGCGCGCTTTCCAAAGAGCTTTACGCGGCGGGAGACGTTTTCCTGATGCCGTCCCGCACCGAGCCCTGCGGACTGGCGCAGATGATCGCCTGCCGGTACGGGACGATCCCGGTCGTCAGAGAGACCGGAGGACTTGCGGATTCCATCCTCCCGTTCCATACGGAGGACGGCAAGCTCGTCGGGTGCGGCGTCTCCTTCATGAATTACGATCCTTCCGATCTCTATTTCGCGGTGACCCGTGCGCTTGAGATCTGGCAGGATCCGAAGACGCGCGGCGCGGCGGTCCGTCTTGCGATGGGGACCGATTTCTCGTGGGTGAGATCCGCGGAACGCTACGAATCGCTTTATCTCGGTCTGTGACCGAAAAATCTGATAAGTCTCCCCGGTGAGTAGGGGGAGACGGGAAAGGCATACCATGAATATTTCCGTATCCGAATTGAATTCCGAAAAAATCAGGGAGCAGATCGAGACCAAACTCTCCCGCTATTTCGGCTGTATGCCTGAGGAGGCGTCTCCCGAGCAGGCGTACAAGGCGTGCGCCATGACCGTCCGGGATATCCTGACCGAGAGACGGCGCGACTTCAAGACCGAGGTGAACGCGGTCGGCGGGAAGCGCATCTACTATATGTGCATGGAGTTCCTCCTCGGCAGATCCCTCAAGACCAATCTGTACAACCTCGGGCTGACGGAGGAATACCGTACGGCACTCAGCCGTCTCGGCTTTGACCTTGACGCGCTCTACGAGTGCGAACCCGACGCGGGTCTCGGCAACGGCGGCCTCGGCAGACTTGCCGCCTGCTTTATGGACTCCCTTGCTTCCCTGAACTATCCCGCGACCGGCTTCTCCATCTGCTACGAATACGGTCTCTTCCGTCAGAAGATCATTGACGGGATGCAGATCGAGCTGCCCGACGTGTGGCTGCCGGGCGGTGAGGTCTGGCTGGTGCCGCGTACCGACCGCGTGTTCAAGGTCCGGTTCGGCGGGCACATCCGCGAGGAATGGCAGAACGGGCACAACGCCATCATTTACGACGGCTGCGAGGAGGTCGAGGCGGTCCCCTACGATATGATGATCTCGGGTGCCGGAGAGGGCGACGGCGTCAGCCGCCTGCGTCTCTGGAAGGCGAGAGACATCATGAACTTCGATATGGGGCTCTTCACGCAGGGGCAGTACACCCGTGCGCTGGAGGAGAGTACGAACGCGGACATCATCTCCAAGGTGCTCTATCCCTCCGACAACCATACCGAGGGCAAGCTGCTCCGTCTGACGCAGCAGTATTTCCTCGTTTCCGCCTCGGTGCAGAGCATCATCCGCGATCACTTCGCCGTGTACGGGACGCTCGACAATCTTGCCGACAAGGTCGCGATCCATCTGAACGATACCCATCCCGCGCTCTGCATTCCCGAGCTCATGCGCATCCTGATGGACGACTGGTTTTTCTCGTGGGAAAGAGCGTGGGACACGGTCGTCCGCATCTGCTCCTATACCAACCATACGGTCCTGCCAGAAGCGCTCGAAACGTGGAGCGAGGACCTCTTCGCACTGAAGCTCCCGCGGATCCACATGATCGTCAAGGAGATCAACGAGCGGTTCTGCCGCGACGCGTGGAACTGTTTCACCGGCGACTGGGACCGCATTTCCCGGATGAGCGTGATCGGATACGGCAGGGTACGCATGGCGAACCTTTCGATCATCGGCTCCCATTCGGTCAACGGCGTCTCCAGGATGCACTCCGAGATCCTGAAGGAAAGCGTCTTCAAGGACTTCTATAAAATGTATCCCGAACGCTTCGGGAACGTGACCAACGGCATCGCGCACCGCAGATGGCTGTGCGCCTCCAACCCCGGTCTGTCGTCACTGCTTGACGATACGATCGGACCGGAATACAGGATGCATCCCGAGAAGCTTGCCGACCTCCGCCGGTTTGCTTCCGATGCCGCGGTCCTCGAACGGCTTGACCGCGTCAAACGGGAGAACAAGCGCGCGTTTTCCGATCTCATGGCGAGACAGCGCGGCATCGAGATCGACCCCGATTCCGTCTTTGACGTGCAGATCAAACGTCTCCACGAGTACAAGCGCCAGCTGCTGAACGTGCTGAACGTCATCGGCATCTATCTCGACCTGAAGGATCATCCCGATCTGCCGATACGCCCCCGCACCTATCTGTTCGGTGCCAAGGCGGCGCCCGGCTATCAGATGGCAAAGGAGATCATCCGGCTGATCTGTATGCTGAGCCGTGAGATCGAGGCGGATCCCGTGATCCGGAAGAAGCTGCGCGTCGTATTCCTCGAGGATTACAACGTCACGATGGCGGAGGCTCTGGTCCCCGCGGCGGAGATCTCCGAGCAGATCTCTCTCGCCGGAAAGGAAGCGAGCGGCACCGGCTGCATGAAGCTGATGATCAACGGCGCGCTGACCGTCGGTACGCTGGACGGCGCGAACGTCGAGATGCTCGCGGCGGCAGGGAACGACAATATGTATATCTTCGGTCTCAACAGCAAGGAGGTCGAGGACCTTTGGAGCAAGGGCTACCACGCAGCGGAGATCTACGCCGGCAACGAGCGTCTGCGCCGTATCATCGAGCGCCTGAACGTCGGATTTGCCGGGGAATCGTTCAGCGGGATCGCCCGCTACCTGATCGCCGGGAACGGCGTCGCCGATCCGTATTTCTGCCTCGCCGACTTTGATTCCTACCGTGAGACAAAGCTGCGCGTCTTCCGTGACTACGAGGACCGCGAAAAGTGGAACCGGATGTCTCTCTGCAATATCGCCTCCGCCGGGATCTTTACCGCGGACCGCTGCATCCGGGAATACGCCGAAAAATTCTGGCACATCCGGCCGATCGAAAGAAGATAAGGAGCAGCCATGCTGCCGAGAAACGTATCGGAACTTGACGGGCGCTTCCTTTTCCACCCGGAAAAGAAGCGCCTCGGAGAAGGAAGGGCGACGGACGTCACCCTTTTTTCTGCGTTCCCGAAGGAAGCGGTCCTTGCCCTTTCGCTTTTTCTCCCCCACGGAGCGGGCGTGACCGGCGTTTCGGCGCGGTTCCGGAACGACGCGGACGGGAGGGAGACCCTTCTTGCGTTCACCGCGGAAGCAAAGGAGGACGGGAATCTTTATACCGCCGTTCTTCATCCTGCCGATCTCAGCGGCGGGGAGGAAAGCGGGCTCTTTTACTGGCAGTTCCTCTTTGCGCGCGGCACGGAGACCTTCTTCTCGGACACAGCGGATCAGGTGACCTGCGGGATCGTCAGGGAGGGGGGCAGACCGTTCCGTCTGCTGATCCATGAAAACGGCTTCCGTACGCCGGACTGGTTCCGCGGCGGGGTCATGTATCATATTTTCGTGGACCGTTTTTTTCGCGGCTCGGTCCCGGTCCCGTGCCGGGAGGACGCCGTTCTGCACCGAGACTGGGATACGGAAACGCCGGAGTACGCCGCCGTCCGCGGCGGAGAGATCGCCAACAACGATTTCTTCGGCGGGACGCTTTGGGGGATCGCGGAGAAGCTCGATTACCTTTCCTCCCTCGGCGTGACCGTCCTCTATCTGAGCCCGGTCTTTGAGGCGTATTCCAACCACAAGTACGATACCGCCGACTATTCCGCGGTCGATCCGATGTTCGGCGGAGAAGAGGCGCTTTCGCATCTCATCGCGGAGGCGGGAAAGCGCGGCATCCGCGTCCTTCTGGACGGCGTCTTCAACCACACGGGAGACGACAGCCGCTACTTTAATAAAAAAGGAAGATATCCGTCGGTCGGCGCGTATCAGTCCCGGGATTCGGCGTACGCGTCGTGGTACGTCTTCCGGTCCTTTCCCGATGATTACGAATGCTGGTGGGGGATCCCGATCCTGCCGCATCTGAACGGCTCCGATCCGTCCCTCTGCGCGTATCTCACCGGGGAAAACGGCATCGTCGAGTCGCGCTGCCGTGCCGGGATTGCGGGGTTCCGTCTGGACGTCGCGGATGAGCTCCCTCCGCCCATGCTGGAGGCGATCCGTGCCGCGGTCAAACGGGGAACGGACGGAGAAGGCATCGTGATCGGTGAGGTATGGGAAAACGCCGCAGACAAGATCGCGTACGGGGAACGTCGCCGCTATTTCCGCGGCAAACAGCTCGATTCGGTCATGAATTATCCGGCGAAGGACGCGGTCATCGACTATCTTCTGACCGGGAACGCGGAAAACTGTGCCCGGACGCTGACCGAACTCTACGCGTCCTATCCCAAATGTGTCTCCGACTGCCTGATGAACCTGCTCGGTTCACACGATACCGAGCGGATCCTGACCGTCCTCGGCGGCGGGAGCCGTGACGGGATGACGCAGAAGGAACGCGCGGAATACCGCCTCGGTGACAGATACCCGCTCGCCGTCCGCCGCCTGAAGCTCGCCTCCCTGATCCAGTACACGCTCTGCGGCGTGCCGTCCCTCTACTACGGGGATGAAGCCGGGCTCGAGGGAAGCACCGACCCCTTCTGCCGGATGCCTTTCCCTTGGGGAAGGGAAAACGCCGAGCTGATCGCCCACTACCGTTTTTTAGGCAATCTGCGCGCCTCCCATCCCGCTTTGAAGGACGGAGTCTTCCGCGTACTGTGTGCGGAGAAGGGCTTTCTGCTTTTTGAGCGCCGCGGTGAAACCGAAACGCTTCTGACCGCAGTCAACCTCGGCACGGAACCGCGGGAAATCCCGTTTCGCTGCTGTACGGATCTGACGTCCGGGGAAAAGTATTCCGGCGGCAAACGCTGCCTCATCGCTCCCGGTGAGGGGACCGTCCTCCGGGTCCTGCGCCGTTAAAGCGCCTATCTTATTTGAATCATTCACCCCCCGAAAGAACGAAAAAGTTCTTTTGGGGTTTTTCTTTTTCCCGCCGAAAATGCGACAGGATTTACGGCAGGCACGGAATATAATAAGAAAAAACAAAGGAAAACAGAAAGGAAACGAAGATGAACCGAATCAGAGAAGAATATCGGCTTCCGTCCCATACGTGGGACGAAGAGAAGCAGACCGCGGTCTTCGCGGTCGAGGGGGAACTGGACCACCATGGCGCACGCCCCGTGCGGGAGGAGATCGACCGCGTGATCGGGAAATACCGCCCCGCGGCCGTCGTCCTTGACCTGAAGAACGTGACGTTCATGGACAGTGCCGGGATCGGGCTGATCCTCGGCAGATACGCGAAGGTGACCGGATACGGCGGGACGCTGATCCTGCACTCTCCGACCGGAGAGATCATGAAGATGCTTCGCCTTGCGGGCATGGACCGGCTGCTGAAGATCGAATATCCCAAAGAATGAGAGGAAAGAACGATGAGAACCAGAGAACAGACGACCAACGAGGTCAAGCTGACCTTCCGCGCCCTGTCACAGAACGAGGGCTTTGCCCGGTACGTGATCACGGCTGTTCTGATGCCGCTCGACCCGACGGTCGAGGAGCTTTCCGACCTTCGAACCGCCGTCTCGGAGGCGGTGACGAACGCGGTGATCCACGGTTACCGCGGAAGAAAGGAAGGGATCGTGTACATGAGCGTCAAGACCTTTCCCGACCGGCGGATCACGGTGCGGGTCCGGGACGACGGCTGCGGGATCGACGATATCGAAAAGGCGATGCAGCCGCTCTATACGACCGATCCGTCCGGGGAGCGGGGCGGAATGGGCTTTGCGGTCATGAAAAGCTTCACCGACCGCCTTTCCGTCCGCTCCGCCCCCGGCAAAGGGACCACGGTCACGCTGACGAAAAAACTGTCCCCGACGGAGTGAACCGTGTCTGACGGATACGAAAACAACGCGGAACTGCTCCGTCAGGCAAGGGACGGGGACGAAAACGCCCTTGCGGCTCTCGTTGAAAACAACATGGGGCTGGTACGCAGGATCGCGCTGCGCTTCCGCGACCGCGGGACCGAATACGAGGACCTCGTGCAGATCGGGACGATCGGCATGATCAAGGCGATCCGCGGCTTCGATCTTTCGTACGGGACAGCGTTTTCCACCTACGCCGTCCCACTGATCATCGGGGAAATACGGCGGTATTTAAGGGACGACGGGCTGATCCGCGTTTCCCGTGAGCTGAAAAGGCAGGGGATCGGCGTGCTCGGGGAGAAGGAACGCCTCTCGCGGACGCTGGGCAGGGAACCGCGTCTCACCGAGCTCGCTGCGGCGACGGGACTGAAGCCGGAGACGATCTCCGAAGCGCTGGACGCCGTCAGCCCCGTCCGTTCGCTGAGCGAGCCACAGGGAGAGGACGGGCTGACGCTGGAGGGAACGATCGCGGACCTCTCCTCCGAGATCGATCGTCTGACCGATCGGATCGCGCTGCGGGAAGCGATCGGAAAGCTGACCGATCTGCAGCGGCAGATTCTTTCCCTCCGGTACGACCGGTGTCTGTCGCAGGAGCAGACCGGTAGGATCCTCGGGCTGACACAGGTCAAGATATCAAGGGAAGAGAAGAAGATCATGACCGCACTCCGGGAGGAGCTGATGGGATGACCGGGAAAAAATGGAAACGCCCTGCGGCGTGGTCCGGCAGAAACGGATCGGCATCGCGGGGCGTACATATTTATTCCGGCGGGACGGTCAGTGCCCCGCCGTTTTCTCGTCGGTCTGGGAGTCGATCAAACGCCGCAGATCGCCGAAATAGGGAGAAACGTTCATGTTTTCCTGCCCGTAGGTCTTCTGGAGCTCATATTCCAGCGGGAGCCAGGTACTGAGGTCCGATTCGTTATGAGAGACGATCGCCTCCAGCTTGTCCAGCGCCTTGTAGACCCGCGCTTCGACGGATTCAAGCGCGATCATCTCGTTCAGCAGGGAAAGCCATGCTTCCCGGTCCCTTTCCGGGAAGGAAGCGACCCAGTTCAGATACAGCTCGTCCTCCTTCTGCGCGGCATCCGTGCTTTTGAGAAAGGAGGGGATATCGCCGGTAAACGCCTCGCCGAGGTCGTGGATCAGGCACATCCGGAGGACCTTGTTCATATCGACGTCCCGGAATTCGGGCTCGTTTTCCAATAGCAGCGCCATCAGCGTGATCCGCCACGAATGATCGGCGACGCTTTCCTTCCGGTCGGGGGACGTCCAGCAGTGGCGGGTATTGCTTTTCAGGTTCGCGGCGATTCGCATCGCCCCGAGAAATTCTGTCGGTCTCATGTTTTCTTCTTTTCCTTTCGATGTGCGAAAGCATCCTTCGCTCGGTTTTCAGGCGGTTCGCGCTTTGCGTTTCTCGCGCAGCGCGGCGCCTCGTATAGCTTCCCGTGGACGAAATAATTGTACGACCGGCACCCTCCGGCGCAGAAGGGGGCGTGTTCGCATTCCGCGCAGGCACCGGTCAGCAGCGAGGGCGTGAAGGAACGGTTGTAGGAAAACGCGTCCGGGTCCTCCCAGATATCGCGTAAGGAACGCCCACGGAGGTTCCCCTCGATAAAGCGGTCGTCGTACATGGATTCGCAGCCGCGCACGTTGCCGACGCTGTCGATCCCGACGGAGGAGAGCCCAGCGCCGCACCCGGCGAAAGGGGCGTTCTCCCGCCCGCGGAGGTTTCCTTCCTCCGGCGTGAAATAACCGATATTGTCCGCGATCCCGAGTGAGAAGGGTACGTCCGCACGGTAATCCTCCACGAACCGGATCACCTCGCGCGGGTCGAAAAAGCAGTCGATTCCGCTTTTCGCGGCGTTTCCCATCGGGGAGCAGGCCTGAAGCTGCCACGCAAAAATAGGGAGGGAACGCAGAAACGCGCAGAATTCCGGCAGCTGCCGCGCGTTTTTCGCGTTCAGCGTGGAGATGACCGAGACCGGGATCCCGTGAGAAGCAAGGAACCGGATCGCGCGGACCGCGCGGTCAAAGCTGCCGTCCTGCCGGTATTTGTCGTGGACGCCCCGCAGCCCGTCGAGCGAAACGGCGACCGATTCCGCGCCGGTGCTTTTCAGTGCCTCCGCGATCCCGTCGTCGAAGACGTAGCCGTTCGTGATGATGCTGACACGGATGCCGGAGGCGGTCAGCGCACGTACGATCTCTGCCCAATCGTTCCGCAAAAAGACCTCTCCGCCGATCAGGGAAACGCGGCGGCAGCCGAGATCGGCAAGCTCCCCGCATACGCGCAGGCATTCCGCGGTGGTCAGCTCGTCCTTTCTCGCTTTCCCGCCGCCGGAGCCGCAGTATTTACAGGAGAAGCAGCAGGCGAGCGTGATCTCCCAGACTGCGCTTTTCAGACGGTATTCGTATCCCATCGCTTTTTAGACCCCGTAAGGTTTACCGCAGTTCGGGCAGACGCTGCCTCTTTTTCTTTTTGTCCCGCAGTTCGGGCAGAGTCGAGCGGCACGCTTTTTCTGTTTGAGAAAGTATTCCGGCGCGGCGTAGACGCAGATCATCTGCGCCTCTTCCTTCCGTCCGGCGGGAGTGGGATCCTGCTTCTTATCGGCTTTTTCTTCTGCAGACCGGTCTTCCGTTTCCTCCGCGTGATTCAGCGGATACGGGACGGGGGAAGCGTTCTCATTTTTTTCATCCGGAAAATCATCCGGATCGGGCGCGGGAGGATCATCTTTCTTTCCGCCGCGGTGCATCATTTCGGGTCCGCCGTAGACGGTGCTCATCGGGGTCCGTTCTTTTTTCTTAAAAATACGCATGGTTTTTCTCCTTTTTTCTTCAGTATATCATATCTTTTTCTTTTTTGCAAGAAAGTAGACGGGATTTCTTGACACGCGCCAAATGACGGATTATAATGAAAACGTCGGGGCACCGGATTTTCGTGAGAACGGAAAGATACGCCCCAAGTACGGAAGCAGGGGAGACGAGAAGATGGAACGCAGACTGACAAGAAGGGAAATGACCGACGTTATTGAGGGCAGGGGATGTGCCTTCCGCATGCCGACGGTGCTGGAACCGTGGATCACGCCCGGCGCGTTCGGTGATAAATGCGGTGAGGTGCAGCGGATCATGGACGGGTACCCCTGCGACGCGGAGGTCATCCATCTGCGCGTGCCGGAGGTCTTCAACGCTCCCCCGGAAGCGCCGGGGTACCGCTGGCTCCCGTGGGAGAACCGCTTCGGTCCGAACGTCCCGCTCGACGCGGTGAGCGCGATCGACGATTGGAGCCGCCTTGACGAAATGCTCGCGGCGTTCCCGGACCCGAAAACGCCCTGCCTGATCCCGCCTGCGCCCCCGAAGGGTGAGACTTATCGGATCGCGCACTGGTGGTACTGGCTGTTCGAGCGGTTCTGGTCTCTGCGCGGAATGGAAAACTGCCTCTGCGACTTCTACGAGGAGCCGGAATGCGTACACCGTCTGTTCCGCAGGCTGACCGATTTCTATAAGGTCACGGTGCGCCGTGCCAAAGAAGAACTCGGCGCGGACGCGATCTGGACGAGCGACGATATCGGGATGCAGACCGGCCCCTTCTTTTCCACGGCGATCTTCCGGGAGTTTTTCCTGCCGTATTATAAGGAACTGATCGATTACACGCATTCCCTCGGGATGCACTTCTGGCTGCACTGCTGCGGCAGCATCCTGCCGTTCCTGCCCGATCTGATCGACGCGGGTCTTGACGTCCTCCATCCGATCCAGAAATATACGATGGACGAACGGGAGGTGGCGGAGAAATACGGGGACCGCATCTGCATCTGGGCGGGCTTCGACGTCCAGCGGATCATCCCCTACGGCACACCGGAGGAGGTACGGCAGGAGGTCGATTTCCTGATCGATACCTATGCCCGTCCCGAGGGACGGCTCATCCTCGGTGCCGGGAACGGCATGACGCCGGACACGCCGATCGAAAGCATCCGCGCGCTCTACGGTGAGATCTATGCCCGGGGCAGGGAAAAATGCGGGGAATTCCTTTCCCGCGGAAAGGCAGAGACCATTTGAAGATTCACGAAGCGCTCTGCCGGACCCTCACCGAAAAAGGCAATCTGCAAAGGCACGAAGGAAGCGGCATTGATTATTGTGATCGCCGCTGTTTTCGGAAACCGAAAAAACCGCCGTCCCGGAACTGAAACGGGACGGCGGAATTTTGTGCAAGAGGATTTTTACAGATCGATCTTTTCAAAGGATCTGCAGGCGGCGCGGCAGGAAAGCAGCGTGAGCGCGGCGTACACGACCACGCCGGACGCGAGCAGGATCAGCTGGAGCGCGAGGTGATCGGTGCCGAACGCGTTCAGCACGTCCAGCCCGGGGAAATAGTGCAGGGACTCGGCGATGCCGATCGTTACGAACGCGGCGATGATGAAGAAGACGAAGGACCTGGCGATCCTGTAAGCGGTCCGGAAGAAGCCGCGGACGAAGATCAGGTTGAAAAGCCCGAAGATCAGCAGTGCCATCGCGAGCGCGAAGGGATTTGCGTTCATCAGGGCGTTGTTTCTGTATACGGCGGCGTCGGAAAGAAGCGTCATACGGATCACGGCCGAAACTGCCATGACCGCGAACCCGCACGTTTCGATCAGACAGACGAAGAGATATTTTCCTTTGACCACGTCCTTTTTCGCAATGGGGAGAAGGGCGGAGAACAGGATATCGTTTGCCTCTCTGGCGCTTAAAAAGCTCTGGAAAATGCCGAGGCAAATGAAAAACGCGCCGCACAGAACGGGGTATCCCGGGAACATGAACATGACCCCGAAAGCGATGAACAGATAAGACAGGATCGAAGCGCTGAGCTTCATTTCCTTTGCCAGTACGTTTTTCATTCTTTCATCCCCTCTCTTTCCATCCGCAGGATCGTATCCTCCAGCGTCTCGCCGGGGGCGGAAAATTCTGCGGCAAAATCCTGCTTTGACAGTGAGGCGACGATCTTTCCCTTTGAAAGATAGATGATATCGTCGGCACACTTTTCAAGATCGGAAATGATATGCGTTGAGAAGAAGACGGTCGTCCCGCGTTCCTTCAGTACCTTGAAGAGCTGCAGCAACTCGTCCCGGGAAAAGGGGTCGAGACCGCTCGTCGGCTCATCGAGGATGAGAAGCTCCGCCTTGTGAGAGAGCGCGAGCAGGAGATTGAACTTGACCTTCATCCCCTCGGACAGCTCGAATGGCGTTTTCTCTTCGTTCAATTGGAACAGCTCAAGATACCGCCGGTACGCTTCTTCGTCCCACGTGCCGTAAAAACGTTTCGTGATCGCAGCGATATCCTTGATCTTTTTCCGCTGATACCAGTTGACCGTTCCCGTAGAATACCCGATGCGGTTCTTGATCTCCGCCTCGTTTCCGATCAGCGGCATTCCGAAATACGTGATGCTCCCGCCGTCCGGGTGAACGAGATTGAGCATGGATTTGATCGTCGTGGTCTTCCCGGCACCGTTTCTGCCGATAAACCCGATGATCCTACACGATCCAAGGGAAAAACTGACTTCCCGCAGTTGAAACGACGGATAAACCTTTGTCAGTTCTCTGACGTCCGCAATGATCATGGCTGCCTCCTTGCCTTGTTTTATAACGCTTATTATGATTCTATCATTTCAAGCGACCGATTTCCATACGTCAATTGTAAACATACGAAAACCGGAACGTTCTTTCTGCCGTCCCGGTAACCGAAAAATCGCCGCTCCGCAGCCGAAAGGATACGGGACGGCGATTTGTTTGCGGAAGGGAAGACACAAACGTTATTTTTCTCCCCAGATCGCAAGGACGGTTCCGTCCGATTTCAGGATCACGTCATAGGCTCCGCCAAACATGATTGGGAAGACGTGATAGGTACGGATTTCATACGCGTCGTTTTCTTCATCGTACCGGACGGTACAGCCCATCCATTCAAAGATGCTGCCCTCGGAATTTTCAAAGCGATCCGCAATTGCCGCTTTTCCTGCCGCGGCGGCAGAGCGCCAATCGGGAATCGGTCCGTAATCCGATCCGGTCCGGAAATTTTCGTTTTCCGTATATTCTTCAAAATCCGAAACGGAAAATACGCCCGTGTATCCGGGTCTCGTCAAAAGGAACCGGAAGGAGAAAAACGCGGCGGCAAGCGCGATCAGAACGGCGCAAATGATCTTTCCGGCTTTTTTCATATCGTACCACTCCTTGATTTGTCACGCGGACGACGGCCGATGCTTCGTAACGGATCGTTTCCTCGCTTTTTCAAAATCCCCGTACCTCTTTTGGAAGTACGGGGATTTCTCAATCATTTATTCGTTCCCTGCGGACTGAAAATCAGTCTTTCAGAGCGGCCTGCGCGGCAGCGAGTCTGGCGATCGGCACACGGAAGGGAGAGCAGGAAACGTAGGTGAGACCGACCTTGTGGCAGAATTCCACAGAGGACGGGTCGCCGCCGTGCTCACCGCAGATACCGCAGTGCATATCGGGACGGACGGACTTACCGAGCTTGACGGCGAGATCCATCAGCTTGCCGACACCGGTCTGGTCGAGCTTTGCGAAGGGATCGTTCTCGTAGATCTTGGTGTCGTAGTAAGAGGGAAGGAACTTGCCGGCGTCGTCACGGGAGAACCCGAAGGTCATCTGCGTCAGGTCGTTGGTACCGAAGCAGAAGAACTCGGCTTCCTTGGCGATCTCGTCAGCGGTCAGAGCGGCACGCGGGATCTCGATCATGGTACCGAC
>JAZLIW010000034.1:0-7022 GCA_045617585.1 Eubacteriales bacterium
TGGCGCGCGCGCAGCAGTCCTCCCAGAGGTCGATATCTTCCCTGGTATAAAAGGCGACCACGCGCTTTCCGGTCGTGCCCGAGGTGGACTGGATCCGGACGCAGTCCTTTTTCGGCACGGCAAGGAAGCCGTAGGGATACGCGTCCCGCAGATCGTCCTTGGTCAGGAAGGGCAGCTTATAAAGGTCGTCCGCCGAGCGCACGTCGTCCGGCGTGACCCCCGCCTCCTCCATCTTCTTTCTGTAATAGGGGAGATCGTTCCAGACGTGACGGACCTGCTTCACCAGCCGCTCGTCCTGCCATTTCCGAAGCTGTTCCGGAGAGGCGGTCTCGATCTCCTTCTGATAATAGCGGTTTTCCATATCCGTTCCCTCTGATCCCGCTTATTCCGCGGCCTTTCCGAGCGCGAACGCTTTCCGGTTGACCTCGAGGAACTTTGCGGGGACGCTCTGTTCGATCGCGGTGCTCCATTCCTCATCGGTAAAGTCGAAATACCGGGAGAGGACGCCGAGGAGGACGAGGTTCACCGCCTTGGCGCTCCCCGCCCGCTCCGCGAGGGTCAGCGCGTCGACGCAGTCGAGGGCGATCCCCATGCCGCGCAGACTGTCCTCCAGACCGTCCGGATAGCACGCGGCGCCGGTGATGACCGGCATCGGGTTCACGCGGCGGTCGTTCGTGACGATCCTGCCGCCCTCCTTCAGCCATTCGGTATAGCGCGCGGCCTCAAGCAGCTCGAAGGAGACGATATAGTCCGCCTCCCCTTTGTCGATGACGGGAGAGAAGACCCGGTCGCCGTAGCGGACGTAGGTCACGACCGACCCGCCGCGCTGGCTCATCCCGTGGACCTCGCTGACCTTGACGTCATAGCCGCGGGACAGAAGGATCCGCCCGAGCAGCTTGGAGGCGAGGAGCGTGCCCTGACCGCCGACGCCGACGATCATGATATTCACCGTTTTCATCTGACGCTCTCCTTTCCGGTATCCAGCGCACCGAATCTGCAGAGCTGCGTGCAGACGCCGCAGCCGGTGCAGAGGGTGTTGTCGATCTTCACTTTCCCGTTCTCCATCGAGACGGCGGGGCAGCCGACCTTCATGCAGGCGCGGCAGCCGCGGCAGCGGTCGGCGTCCGCGGTGATGGGACCGCGGTGCTTCACGTACTTGAGCAGCGCGCAGGGACGGCGCGAGATGACGACCGAGGGCACGGGGGCGGCGACCTCCTCCGAGATCGCCTGCTCGCAGGCGGCGAGATCGTAGGGATCGACGACGCGCACGCGGGTGATGCCGACCGCGCGGCAGAGCGCCTCGAGGTCGATCTTCGCGCAGGGGTCGCCCTTCAGGTTGAACCCGGTCGTGGGGTTCTGCTGATGGCCGGTCATCCCGGTGATCGAGTTGTCGAGGATGATGACCGTCGAGGGGGAATCGTTATAGGCGACGTTGATCAGCCCCGTCACGCCCGAATGCATGAAGGTGGAATCGCCGATGACGGCGACCGTCTTCCCGCTCCTCTTTCCGCCGCTCGCCTTGTTGAAGCCGTGCAGACCGGAGACCGAGGCGCCCATGCAGATCGTGGAATCGATGGCGGAGAGCGGCGCGACCGCGCCGAGGGTATAGCAGCCGATGTCACCGGGGACGGTGAGCTTCAGCTTGTTGAGCACGTAGAACAGTCCGCGGTGCGGGCAGCCCGCGCACATGACCGGCGGGCGGTTCGGGATCTCGGCGTCGACCTTCTTCCCTTCGGTGACCGGGACGCCCATCGCGCGGGCGACCGCGTTCGTCGAAAGCTCGCCGATGCCGGAGAAGAGCTCCTTCCCCGTGACCTCAAGCCCGAGATTGCGGCAGTGCGCCTCGATGATGCCGTCCAGTTCCTCCACGGCGATCAGACGGTCGACAGAGGCAGCGAATTCCTTCAGCGTTTCGACCGGCATCGGATGGATCATCCCGAGCTTATAGACGGGATATCTGTCGCCGAAGACCTCCTTGACGTACTGGTAGGCGGTGGACGAGGTCACGAAGCCGACCGAACGGTCCTGCCCCGCCTCGACGCGGTTGAAGAAGCAGTGCTCGGCGAACTCGGTCAGCCGCTTCGTCCGCTCCTCGACGATCGGGTGGCGCAGCTTGGCGTAGCCCGGCATCATGACGTATTTCGCGGGGTTCTTGATATAGGGCCGCTCCGCGGCTTCCTTCCGTTCCCCGGTCTCGACGACGCTCTGCGAATGCGCGACGCGGGTGCACATCTTCAGCATGACGGGGGTATCGAAGGTCTCGGACAGCTCGTACGCCAGCTTCGTGAAGGTCAGCGCCTCGTCCGAGTCGGAGGGCTCGAGCATCGGGAGCTTCGCGGCGATCGCGTAATGGCGGGAATCCTGCTCGTTCTGGGAGGAGTGCATCCCGGCGTCGTCCGCGACGGCGATGATCATCCCGGCGTTGACGCCGGTATAGGAGATCGTGAAGAGCGGGTCGGCGGCGACGTTCAGACCGACGTGCTTCATCCCGCAGAAGCTGCGGGTCCCGGAGAGCGACGCGCCGAAGGCGGCTTCCATCGCGACCTTTTCGTTGGGCGCCCATTCGGCGCAGATCTCGGGATACGCGGCGGCGGCCTCCGTGATCTCGGTGCTGGGCGTGCCCGGATAACTGGACACGAATCCGCAGCCCGCTTCGTACAGGCCTCTTGCGACCGCTTCGTTGCCAAGCAGCAGTGTTTTCATATTCTTCCTTTCCGGTCAGTTCGTGGTCTCTTCTTCCACGAGATTGCCGTGACAGTATTTCTTACGGAGCGCCGGCTTCTCGATCTTGCCGGTGGGGTTGCGGGGGACGCGGTCGAAGATGATCTTCTTCGGGCGCTTGTAGCGGGGCATCCCCTCGCAGAAGCGCATGATTTCTTCCTCGGTGCATTCCGTCCCTTCCTTGATCTCGACGATCGCCGCGGCGATCTCACCGAGGCGCTTGTCGGGCAGGCCGATGACCGCGACGTCCTTGATCTTGCCGCAGGCGCGCAGGAAATCCTCGATCTGCACGGGATAGAGGTTCTCGCCGCCCGTGATGATGACGTCCTTCTTGCGGTCCACGAGGTAGATAAAGCCTTCCTCGTCCTCTCTCGCCATGTCCCCGGTATAGAGCCAGGTGCCGTCGAAGATCTCGTCGGTCGCCTCGGGGTTCTTATAGTAGCAGGTCATGACGCCGGGACCCTTCACGGCAAGCTCGCCGACCGTGCCGGGGGCGACGTCCTGACGGTTCTCGTCCACGATCCGGGTCTCCCAGCCATAGCCCGCCTTGCCGATCGCGCCGACCTTGCGGACGTTTTCCACGCCGAGGTGGACGCAGCCGGGGCCGATGCACTCGCTGAGGCCGTAGTTCGTATCGTACTGATGGTGCGGGAAGACCGCCAGCCAGCGGCGGATCAGGCTCGGGGGAACGGGCTGCGCGCCGATGTGCATGAGGCGCCAGCGGTCGAGATAATAGTCGCTCAGCCGGATCCTGCCCGAATCGATCGCGTCGAGGATGTCCTGCGCCCACGGCACGAGCAGCCAGACGATCGAGCATTTTTCCTCGGTCACGGTGCGCAGGATCCATTCCGGCTTGATCCCGCGGAGGATGACCGCCTTCGAGCCCGTGAGCAGGGAGCCGAACCAGTGCATCTTCGCGCCCGTGTGATAGAGCGGCGGGATGCAGAGGAACACGTCGTCGTGGGTCTGACCGTGATGGTTCTGCTCGACGACCGCGGACCAGTACAGAGAGCGGTGCTTATGCAGGATCGCCTTCGGGAACCCGGTGGTGCCCGAAGAGAAGTAGATCGCGGCGTAATCCTCCTCGGTCAGCTCCACGGGAGGAAGCCCGTCGGAGGCAAAGCGGGAGAGGGCGACGATATCCTCGCTGTACTCCGGGCCGTCCTTGCCGACGTAGAACAGATGCACCGCGCCGAGCTCCTCGCGGATCCCGTCGATGCGGGTGACGAACTCCGGACCGAAGACCAGCAGCCCGATATCGGCAAGGCCGACGCAGTAGCGGATCTCGTCGGCGGAATAGCGGTAGTTCAGCGGGACGACGATGCAGCCCGCCTTCAGGACCCCGAAGTAGATCGGGAGCCACTCGATGCAGTTCATCAGCAGGATGCCGACCTTCGTGCCCCGCCGGAGCCCGCGGGAAAGCAGAAGATTGGCGATCCGGTTCGCCTGTCCGTCAAAGCGGTCCCACGTCAGCTCCCTGCGGTAGGGGGTGTCGGACGACGCGCCCGCGACGAGGCTCATCTCACGCCAGGTGATCGCGCTGTCCCGTGCCTCCGAGGGGTTGATCTCGACGAGGGCGGTCTCCCCGCCGTACAGGCGCGCGTTTCTTTCAAGCAGTTCGGTAATGACCATATCCGTTTTCGCTCCCGTCGGGAGCGTCCTTTCCTTTGTCATGCAGGTGCATGAACGCGTGTGTCCTTTCTCTGCCATAAACAGAAAAACCGTCCGGTCCGCGCCTGTTTTTTGCGCAGGGGACGTGCTCTGCCGCGGCCTTGTTCCGGTCCCGTCATCCGTTCCGGGAACGGATGAAAGAAACGAAAAGAAAAGTCTTATCCACAGTTTAACATAATTTTTTCACCGTGTCAATATTTTTTTCGTGAAAATGCGTGCGGGACCCGCCTCCCTTCGCCCGTTTCCTCTCTTTTTCCCTATTGACGAATAACAAGTGCCGTGATATAATATTATGATAAGAATCGCGCGGAGGGAGGGGACGGACGTGACCGGCGAGGATGAAAAAAAGAAAAAAGGCAGGCTGGACGAGATCGACTCGTTCTGGGATCTCGGCGACATGATGCCGAAGCGCCGTGCCGCGGGCAGCCGCCCCTTTTCCGGGGACACCGACGCCGCGCCCGTCGTGATCGGAGAGCGCCCCGCGGAGCGCACCGAGAAGATCCCGCCGCGCGAGGCGGACGGCACAGGTACAGCCGCGCCCGCGAACGCGCCCGCGAATGCGCCCGCAAATGCGCCCGCAAATGCGGCGGAAAAACTGAAACTTGCCTTCGCCGTTCTTGACGCGGTCAACGCCGCAAGCGCGGAAAAGAAGGCGGAACGCTTCGCGGCGGTCGGCGTGACGGCACCCGGTACGTCGGGACGCAGTGCCGCAGCGGAGCGGGAAGCGCCCCTCTCCCGTCTTTCCGGGACCGAGCCGGAGGCAACGCTCACGGTCGGGGCGGCGGAGGACGTGAAAAAAGAGCAGATCCCGCCCCGGCAGGTCCGGGACGACCGCTCCGAGTTCACCAAAAAGAACGAGCCGGTGCGCCCGCTGTACGAATATCTGCCGGAATCGCATCCGCTCCTCACGAAGGTCAGCGTCTATCCCTGGCCGTCGGGCAGCTCGTACTACCTCAGGTTCCGCGCCGAAGCGGAAAAATACCTGAACGGAACGCCGGAGCCCGCGGACTACGTTCCCTTCTTCGGTTACCGTCCGATGCCGCAGACGCTCGACGACGCGCAGCGGCGCTACTATCTGTGGTTCCGGGAGCAGGCGAACCGCGGAGACTACGGGAAAGCCGATCTTTCATACATTTTATTATATATCTACGAGATCCTGAACGAGCCCGACCTGATCCCGCCCGAAACGGGCGCGGCACGGCTCTCCGGGCTCTGGGCGTTTTACCGCGGGGAGTTCCCCTCGCTCGACGCGTATCTGACCGAATGGGTGACCGATTACTGCCTGATCCACCGGGTCCGTCCCGACGTCACCGTGCTCGCCCCGTTCCTCGATACGGTCACGCGGCGCTCCTCCCTCCGGGAATTCTGGATCGGGCTGCTGCCGGAGACCGAAGACCCGCTCGCCGAGGCGCTCTACCGCTACGGCTCCAATTACAACTGGGAGACCAGCCGCTTCTGCACGCCGGAAACGCGGCCGCTGTTTGAAAAGCATATCCGCGCGGCGTTCTGCCACGCCTTTTCGCGTCCCGGGCGGGACGGCAGCGGGCGGCTGAAGCTGAAGGCCATGTTCCACTCCCGCATTTTGCGGGACAGCTATCTCGGCGCGCCCTGCGTCTGCGAGGAGCGGCGGCGCATCGAGGTCGAATACTATTCCTGCACCCGTTCCCCCGAGCTGCGCTTTGCCGTCACCGATACCGTCCGCTACGCGGAAAACCAGCTCCGCGCCCTGATGGGCGTCAAGAGCCGCTACCGCGTCACCGGGCTCGACCCCGTCCTGAAGGAAGGGATCGACGAATATTTTGCGCCGCTGAAGAAAAAGCGCGCGGAAGCGGAAGCCGAAAAGCGCCGCGCCGCGAAGGAGCCCGAGGTCCCCTCGTTCAACGACGCGCTCTACGAGGCGTCCGACGCGGGCTTCTCGGAGGAGGCTGCGCGCCGCATCGAGGAGACCGCCTGGGACACGACCGAGCGGCTGGTCGACGCGTTTGGGGAAGACGGGGAGATTTACGAGGAAACGCCGGATGCCCCCGAAGAGAAAGAAACGGAAGAGGACGCTCTTCCGGGTGGGTTCTCCGCGCCGGACGGGTTCCCCGCTCCGGTTTCCGTTTCCCTCGAAGGAGCCGTCCCGCTCACGGGAACGGAGGACGGACTGCTGCGCGAAGGCTTCCGTGCCCTGCTCCGCGGGGACCGTGCCGGATTTGAAAAGCTCGCCGCGGAAGCGAATCTGCTTCCCGACACGCTTGCCGAAAAGCTGAACGCCGCCGCGTACGATATCGTCGGAGATATCGCCGCCGAACCCGACGGGGAGGGCGGCTGGCGGCTGATCGAAGATTATGAGGAGGATATTGCCGGATGGATAACGCAGTGAAGATCCCGAAACGGATCCTTGCTTCTTTGATGAATTCGATCTCCGCGGGCGTCGTCCCGCGGGTCGGCGCGCCCTATATCGCCATCGGCAGAGACGACGAGGTCAAGGCGCTGCTCGCCGATCTCGAAACGGTGAACGACGGCGGCGGCTCGATGCGCTTCCTGATCGGGAAATACGGCAGCGGCAAGAGCTTCCTCATGCAGCTGATCCGCGGGTACGCGATGAGCCGCGGCTTCGTCTGCGCCGACTGCGATCTCTCCCCCGA
>JAZLIW010000035.1:0-1760 GCA_045617585.1 Eubacteriales bacterium
CCGCCAGATTGCTCAGGCAGGTCAGCGTGTCGGGATGTTCCTCGCCGAGGACCCTGCAGGAGAGCGCGTACGCTTTTTCCTGCAGTGCCAGCGCCCGCACGGGATCGCCGAGATCCTGGTACGTGCCCGCCAGATTGTTCAGGCTCGTCAGCGTGCCGGGATGCTCCTCACCGAGCGCCCCGCACCGCAGAACGTACGCCTTTTCGTTCAGTTCCAGGGCTTTCCTGCGATCGCCGAGCAGATCGTACGCGCCCGCCAGGTTGTTCAGGCTCGTCAGTGTGTCCGGATGCTCCTCCCCGAGGACTCTGCGGCTGAGCGCGTACGCTTTTTCGTTCAGCTCCAGTGCCCGCCGGGGATCGCCGAGCCTGCCGTACGTGAACGCCAGATTGCTCAGACGCGTCAGCGTGTGAGGATGCTCCTCCCCGTATTCCCGCAGGCTGTATTCGTACAGCCGTTCCCGCCACGTGAGCTCTTTCCGCCAGTCGAGCGGCACGCGGTCGCCGTCGTGGTACATCTGACAGAGCTTTCCCATCGCGGGCAGATATTCCGCCTCCGCCGCGCGAACGATCATTTCCGCGCCGCGCTCCGCGTCGGTCTCGACGTCGATGCCGTCGAGATAGGCAAGGCCGATCAGGTAAAGGTGCTCGGGATCTGCGTCGTTCCCGGACAGCGCGACGCCCTTCAGCGCCTCTTCGAGTGCCTCGTCCAGCTCGCCCGGCGCGTGCCCGTTGACCGGGACGGGAAGATCCGGGAATTCCCGTTTCAGGACGCCGTCCTCCTCTTCGTTCAGCGCCGCCATCCGTACGGGGAGGATGCCGAGCGGCTTGTCTCTTCCGGGATCTTTCGACGCCTTTTTCGCCATCGGATATTCGGTCTCCATCACGTAGTTCGGCGTTCCGTCGGGCCGGAATTTCGTCAGCGTCGGCGTGACGGTCAGCGCAAACAGACGGCTGAGGTTCAGCGCCTCCCCGATCTCCGCGTCGAACGCCTCGCCCGGCGTCAGGAATTCGTCGAACCAGATCGCGATATCGCGGAACCGGGGATCGGTGTGGATCAGCCGCATCAGCTCGTTCGCGTAGACGCGGTCGGCTTTGCGGTAACTGAGGAAGATATAGGCGTCGAACGCCTGACGGATCCGCTTCACGGTCTCCGCGTCGAGCAGGGTGCCCGAAAGGAACTTTTTCAGCTTTTCCGCGTACGGCACCTCGGTCAGGTCGGAGGAGAACGGAGAAAGATACTGCCGCTTGTCAAAATTCTCCGGCAGGGAATACAGCGGATCCAGCCCGCCTTCAAACATCAGCGGCAGGATCGGTGCGTTCCGTTCCTTCGCGAACGCGAGATCGAAGTCGTGCGCCCGGTTCGGCTCCCGCAAAAACCGGAACGTGACCGGAAAGACGAACAGATTCATGCGCCCGAGGTCGACCTCGCGCGTCTCTTCGGGCAGCTCGTCCGTCATATCCGCGGTATAGTACACCGCGCAGTCCGCCGCCCCGAAGAGATCGTCGCACACCTTGTCGAACGTGCGCTCAAAATCGTCGGGATGACAGGCAAAATACACCCTCGGCTTGTCCTTTGCCGGGGCATTCCCCTTGGTCCGTACGAGAATTTCCTGCATCATCCATACCTCCGCCGCGTTCTTTTTTCCCATTATACCACACCCCCGCCCCGTTTTGCAAGGGGGAGGGGCTACATCCGGGAAGATTTCCGCTCCGGAAGGCAAACCGGTTCGCCGCACCGCGCAGGATCCCGAACGCAAAGGC
>JAZLIW010000036.1:0-4173 GCA_045617585.1 Eubacteriales bacterium
GCTCCGGTTCGCCTTTGGCGAACCGTGCCTTATGAATCGGGACGCGGTCGGAGCGGCGGGTGAATGCCGGAGGGCTGTGGGTGAAAGCCGTGGAATGCGGGATCTTTTTTACATTCTTTTTACATTCTTTTATACCTTTTCCGCGGCGCAGCCTTGCAATGGGCGGGAAGATATGGTAGAATGGTAGGGAGAATACAATCCGACGGAGGTCAATATGAAAAAGCAGTATCGTATCCTGCTGACCGTGCTGGCGCTGCTGCTCTGCCCGGTCTTTCTGTTTTCCTGTGACAACGGGAAGGACCCCGGGAAAGAGCCGGGGAAAGAGACCGAGCCGCCAACGGGCATCCCGCTCGCTGAAAACGGGGAATGCCTTTTCCGGATCGTGCGGAGCGCAAGCGCCGGAGAGAACGGCACGGAGGCGAAAGCCGCCCTTCTGATCCGGGATGCGATCAGGGCGGTCACCGGCGCCGAAGCCGTGATCGTAACCGACGGCGAGGCGGAAAACGGAAAGGCCGAGATCCTCGTCGGCAGAGTCTCCCGCGGCGCCTCGGAGGAGGCGTACGGCTCGCTCGGCGCGGGGGAATACCTTGTAAAGCTGGACGGGAGCGCGCTCGTGCTCGCGGGGAACGGGGACGCGGCGCTCGACGCGGCTGTCTCTCTTTTCCTGCGGCAGTACGTCGGCTACGTCTCGGAGAGCGTTTTCACGCCGTCCGCGTCGCTTTCCCTGCCCGATGCCGTTGAGGAACGCGGGACGGTCGACCCCACCTCCGTCGCGGTCTTCTGCGCGAACGAAACGGTCACCTATCTCCCTGCCCTGCTCTCCTCGCTGAAAGCGGAATATCCGAACGCGTATCTCGCCGACCCGCTCACCCCCGCCGCCGAGGTCTTTGACGCAAAGAAGAACGACCTCGTGATCCTCGCGGGTGCCGACCGTGTTCCCGCCGGGACGGTGACGGCGATCGACGCCTATCTGAAAAAGGGCGGCAGGCTGATGACCCTCGGCGGTCCCGCCTTCTCGACCGAGGTCTATTACGCGGACGGCACGTGGCTGACCCGCGCGGAATACCTCTCCCGGATCCTCTCCGATCTCGGCGAGGAGGAGCGCTGCACGGTCATCAACACCGAAAGCAGCGGGATCGTCGGTTCCTTCTACCGCACGACCAACACGCCGGGGCACCGCTCGACGCTCACGGTCGGCGATTACGGCCTCGAGGACAGCAAAAACCAACTGAAGCTCGAAGTCACCGATCTTGATTCGTGGGACATCTTCAACTACAACGTTTCACTGCACGGCGAGGGCTACGGCAGCGTCGGCTTCTACGCGAAGGGCGCCGCCGACACCGACGTTTTCTACGTGGAGATCACCGAAAAAGACGGCTCCCGCTGGTTCGCGGCGCCGAAGATCACCGCCGAATGGGACTATTACTTCCTCTCGACCCTTGATTTTCATTACTGGGACGGCAATCCCGCCCGCGCGAAGGGAACGCCGGAGCTCGGAAACGTGAAGACCTTCTCCTTCGGCTTCGCGCAGAGCGGCGCCGTGATGCCGACCGGGCACCACGAGCTGTATCTCTCGATGCCCACCCTGCTGCAGTACGACGGACTGAAAAAATCCGACGATCCGACCCTTTCTGTCGACGGGCTCTCCCCCGCGTGGGAGCTGTACCCGATCACGAACGGCGCGGCGATCGCGGCGGATCCCGACCAGTGCATCGTTCCCGCGCTGGAATACGTCCTGACCGACGGGACCGTCTCCTGCTTCTCCGGCAGGCAGGGTACCGGATACGGCAACGGCAGGGCTGCCCGCTTCGTCCCGCTGATCGAGGTGACCGACGCCGCGGGGCTGCGCTCCGGTTACGCCGCGTGGATGAACGTCTTCTCCTCCGACGATAAGGTGAACGGCAAGTACGAGGGCACGGTGATCGCCTCCTTCGGTCCGACCGACAACGCCTTCTATAACGCCGAGGGTCTGACCGCGATCGTCCGGACGGCGAACGCGATGCTCCTCCCCTCCCTGCTCGTTGAGGGCGGGACCGACGAATATCTCTATCTCGAGGACGAGGACACCGAGTGGAAGGCGGGCGCGCGCTTCATGCTCTACGACAAGAGCGCCGCCGACCGCGTCTCGGTGACCGTCACGCTTTACGCGGGCGACGAAGCCCTGAAAGAATACGCGAAGGACGCCGCCTCCCGGGCGGGGATGCAGTCCTTTGAAACGAAAGAGGCGTTCGGTTCCCTGCGTCCCGACCGTGCGGTGACCGAGCTGAAGCTCGACGGCACGACGGTCGACCGCATCGTCCAGCCGATCACGTTCCGGTCGCCGAAGCCCGCGGAGGAGCGGCACTATATCACGAAGGAAAACGGATATTTCGTGCAGGACGGGAAAAAGATGCGCTTCCTCGGCGTCAACTATATGCCCTCCGACGGCATCGCCGACCCGGATTTCGACCGCTTCTGCCACTATACGCTGCGGAGCGCCTACGATCCCGACGTCATTGAGAACGACCTGAAACACATCCGTTCGCTCGGGATGAACGCGGTCGGGATCGCGGTCGGCGCGGGCGAGCTCTCCTCCCACAACTTCATCGACCTCCTCGTGAAATGCGAAGAGCTCGGTCTTTACTGCGACGTCTATATCGGCACGGCGAGCGACGACCTCTTCGGCGGTTCGTCACGCGAGTTCAAGACGCTGATGGACGGGTTCCGCCTCCGGGAATTTGACAATATCGTCTGCTTCGATATCCTGTGGGAGCCGCGCCTCGGCACCTACGACGGCGGGCGCAAGAGCTACGACGCCGAATGGCGTTCGTGGATCGACGTGCAGTACGGTTCCCTTGCGGCAGCGGAAGCGCTCTGGGGCGTGAAATGCCCGAAAAACGGCGCCGGTCTCGCCATCGGCGTCACCGACGCGATGCTGAACGACGGCAGCGGCACCTACGACAAGATCGTCGCCGCCTACCGCCGCTTCATCGACGACGCGGTCGGCGCGAAGTTCACGAAGACCTTCAATTATCTCCGGGAGCTGGACGGGAACCATCTCTTCACCTTCCGTATGTCGATGGCGGGCAGCGCCTATGAGACCGGTTCGTTCGCTCCGTCGACCGGGTGCTACGACTTTATGTCCCTTGCCTCCTCGGTCTCTCTGATGCAGCCGGAGGGCTACGCGCTCGATCCCGACAGCGATACGAGTATGCTCCAGATCCTTTTCGCCAACGCCTACGCGCGCTACGCCCAGCCGGACGCGCCGGTGGTCTGGAAGGAATACGGGAAGACCGTGTGGTACGGCTCCAACTTCGGCTCGAACTCCTACCCGAACGAGCTTCAGCGGAAGTATTACGAAGAGGCGCTTTCCCACATGCTCGCCGCGGAAACGGACGCAGCGTACTGCTGGTTCTATGCGGGCGGCCTCCGCGTGGACGAGAACTCGGACTACGGCATCTTCAACCCGGACGGCTCTCCCCGCCC
The DNA here is from genome assembly GCA_045617585.1 of Eubacteriales bacterium. Taxonomy (GTDB): domain Bacteria; phylum Bacillota; class Clostridia; order Oscillospirales; family CAG-272; genus CAKRZE01. The sequence continues at coordinate 3,466 of JAZLIW010000036.1, forward strand.
CGCCGCCGAGGTCATCCGGGAGTACGCGCCGCGCTTCCTTACGCAGGAAGACAGAAAGGAAGCCGACGTGACCCTCGTCCTTGAACGGGACGACGGCGCGCGCGGCATCTTCGCGATGTTCGACGAATGCAGAGAGACCCTCCGTCAGGCGTACGCCGAGGGCAAGACCGTCCGCATCGTCAACCGTCAGCAGGACGCTCCCGCCGACAGGCTGACCGGATACGCGGTCGGCGGCACGGACGCCGAAGGGAGCTATCCGCTCCGCTACGTCAACGGCGCGGTCCGTTCCGTTGAAAAGACGACCGAGGGCGGGAAGATCGTCCTCCGCGTCACGGTCGTGAACACGCTCCCCTCGCTCTGGAAGGCGGGCACGGTCTCGCTCGTTGACGTCACGGGCGGCAAACGGGTCACGATCGACGAGGACGTCCCCTACCTCGGCACCGCGACGGTCGAGCTCACGGTCGGCAGCAGCTATTCGCTCCGCTTCGAGATCGAAGGCGTCGCTTTCGGTCCGGCTTATAACGGGAAATAGGTCACCGCAAACCAATGTTGAACTGTCTCCGGCAGAAGAGGCGAACGTCTCCGCCGCAGGTCGGGATTCGTTCCCGCCGCCTCTTCGATCGCGTCCCGATCGCAAAGGAGCGGTTCGCTGTAAGCGAACCGGAGCGACGCGGGATCCAACCGTAGGGCGGGGGCTTGCTCCCGCCG
>JAZLIW010000037.1:0-15825 GCA_045617585.1 Eubacteriales bacterium
GGCAAGGTCATGATCAAGAGCATCCTCTCCAAGGTCTTCGGACGCGATGTCCCGGTCCGCATGAGAGCGGGCTTCTTCCCGTTCGTCGAGCCCGGATTCGAGATCGATATGGGCTGCCTCGTCTGCGGCGGCAAGGGCTGCTCGGTCTGCAAGCACGTCGGGTGGGTCGGGGTCATGCCGGGCGGCACCCCCCATCCGAACGTCCTGCGCGCTGCGGGACTGGATCCCGACGAGTACACCGGCTTCTACGTGAACATCGGTCTTGACCGCCTCGTGATGATGCGGTACGGTGTGGACGACGTCCGTCTCTTCCACAGCGCCGACCTCAGATTCCTCGATCAGTTCAATTAAGGAGGAACGAACGATGAAATTATCTCTTTCCTGGATCCGGGATTACGTGGATCTTCCCGCGGATTTCGATATGAACCGCTTCGCGTACGACCTCACCATGTCGACCGTCGAGGTCGAGGGGACCGAGGAGCTCGCCCGCCGCTTTGACAATATGCTCGTCGGCGTGCTGACCGAGGTCCTGCCGCACCCGAACGCCGACAAGCTCCGCGTCTGCAAGGTCGATCTCGGCGACGGGATCTACGATATCGTCTGCGGCGGAAGCAACCTCGCGGTCGGTCAGAAGGTCGCGGTCGCCGTTCCCGGCGCCGTCGTCCGCTGGCACGGCGAAGGGGAGCCTGTCGAGATCAAGAAGTCCAAGCTCCGCGGCGTCGAGAGCTACGGCATGATCTGCGCCTCCTCCGAGATCGGTCTTGCCGATCTGTTCCCCGCTGCCGAGGAACACGAGATCGTTGACCTCAGCGTTTTTGACGCGCCTGCCGGCACGCCGCTTGCCGATGCGCTCGACCTGAACGACGTCCTGATCGAGATCGACAACAAATCGATGACCAACCGCCCCGACCTCTGGGGTCACTACGGCATCGCCCGTGAGCTTGCAGCGCTGTACGATCTGCCGCTCCGGGAATACGAGCCCTTTACCGCCGAAAACGAAAACGGTCTGACGATCGACGTCGCCGATCCCGACCGCTGCGCCCGTTATATCGGCGTTTCGATGGACGGCGTTCCGGTCAAGCCCGCACCCTATAAAATGCGCTGCCGGATCTGGAAGGTCGGGATGCGCCCGATCAACGCTCTCGTCGATATCACCAACTACGTCATGCTTGCCACAGGACAGCCGACGCACGCCTTCGATCAGGATACCATCCGCGATCATATCACCGTCCGCCACGCTGCGGAGGGTGAAAAGCTCGAACTGCTCAACGGCAAGAAACTGGACCTGATCCCCGACGATCTCGTGATCGCCGACGGCAGAGGCCCGATCGCCCTCGCGGGCGTCATGGGCGGCGCGGAGGACTCGATCCTTCCCACGACGAACCGCATCATCCTCGAGGTCGCGAACTTTGAGTCCACCGGTGTCCGCCGCGCGGCGCTCCGTTACGATAACCGCACCGAGGCTTCCGCCCGGTATGAAAAGGCGCTCGATCCCGAGCGCTGCGATCTCGCGCTTTCGATCGCGATGGATCTCTTCCGTACGCTTTATCCGGAGCTGAAGGTCACCGGCTTCACCGACCGCTATCTGAAGAAGCTGAAATGCTGCGAACTCGACGTGAGCCTGAACTGGCTGGAGAGAAGACTGGGCAGACAGATCCCGAATGAGGATATCCGCGCGCAGCTTTCCCGCCTCGGCTTCCGCGTCGCCTTTGACGGCGACAATATGCACGTCGTCGTTCCCACGTGGCGTTCGACCGGTGACGTCTCGATCAAGGCGGACATCATGGAGGAAGTGGCGAGAATGTTCGGCTACGAGAACTTCGAGCCGACCAATATCACGACCACATTTGACGGCGCGATCAATCAGATCGGTATCGACCTCGTCCGCCGGATCAAGGAATATCTCGCGTTCCGCTGCGGCATGAGAGAGGTCTTCACCTATCCGTGGATGAAGGACCAGTACGCAAACGCGCTGATCGCCGACCTCTCCCATACGATGAAGCTTTCCACCCCGCCGTCTCCCGAGGAAAAGCTGATCCGCTCCTCTCTGCTCCCCAACCTCTGTGAGGCGGTCGCAAAGAACGAACGGTATTACGACGAATTCGCGATCTTTGAGGAGGGGCAGGTCATCTCCGACGTGTCCTTCACCTCGAAGTACGACGAGCGGGAGCTTCTTCCCGAGCAGCGCAGAACGATCGCTGGCGCGTTCGTCGGCGACTACAAGAATCTGACTTCGCTGTTCCGTTCCGCCAAGGGCGTGATCGGCAGTATGCCGAGATTCACGCACATGGAGGCGTTCACCTTCGAGAAGAAGGAAAAGCCCGCGTGGGCGGACGAGACGGTCTGGCTGAACCTCGTCCTCGACGGGGCGATCATCGGCAATTTTGCGCTGCTGAGCAAAAAGGCGTCGATGGCGTGCGACATCAAGAACGTCGCCGTGATCCTCTTCGAGTTGGATACCACGGTGCTGAAGCCCTTCACCTCCCGTACCAACCGCTTCGAGCACCTGCCCGAATATCCGCTGGTCGATTACGATATCTCCTTCCTCTTCGATTCCTCCCTGACCTGGGAAGTGATCTACGCTCCGCTGGAAAAGGAGATCGCGAAGAACCCGCTGCTCCACGGCGCTTCCTTTGTGGACGAATACCGCGGCAAGCAGATCCCCGAGGGCAAGAAATCGGTGACCGTCCGGCTGCTGATCGGCTCGATGGAAAAGACCCTGACCTCGCAGGAGATCGAAAAGTGCGCGAACACCGTCGTCACGCGTCTGAGCAAGATGCTGAACGCGGATATGCGTACCCAGTGATCCGAAAATAAAAAACAAAGGCTGCCGCACCGACGTGAGGCAGCCTTTTTTGTTACCGTTCTCCCGCAAGGAAGGCACGGAACTCCTCCTCGCTTCCGAGGAAGCAGTTCATATCTACGTATCTTTCCTTTCCGCCGTATCCCTTCAGGACGTGGCGGTTTGAAAATTGCCAGAAGCGGATGCGCGCGTCCGTTTCCCCGATCCCGGTATAGACGTTGCGGAACCAAATCGGAGAGGCGGAAAACGCGTCCTCTCCCTCGATGAAATACCGGTAGGACGCCCCGGTCAGGTAGAGGACCGGTTCCTTTCCGGTCTTTTCGCGGACGGCGGAAATGAAATCGCTCAGCTCGTTCAGGACCGCCTCGCGGTCGGGCGGCGTTTTTGAGAAGGAGCCGTAGAATTCCAGATCGACGACGGGGGGCAGGGTCAGTTCATACCCGGAGACCGTTGCAAGAAAATGCTCCGCCTGCGTTTTTCCCGGGGTTTCAAAGCTGAAAAAGTGGTAGGCGCCGACCGCAAGACCGGTCTTCAGCGCGTTTTCCGCGTTGAAGGCGAACTTCGGATCGGTGAAGGTGCTGCCCTCGGTCGCCTTGATCCACGCGAACGAGATCCCCTCTCCGGCAAGGGTCGGCCAGTCGATCTCCCCCTGCCACGAGGAGACGTCGACGCCGCGGACGGGATACCGTTCCTTCGACGGGTGATTGAGGTGGAGCACGCCGAAAAAGAAGAGCGCCGCCGTTCCCGCGAGCAGGAGCAGGAGGACGGGCAGGGAGATGAGGAGAACGCGTTTTCGTTTCGTCAAGGCAGGTCCTCTTTTCCGGGGACGGTCTCTCCCGATCCGGGGAGGGCCGGCCCCTCTTTCGTTATTCTGGTAAAGCGGGCGCAGTAAAGGAACATCGACAGGAGAACGAGGCAGCAGGAGAGCGCCGTCATCCCGGTGAGCAGAGGGGACGGGACGGACGGGAATACGAGGATGAGGAACGCGGTCAGATAGACCGAAACGGTCGAGAGCTTGCCGTACCAGAGGGAACTGCTGACTCTGCCGGTCTTTTTGAACATGATCCCCCCGACGGCTGCCATGACGCTTTCGCGCACAAAAAGAAGACCGAAGAGGAGGAAGAGGATCTTCCGCCTCAGGGCGAGGGAAAAGATCAGCGCCGCCTGCGTCACCTTGTCGGCGAGCGGGTCCAGCACCTTGCCGAGGTCGCTGACCATGTGAAAGGCACGGGCAACGCAGCCGTCCGCGACGTCGGTCAGCGCGGAGAGCGCAAGCACGCAGAAGGCGCCGGCACGGTCCCCACGGAGCAGAAACGCGACGAGAAGGGGGACCATCAGGAGACGGCTGAAGGAAAGAAGGTTCGGAACGGTAAAAACGTTTTTTCGATCCATAGAAGACCTTTCTTGCAAAAAGAAAAACGGATATCTTTCTTACAGTATACCCTGAAAATGAGAACGCATCGTGGACGAAATGTGAAAAGAAAAGGGGCTGCTGCAAGTCAGAGCAGCAACCCCGTTCGGAAGAGCGTTCCCGTGGGAAACGATCCTTCCGTCCGTCAGTACGTTCCTCCGAGGAGCGTAATGCGGAAATGCCGGAATGACAATATCACGCACCTCCTTCTTTTTCGGTTTCGGCACGTCCCGTTTCCGTTCCGTACCGTACCCTTATGATACCGCAGAACGGCGCAAAAGTCAATCAACCGTTGGTTTGACAACCGTCCTTCGGAGATCCGCCGCGGAACAGGAAAAAGAAAAGGAAAAAAGAAATTTGAGAAAACGGTTGCCTTTTCCGCGGCGGCGTGTTATAATCAAAGCGGACCGTACGGACGGTCCGGAAGCAGAAAAACGGAAGAAAGGCTTGGAAACCGATGAAAAAATGCGTTAGGATCGTTTCGTTCCTTCTCGGGCTGACGATGCTCGCGGGGGGAACCGCATGTACGAGAAAGGAGCCCGGAGAAACGGTGGATACCGAAAAGGAGACCGCGGAAGAGACCGCGGCAGAGACGGAAGCGCCGCTTGTGAGCGGCAGGGAGGCGACCCTGAAAACGGGCGACTCCGTGATGGTGCTTGAGGCGACCGACAAGGGACTGACCGTCAGGAGCCTGAAGAGCGCGGAGGGCAGGGAAGCGCTGAAGGATGAGAGCAATTTTGCGCTGCCCGGCAAAGTGAAGACCGAAGACGGGAAATACCGTGCGGCGTGGGCGTTCACGTCCATGACCGCCATGGAGGGGAATGAGAACGGGACCGATTACACCGGTGTCGAGATCCGCTATTCCTGTGAGAAATTCGGTCTGACGCTGACCGTGCGCGTGCTTGCGCGCCCGTCGCTCGCCGGCCCCTTTGAGTTCCGCACCTCGGTCAAAAACCTGAGCAAATCGGACGTGCGCATCGTGCCCGGCTCCTTTGCTTCTCTGACCGCGGCAGCGGGCGGTGAGCTCGTTTCCATCAAGAAGGAGAGCGGCCTTTCCGAGGGATACCGCCATTACGACGGTACCTTCTTCGGCGGCACCGGCATCTACCGCGATCCCGCCGACGGGGCTGCGAACGTGACCGCCTGGGTCAATACCTTCCAGAATTTCAATTCCTCGGGCTATCTGCCCATGATCTATCAGGATAAGGGCGACCACGGCGTCTACTGCGCGCTCGAATGGTCCTCCGGCAGAGTGCTTGCCAAGGGCACCGGCAAAGGGATCACCTTCTCCGTCGATATGGACGACGTCTCCGAGGGCGGCGGGGAATTCTCCACGCTGATCGGGGTCGGCAGCGCCCTCGATTTCCCCTCCGTCTATTACGGCGTGTACGAGGGGACGCTGGACGAGGGCAGCAATATCTTCAAGCATTGGTTCTTTGCCTGCAAGGCGCCCGCGGCACTCCGTGACAACGAGAAGGAGCCGCTGACGCAGATGGATATGCAGACGGGCCTCAGCACCTACGGCATCGAGTCGATCAAGTGGGACTACGGCTGGTGGTCGAACGAGGCCAGCGGCGGGTGGAAAACGCTGGAAGGCTCGTGGGAGCTCCGCAACAAGTCCTATATCGGCGTCCTGGACGGATATCAGTGCAAGACGCTCGCGGAGTTCGGACAGAAGGCGAAGGACCTCGGGCTGAACTGGACGGTCTACCTCCTGCTCCACGACACGGTGGAACGCGGCAAGCCGACCGAGAAATACGGTGAATTCAACTCCCGCACCAATCCCGACTGGTTCTCGAGCCGCAACGTCGCGGGCGGGATGGGCAACTCCGCCGACCTCGGCAACGAGGACTGCGTGGACTATCTGAAGAGCGCGCTGACCTCCTTCTTCCGCGACAACAATATCGGCACGTGGCGCAGCGACTTCGAGCCGATCTGCTACACTTCCAATAAACTCAACCGCCACGACCAGAACGGCACTGACGTCATGTACTGGTGCACGGTCGGCTTCCGCGATCTGGTCACGACGCTGTACGAGGACGTGCCGGGCTTCCGCTACGAAAGCTGCTCCTCCGGCGGCTCGATGAAGGACCTCTTCACCGCGACCCTCGCCGTCTCGATCAACACCGACGACGCGTCGAACTACATGGGGATGCGCGCGACCTTCTACGACAGCTCCTACGTCATCCATCCGTCGCAGCTCCAGTTCCCCTGCAACAGTGACTTCTTCAACCCGTCGATCGACACCTTCTGGCCGAAGGTCAAGACGACGGCGGGCGACGCGATCGACTTCAAGAAGACGATGCTGGATATGGGCTACCGTTCCCAGTGCCTCGGCTCCCCGATGTTCTCCTCCTGGACCGCGACCTGCATGACCGATTACTATCTCAAGTACTCCAAGATGTACGAGAACAAGATCCGTCCGCTGGTCCGTGACGGCGAGCTGTACCACATCCTGCCCCGTCCCGACGGCGTCCATTACGACGGCGTGATGTACTCCGATCCCGACGCGAAGAACGAGATCAAGGGTCTGATCTTCCTCTTCAAGCCGTCGGAAACGCCCGGCAATACCTGCCACCTGAAGGCGGAAGGGCTCGATCCCGACGTGACCTATCAGCTCACATTTGAGGACCGCCCGGAGCAGAACCGCACCGCGACCGGCGCCGAGCTGATGAGCACGGGCTTTGACGTGACGATCGAATACGTCGGCTCTGAGCTGATCTGGTTCACCGAAGCGAAATAAGCGACAAATCTAAAACGGATATCGGAAGACAACGAATGACTTCCGATATCCGTTTTTTTGTTCCGTCGGTTCAGTTCCCGGACGCCGCGTCCCCGAAGACGCGGAGGTAATAGTCCTCGAGCGAGGGCGGGAGGGGAAGGGCGTCGGGAGAGGGACGGGAACCCGAGAGGACGCGGAGCAGGACCCTGCCGTCGTCGCCGCGGGAGACGTTCGTGACGCGGAAGCGCGACTGCCATTCCGCGACGCTTTCCTCCGCGACCGGGACGCTCCACACCTGATCCCTGATCTGCCGGAGAAGGGCGGCGGGGGTATCGTACCCGACGATCTCTCCCTTTTTGAGCAGGATGACGTCGTCGGCGATGAACTCCACGTCGGAGACGACGTGCGTCGCGAAGAGGACGATCCGGTCGAGGGCGATCCGCGCGATATAGTTGCGCACCGAGATGCGCTGCTTCGGGTCAAGGCCTGCGGTCGGCTCGTCGAGGATCAGTACCGACGGGTCGCCGAGGACCGCCTGCGCGAGCGCGAGGCGCTGCTTCATGCCGCCGGAGAGCGCGCCGATGCGGCGGCGGGGAACGTCGTCCAGCTCCACCGCGGCGAGGACGGACGAAATGCGGTCGGCGATCAGCGTCCTGCGCTCCTTCCGCTTCAGCCCGTCCCCGATCCCCTTGAGCGACGCCATGTACCAAAGGAACCGTTCGACCGTGAAGTTCGGGTACATCCCGGGATACTGGGGCATAAAGCCGAGCTTTTCCCGGAAGCGGGCGCCCATGTGCCCGACCTCCTCACCGTCGAACAGGATCTCCCCCTCGTCGGCTTTCAGATTGTCGGTCAGCACGTTCATCAGCGTGGATTTGCCCGAGCCGTTCGGTCCGAGCAGCGCGTGGATCCCCGGCCCCAGCTCCGCCGTAAAGGACGAGAGCGCGCGATTGGAACCGTAGCTTTTCGATACGTTTTTGATGGAAAGAATCATATCGTTTTTCCTTTCGGTCCGGTCCCGCTTCTCCGGAACAGCGTGGAGAAGGAACGGCAATAGCGTAACAGTGCGATCCCTCCGGCAGCGGCGCATACGGTCGCCGTCCCGAGGAAGAAGAAGGGGAGATATCCCGCGTTTCCGATCCGTGTCAGCCAGAGACGGGAGAAATCAAGCGCGTTCCACAGGGAGACCATGCGGAACGGCGTCAGCCCGAACGCCTCGGCGAGGGCGGGGAGCGCCGTGATCCCGACCGAGACGGCAGCGGTGCCGAGGCGGCTGCGGATCAGAGCGCCGAGGATGCAGGTGAGGAGGGCGAGCAGGACCGCTGCGAGCGTCCTGCCGAGGGAAAAGCGGATGAAAAAGCTGCTGAGCGTGACGTTTTTCACGGAGGAGGAGAAATAAGAGATCGAGCGGACCGACAGTTCCGCGTTCGGCAGGAGCAGATTCCGGCTGATTACGATCCGGTCGATCGCGGTAAACGTCACGGACAGGAGAAGGGCACAGAGAACGGTGAGGAGCAGCTTCGCGGCAAATACCTTTCCTTTGCCGTGCTTCGTGCAGGTCACGATCGACGCCGCGGGCTGCTGCCCGTCCCGGCTCTCGTATTCCGCGGGGAAAACGACGGAAGAAAGAAGGATCAGCAGGAGCACGAGGGGGAGGTCCGGTCCGGAGCGGAAGACAAGCTGCCAGTCGGTATCGTACAGGATGCCGGGCAGCGGATCACCGTCTTTCCGGAGCGCGTCTTCCGCCATGAGCGCGTCGCAGGCGTCCAGCTGCGCTTCCACGCGCTTCAGGATCGGGTCGTGGTTCCGGGCGTAATTCAACTCGCCGAGATACGCCGAGTACGCCTCGTCGCTGACGGTCTTTTCCAGCCGTGCGGCGTTCATCGCGTTCCGGGCTTCCTTTGCTTTCTCGATCCGCGCGCGTTCGGCGGCGATCTCCTCACGCGTTTCCTGCGTGACGGGCCCTGCCCATTTTTCCGTGTATTCCCGGTACAGGAATTCCCCGTAGTCCGGCACGTAGGTATAGGCGGAGACCGAAAGGAAGACCCGCAGGACCGTGACCGCGAGCACGAGCGGCACGGTGAGCTTGCCGCCCGTCAGCTTTGCCGCCTCGTGCCCGAGCAGGGAGAGGGAACCGCGGGAGACGCGACGTGCCATCGGCAGCACGGCGGCGCTCTTTTTTTCTTTTTCCGGCTTCTTTCCGTGAACGCGGAGTATCCGCAGTGTACCGACCGGAGCTACGCCGTTCCGGACGAAGAGAATGCAGGAGACCGCGCCCGTCACGCATATCAGCAGGACGGAAAGGAGGATCGCCGCGGCAAGATAGGAGAAGGGATAGCCGAAGAGGTTCAGAAGCCGCGACTTTTTGAGAAGGAACGACGGGTTCAGGATGCTGACCGGGTTCAGGTACGCAAGGACCTCACTGCCGGAATACAGCCAAAGCGCGAAAAACCCGCCGAAGCAGACGGTGCTGATCAGATAAGAAAGTAATTTGTCGCGGACCACGACGGACAGTACCGCCGCGATCAGGGTACAGACGACCGCCGCGAGCACCCGGAGCGCGAGAAAGAGAAGGAGGTACCCGAGCACGGAGGAGACGAAGGGATAGGCGATCAGCAGTTCCAGGACCTGAACGGGGTTCCCGGGGTCCGAAAAGCCGCTTTTGATCAGGATCGCGGCGAAGGAGGAGAGGTCGGTCAGCAGGGAGGCAAGCGCCGCGCACAGGGAAACGGCGAGCAGCTTGGAGACGGCGGTGCGCAGTCTTCCGTGCTTCGACGCCCGGATGATCGCGTCCGCGCCGTTCTGCTCACAGAGGAAGCAGGAGCAGCCGAGCACGGTCAGGAACAACAGGAGGAGGACGGAGGAAACGCGGTCCCCGAATAGTGCCTCCCACCCGCGCTCGTGATCGGGACGGTAGGAAAACCGCGTGAGGACCTCCTGATATCTGTCCATGAGGAGGATCAGACGGCGGTACGCGAAGCTGTTTTCATCGGCTTCCCGGTACCCGGATGATTCCTCTAAATTCTCCATGATCCCCGTCAGGATCCTCCGGATCCCGTTCCGCGTGTTATCCTCCTTTTCGAGGATCCGCGTCAGACGGTCCAGCAGCATCCGGTCCGTGACCGCGGGGTCGCCGGAGAAGGTGTACGGTTCCTCGGCGGGGATGTAATCGTCCGGAGCACCCTCGCTCATCCACTTCCGGAGTTCATCCCATACGTCCTTTTCCAGTTTTTTACGGTATTCCCCGATCCCTTCGGGGTCCTTACGGTATTTTTCGAGGACCAGACGGTCATAGGACGCGTCGGGCTCGGAGGGGACGAGAAAATAACAGACGGCGAAATTGACCGCGAGCAGCAGGAAAAAGAAGACGCGCAGCCGTTTCAGTCCCCACAGCTTTGAGAATTCATCTCTGACGTTCATTCCGTCTCACTCGCTCCTGCCTCTTCGGACCGCTCCGAAAGCCAGACGCGCAGCGCCTCTTCCACGAACGATTCATCCACCCAGACCGCGGGAGCGATGCCGTGGCAGTCCGGGCGCATTACGAGCGGCTGCTCTTTACTGAAATTATTGATTAACAGCGAGCGCTCCGTTTCTCCCTCGGGGATCTTGTTTTCATTGGGGATCGCCCACGCGCCCGTCCTGCCTTCTTTTTCTTTGATCCTTGCTCTCGCGTCAGAATACGGATGGAGGCTGATCGCGTAGGGAGTCGCTATCAGACCGCCTCTCTTTTCCCAGAAAAGCGTATCCGCGATCTTCCAGTAGGAAACGAGGAAAACGGGATCCTCCGTCCCGGTTTCGGGCTGAACGGCGGGAAGAATCAGGGCGCGTTCTCCGTCCGTGAACGCGGTGTCCCAGAAGGAAAGGAGCCAGCGCCGCAGCTCCGAATCCGCGAACGGACATAAAAACGTCCCTTTCTCCGTCTTTTCTATCAATCTTGCGAAGCCGAGCGCGTAACGGCTGAACAGCAGGATCTTTCCGTCCTCTCCCCGGACCGGCAGCGGCCACCATTCCACCGGTTCCGTGCCGTTGCTGAGGACGCCGTCCTGCTCGTAGCTGCCGAGGAAGACCGAGAAGTCAAACGGATATTCGGACCAGAGGGCGGTGTAATCGTCGTAGTTTCTGGGCGACGGTTTGACGGTGCTCAGTCCGGGCTGATCTGTGACGAGTCTGTCGACGTCCGGGATGCTGCCGCCGTACCAACCCGCAAAATACCATCCTTCCCGGGACGGTCCCGGGGAGATCTCGGGGAAGGTGAGATACTCGCCGTAGCCGGCAAGAGACAAGACCTCCTCCGTGAATTCGGCGGTACCGCCGTTCGGATGAAAGCGCACGGTGACCGTCGGCTCCCATACCGCTTCCAGCGTCAGGTCCTCCGTGACCGGCGTGCTCACGTCAAAGGGCCTGCCCCCGTGCGTCCATCCGATCACGCGGAATCCCTCGCGGGTCGGAACGGGGAGAACGGCGGGTTCCCCCTCTTTCACGGTGACGGTCTCCGTGACCCCGTCGTACCCGAGATCGAGCGTGACGGTCAGCGTCTTTTCACAGGATACGGCACAGAGGAAGGCAAGCAGGAGAACGGCGGTCGCCGATACGGAACGAAAGGCATTTTTCATCGGCTTATTCCATCGGGGACGAGCAGACGCCCGCCTGAACGTCGACGACCGTGATCTTGTATCTGATATCGTACAGCAGGAGCTTTCCGCGGTTGGCGATCGCGTCGACGAACATATTGTTTTCGATGACGGCGACCGTGCGGCGTTCCGTCCCGTCCAGACGCATGGATACGATCTCGTTCCGTCGGTCGATCCCCTTGTTTTCCGGATCGTTCAGATTGTAATAAATGAACTGATCCGTGACCGTGATCCAGTGGGCGCAATCATCGTCCGAAAGGCGCGTGATCTCTCCGGTATCGGTGTTGATGCGGGCGGGGATGCCGCCGATGCCGGTGTTTTCCGGATTCGCGAAGAGAATGGCGTAGAAATGATTTCCGATTACCGCCGGGTTCATCCCGCCGATCAGGCTGCCGCCCGGCTCCACGAAGACCTTCTTTTCACCGGTGTCCGGATTGATTTTGACGTATCCGGTCCCGTCGAACAGGAAGTAAGCCCAGTGGTCCGCTGCCAGCAGGAAGAGCGCGTTCTGTTTCAGATACTCGTCGGTTTCCGCGTCGAGCAGGACCTCGGTTTTCCCGCTTTTTACGTCGGTCCGGCATAAGGAAAGGACGTAATCCTTCTCCGAGGCCGGGTGGTCGTTCTTCGGGACCCGCTGCAGATACCAGAGCTTGCCGTCGTCAAGCGAGGGAGAGCCGGTGCCCTCGAACTGCTCCGACGGAATGCGCAGCAGCGTACGGGCTTCACCGGTCTCCGCGTGGTAGCTGCAGATGCAGAATTCGGTTTTCCTTTTTCCGTCCGGTCCGGGCTCCGTCGGGATGCTGCGGGAATAATAGAGGGTACGGTCCTCCACGCCGATCAGATTCTGCGAGCGCGCTTTGCAGTCGGAGTCGCTGTCGTGCGTGCAGGTCTCGTCAACGCAGAGATGGGTGACGCTTCCGGTCTTCAGATTATATTTGCCGATGCCGCCGTCCTCCGTCGTCCCGGAGAGTGCGGCGTATTTCGCAAAAACGTAGACGTCGTCTGCCGCCAGATTGCCGCTGTTTACGTAGTGAACGCCGGTCAGCGACTCCCCGCCGTCCGCGGCGGGACCTTCCGGCTCTTTTTTACAGGAGAATAGTGACGTCAGGAGAAGGAGCGAAGCGAGCAGGAATACGGCTGACTTTTTCATAACAATGTTTTCCTTTCTTCCCGGAATTGATGTTAGTTTTGATGGGGCTGTTGCATATGCTTCCGCAAAGCGGAAGTGATAAACAACCTCTGCGAAACAGCGTCAGGATTCCGCTGCTTTGCGCAATATACGGCGTTTTGGGCTCGAAAAACGCCATTTTTCAGGCAGCAAACATGCCAAAATGGCGACGTTGATCCGCCGAGCCGTATTTGCCGGGGTTGTTGCACGTAAGTGCAGCAACCCCATCGGAGTGTCAGATAGATTTATCGTTCAACATTTTTTAAGAAAGCAGGGTCCTTTAATCGTCGTAATAGTGCCAGGTATCATAGCAAAATGCCAGTACCAGTTCATTGTCAAGGAGTGTAAACTCGTATTCAACCTGCCAGACGTCATCATTGAGACGTGCTTCTTCAAGATAATGCAGTCTGGTAACATTATCCGCATTTGGATAAACCCGTGAAGGCAAATCACATGTATAAAATATAAACTCGGTTTCCAAACTGTCTGTGCTTTCAGTCACGATATGCTCATCATTATTTACAATGCTTTGTAAGATATCTTTTTCATTCCCGAATGCTGTTTTACCGATTACTGAAAAACTAACATTGTACGAACAATATTCATGGTTAATTAATCTTCGGGTTGCTCCGAGAATGACATATCCGGTATATTCCGAGGCGTTTTTCTCTTCTAATTCACCGTAGGATGTGCACGAACTGCCGGCAGGGGAATAACCGTCATAATCACCCATTGCAAGATGATAAGTGTTTCCTGAAGAAATGCGTTCCGAAATTGATATATCGTATTCATGAAAAGCAGAAACCGAAAAAGACGAAACGGAAGAGAAAACAGTGACAATTGACAAAAGGACCAAAAAACAGCGCTTAAATGAAGTTTTCATATGAACCTCTTTCATGATTGTATTTTGGGTAGGTACCTTACCGCAAATATATTGTACTGCAATCCATTCTGTTTGTCAATATACTTTTTTGAAAATAGTATTGCAAAGATGATAATATGTGCTATAATATTGATATGAAAAAGCATGATGATTTACAGAATACCGAACGGGATTCTGCCCGGCAAATTGCCCAGCAAAATGCCTTGCAGAACGCCATTGAGGAGAATATCCGGTGCGGGTTGATCGAGGTCCTGATCCTTTCCATGCTGTCTCACAGGGATATGTACACGTACGAGATCAAGCAGGAGATCCTGAAAAGGAGCGACGGAAGGTTTCAGATCCTTGACGGTTCGATGTACGGACCGATGTACCGGATGATGGAGCGCGGGCTGATCTCCTCCCGTCAGGAGGTCGTTGGAAAAAAGCGCTTCCGGAATTATTACCATCTGGAACCGGCGGGAAAAGAATACCTTGCGTTCGCGGTCCCGAAGTTCTACGAGATCTTCGGCATCGCGGATTTGATCCTGCGCGAAACGAAGTTTGAGGAGCAGGGGGCAGGAGAGGAATGAACGCGGCAGCCAGAAAGTATATGCGCCGTTTGAAGCGCGAGATCGGAAAAACGGATCCGCAGAAGAAAGCATTTCTTGACGAGATCCGGGCGGACGTCGATGAATACGCCCGTGAAGACACGGATTACACTGCTCTGTGCGAGCATTTCGGGGAGCCGTCGGCGGTCGCGGGGCAATTCGACGCGCCGGACGAAACGGTCAGAAACCGAAAGATGGCGAAAATAAATCCGTGGTTGGTCGCGTTGGTTGTGCTTCTCGCAATCCTGCTCCTGATCCTTGCCGTACATTTTTGCGAGTTGATCATATCGGCGTACGGGACGCACGTCGTCATCAAGAGCGGTTACGATACTTGAGTATCATACATACGCTTTCGGTAGTATCGGCTTTCGGCGTCGGCAGGGAAAGAATGTATGGTGAGACGATCATACGATAAAAGAAACGGGGAGCGAAAAAAATGAATACGGCAGGCAGAAAATATTTGCGTCGGTTGAAGTGTGAGATCGGAAAGAAGGATCCGCAGATGGAAACGTACTTCTATGAAATCCGGGCAGACATAGAAGAATATTGCTCGACCCACGAAAATGTGGATTACGGTGCCCTGTGTGAGAAATTTGGAGAACCGTCGGCGCTCGCGAGCCAATTCGACGAGCCCGGCGAAGCGGTTAAAAATCGGAAGAAGGCAAAGATCAATCCGTGGTTGATCGTACTGATCGTGGGTCTCGCAATTTTGATTGTAATCCTTGCCGACCATTTCAGCGATCTGTACCGGTCAGTACACGGAGGGTATATCGTGATCACAGATGATTATGGAGCGAAAAAATGAAAAAGACTTTATTGTTTTTGTTGAATATTTGTCTGCTTTTTTCCGTTTGTGTGAACGGAGTGGCGGCTGAATCGTCTTTAGCAGATGAAATTGAAAGAACCGCAACGATTTCACGCTATTTTGATTATGATGAGGGGTATTATACAATTGAACTTGTCGACATTACTACCTCGGAAGCCCGTTCTGCAAAAGGAACATTTGTGAAAAGCGGGAGCAAAACCGTTACAAAATATAATTCGGATGATGAAATGCTATGGAAATATACTTTATATGGCACGTTTCACGTGAATGAAGGCGTTTCCTCAGTATGTACAAGGGCAGACTACAGTACGGTTATTGAGCAAAACAGTTGGTCATTTTCGGGATGCTCCGCATACGAAGTCGGTAATACTGCACACGGAGTAGGTACTGCAAAGAATAAAGCACTCGGATTTATTGTGATTGAAACCTTTGACATTGATATTATCATCTCTTGCGACGCCTATGGCAATCTGTCCTGAAATATCAATCGAAATACAATTATCAGCCTTCTTTCTGTGTGGAGGCTGATTTTTTTTGTCGTAATTTATCGATAGGGGACCGATTCCTTTCCGCGCGCTCAGCAGGTCTTTTTGCAGAAGCGGCGGAGGGCAAGCAGGGTGAGGAGCCCGTTCAGCACGGTGAAGCCGATGAGGAAGGGCACGAGCCCTCCGCGGCGGCAGAAACCGGTGAAGGCGAGGGCGTCCCAAAGGCTGACCGGACGGAAGAGGGAAACGCCGTAATAACCGGCGAGCGCGGGGATCAGAGTGATGCCGACGACCGCCGCCATCGCGGCG
>JAZLIW010000038.1:0-11310 GCA_045617585.1 Eubacteriales bacterium
CCCCCGATCCCTCCGCTCCCCGGCTTGTCCGGGGAGCGTTTTTCTTTCCCGCAACCCCCCGATCGCAAAGCCAAATCGGTTCTCTCATACAAGAAGACCCCAACAGACCGTGAAGATCCGTTGGGGTCTATGATTCAGTTCAGCCCGAGGAACGCGGTCAGAAGCGCCGCGGTGCGTTCGGAGGAAGGATGGGTTTCGGTATAGGAACGGATATTCCCTTCCAGATCCGACTTGGACGCCGCGTCCAGCTCCGCGAACCAGCCGGTCGGATCGTTCACGAGCACGCCGTTTTCGCCGACGGTCAGACGTTCGACCGTACGCATCATGAGGGCAGAGTCCGCCGCGTTCTCAATGAACCTGTCTGCCTGCGGCATCATGCCGATATCGCCCGAGTCGTTGACCCCGATGACGCAGAGCGCCCCGTCAAGCACGCCGCCGATGGCTTTCGCCTCCGCCGCCGCGTCCGCTCCCGTCAGGTGCGCCGCCGCCATCTCTTCAAAGAGCGTGCAGATCACCTTCCGGACCGATTCCGCCTTGTCCGCCGGAACGCCGTACCCGGTCAGCAGCTCGGTCGTGACGCAGCCCGAAAGCTGACGGATCGCGGCGGGATCGGAAGCGATCAGGTCCCGCAGCGCGTCGGTATTGCCGCTGCCCGAGATGATATCGTCCAGCATGGAGGTCGTCAGCATCGCGGTCGAAAACAGCGACGACAGACCGCCCTCGCCGTCCTCCCCGGACTGCTCCGCCGTCTTTTCCAGCGCGTCCTGCACGGTGTTCAGCAGCACGTCCGCCGCGCCCTCGGCGATCTCTTCGGCGTTGGCGACGAGCAGCTCCTTCAGGATCCCGACCGTTTTCCCGGGTCCGATCGCCGGATGGATCGCCATCCCTTCCAGCAGCTCCGCGATCGTCTCGGGCGACTCGGCGCCGCCTTCCGCTCCGCCGAGGAACCGCTTGGCGGCAGTGAAAATTTTCAGCAGCGCTCTGCCTTCCTTCTCCACGTCCTCCCCTTCGAGGCGTTCCATATCCTCAGTCAGCGAGCGGACGGCTTCTTCGGAGATCGGGAGCTCCGCCTCGTGGAAGACCGCCGTGATCAGGTCCTTTTTGAGCCGCGCGATCTCCTCCGTCGCGTTGGTCTCGCGGACGACGGCGTCAATGAAGCCCGGATCGGTCAGCGGCAGACCGTCGTCGGAATCCGCGTTCAAATACGCCTCCGCGACCGCAAGCAGCGCGTCAAGGTTCTCGACCTGCGTTCCGTTCTCCCGCACCGACGCCGCAAAATCGTTCAGCGCGCTTTCCCATCCGTTTTCCGCGGGCGCTCCGCCCTCGCTTCCGAGGACCTCGGGAGAGAGGAAGACCGGGATCACGTCAAAGATCAGCCCCGCGCCCATCGGGTTCTCCGAGGAAAAGGTGCGCAGCCCGCTCACGAAGGGCGCCCATTCTTTCAGATCGGTCTTTTTCTCCCCGTTCGGATCGGAAGCGGGCAGTGCCGGGAGCGTGCGGATCAGCTCCGCCGCCCCGTCCGCCATCCTGCCGAGAGACGTGACCCTGCCCTGATACCGCAGGGAGGTCAGCCCTTCGTAGATCCCGCCGAGCGGGCCGGTCCCGTACAGACGGACCGCGCCGTTATTACAGACCGCCTTCACCGTGTCTTCGGCAGACGTCAGCCCGCCCTCCTCCGCAAACAGCGACGCTGCCGCGGGAGAGGAAAGGACCGCGTCGGCAAGCCGCGCCGTGACGCCCGCCGTCCCGTACAGCGGGAGCAGGAGCAGAAGCGCGAGCAGCACCGCTTCCCCCGCGCCGATCAGCGCGCCGGGAAGTCTGCCCGCCGCTTTTTCATCCGCGTTTTCATCCGTCATGTTCTTCCGTCCGATCCCGTCGTACACCGCCGCGGCGATCAGCTTGGTCAGGAAAAACAGGAACAGCAGCAGCCCGGAGAAGAACGCCGGTGCCGCAAGCGCGGCGGAAACCGGACGCAGGATCCCGTCCAGCAGGGACGTGACCGTTTCCGGGATCTCCGTGACCGAACCCATAAACGTTCCGAAAAGGTCGGACAGCGCTCCCGCGCCGAGCTTTGCCATTCCCTGCGCCCCTAAAAACGCGAGCACGGCAGAGAGCAGCATGGCGCCGCATGAGATCAGCGCGTATTTCCATCCCCGTTTGCCCCCCACGGTCACGAGCGCGATCAGGCAGACGACAAGCAGCAGCACGGGGATCGCCCACAGGATCAGTTGCAGCATTTTCCGTTTTCTCCTTTCGGATCTCCGGCGTCGGCTCCCGCTCCCGCCGTTTGATTTCCGTTTTCCTTCTCTTCTTTGTTCCGGTAGTTCGCGACCGCGAGCGCGTCGCAGCGCTCGTTGTAGGGATGCCCCTCGTGCCCCTTGACCCAGTTGTACCGCACCAGGTGCGTCTCGGTCAGCGTGAGGAGCCGCTCCCAAAGGTCCGTATTGAGCGCCGGCTTTTTGTCCGACTTGACCCAGCCGCGCGCCCGCCAGCCGCGTGCCCAGCCCTTCGACAGCGCGTCGATCACGTAGCGGGAATCGGAGGTGAGGAACACCTCGCAGGGCTCCTTCAGGATCTCCAGCCCGCGGATCACCGCGAGCAGCTCCATCCGGTTGTTGGTCGTCGATTCCTCGCCGCCGGACAGCTCTTTTTCGTGACGGACGCCGAAGCGGTCCACGTAAACGAGGATCGCGCCCCAGCCGCCCGGGCCGGGATTGCCGCTGCACGCGCCGTCGGTATAAAGCTCCACTCTTCTCATAGGATCAGCTTTCTTCAGACGTAACTCTGTCCGCCCCTTTATACATCGCGTACAGCAAAGCCCGCAAAAAAGACGACGGATGATATTTTTCCCGTTCCGCTTCGCGGCTCCACGATCTCGTGATCTCCAGCGCTTCCGCGGCGGTCTTCGGTATGATCTCGGTAAACTCGTCAATGCTGACCCGCATGGAATTCACGTACGTCAGCAGCCCCTGATAATCCATCCGCAGTCTGACGTACACGGGCAGCGCGAAATTGTAAATATCGCTTTCATAACTCAGCGCAAACACTCTGTACGACGAGGTATCGACGTATTTTTCATACTCCGCGTTATGAAACCCGAACTCCTCGATCAGAGCGCGCTTGATCCACTGCTCGACGAAGGAATTGTTGTACGAACGGTTCTCTCCGAAGTCGATCTCCGATAACTGTTCACCCAGCGTGACGGCGATCGATCTGACGTAATCGTTCTTTTTGTTGTTGCTGATCCGGGTGCAGATCAGCTGCCCGTCCAGCGTCTCCAGGATCAGGTGCAGACACAGACTGTTCGGGTAAAACGTATCGTCCTGCGCGAACACGCTTTCCGCCATGCTTTTCCGCACGTCCGGATGATTCCTGACCCTGTTCCACCAAAAGCTTGCCATGCTGTACGTGGTGCTTCTGACGGTGAGAAAGATCCTGCTGTTCTGATAATACCCGTCAAGCATCCACCGCTTTCTGTCGTTGCCCCGCATCTGCATCTTCCGGATCTCGGGCGTCCCGCAGTATGCCCGGTATTCCTCGTCGAGCTCGGGACGACCGATATCGGAAAAAGTAAAAGCGTCATCCGAGACCTCTTCCAGCACGATATCGGACGGGCTCCAGCCTTTGACGCCGTTCTGGATCAGGCATTTATCGTATCCCGCGCCGTAACCGCCCGTCTGGATATCGGCAAAGCATTCGTCCTCGTACTGCGTCAGTTCATTGACCGCGACCGGCTCCGGCCGCATCGGCACGGCTTCTTTCTCCAGCCCGAGAATGCGCTTGCAGATGATCGCGGTCCCGTCCGCTTCCGAGTAGTCGAACAACTGGATCCATTCGTACTTCCGGATGAAATACATCAGGACGTCGCTGATCGGAAGGTTCTCCCTGAGGATCGGTATGATCTCGATCCCCCGTGCCGACGCGTTGGCGATCTCGTTCAGTACCTCCTGCGAGCTGTTCGAGGCTCTTGACAGCAGCAGGATCACCTTCGAGCTGTTGACCAAAGCCTCCATGAGCTGCTTTGCCCAATCGGGCCTCGTCCGGTCCAGATCCCTCTCCGCAAGGAAGCAGCTTCCTCCGTGTTCTTCCAGCATCCCGCAGAGCGACCTTGCCCAGTCGGAATTGATACTGGAATAACTGATATAAATGCTTTTCATGCGAAAAATCTCCCGTTTCCGATCATTTTACGTCTTTCAAAAGGCAGAGCGGCGCCCGCAAATATTGCGCCCGCAAATCTTGCGCCCGCAAATCTTGCGCCCGCATATTTTGCGGCCGCCGCTTTTCCGTCAGCCTTTTCCGGCTTTCGCGGATCCCGTATGCGCGAAGCTCGCACGGGCGAAGATCGCACGGGCAGCCGCCTGGATCACGCCGACCGTCACGGCGATCGTCCCGGCGTAAAGCGCAGTCCGCGCGCCGAGGGAGACCGCCTCCGCGTACTGTTTTTCGATCAGGTACAGCATCGTCTGATACAGTCCGAGCCCGGGCACGAGCGGAACGATCCCCGGCAGCACGAAGCAGACGGAGGGCATCTTCATCCTCCTTGCCAGGATCTCCGCGGTGACCGCAACGACGAGCGACGCGGCAAAATACGCGGGGATATCGTATCCTCTGCCCGCGATCCGGTCGTATAAAACATATCCCGCTCCTCCCGCGAGCGCCGCGGGCAGGATCGAGCGGGCGGGCGCGTTCATCAGACGGGCGTAACAGATCACCGAGAAAACGCTCACGAGCAGCGTCACGACCGGATTCATAACGTCACCCCTCCGATACTGACGGCAAGCGCGAGCACCGTGCCGACGCCGCCCGCGATTGCGACCGCGGTCATCAGCGCGTCGGTCAGCCGCGCCGCGCCCGAAACGATGTCTCCGGTCATCAGATCCCGGATCGCGTTGACGAGCGCAAGCCCGGGCAGGAGCGGCATGATCGCTCCGACGATGATCGGAGCCGTTTCCCCCGCGGGATAAAGCAGGCAGGAGAGGACCGCGATCAGCGTGATCACCGTTCCTCCCGCGAAGCTGGTCAGAAAATGACGGAGATTGGTCTTCCGGAAGACGTTCGAGAGGAGTGCCGAGGCAAATCCGGCAGCCGCGCCGACGGCAAGCTCGAACGCGCCGCCCCCGAACAGAAGCGCGAACGCGCCGGTCGCCGCGGCGGACCAGCCCGCCTCGTACAAAAGCGCGCCGCTCCTGCTCTTTTCGAGGAAGGAGACCGAGGACGCCAGCTCCTCCAGCTCCAGCTCCCCCTCGGCGTACGCCCTTGCCAAAGCGTTCAGCTTGGTCAGCGCACCGAGGTCGTTGTCCCGGCGCTTCGCGCGCCCCACGGAGGAATGGGAACGCTCCCCGTCGTCGAGCGACAGAAAGATCCCGGTCGGCAGTGCGAGCACGTCCACGCCCGGACAGCCGCCCGCGGCGCAGATCCGCTCCGCCGTCTCCTCGGCGCGGAAGGTCTCTCCCCCGCATTCGAGGATCATCACGCCCACTTCCCGGGCGGTATTCAGTAACAGTTCGGTCCGGTTCAAGCCGTTATCCCCTCAATACACGGGCCCGTCCAGCATCCAGACCCCGTTTTCCTTCACCATCGTGATGCGCATCGGCGCTTCCGCCGTTACGCCGCCGATCCGGTAGGAGACCGACAGACGGACCTGCCCGGCGTTCCCGGAAAGGACTTCCGCCGTCTCCGGCAGCAGCTCCGCGATCTCGCCGTAATTCGTATAGTTCACGTCCACCATGAAGACGCCGTTTTCCTCAACGTAGCGGGGCGTGATATCCCCGGTCACGACCGTCTCGTCTTCCCCGGTCTCCTCGGGCGATTCGTACCCCTCGAAAAGCAGCACGAACAGATTGTCCCTTAAATACGCCGTCGAAAACGCCCGCTCCGCCGCCGCGCGGAGCTCCGCAATGCCCGAATACGCCTCGCCCTCCCGGACCGGGAAGAATTCCCCCGGCATGGCGGTCCTGGGCTCCGCGCCCTCGACGGGCAGCAGCCCTTCCCCGTACGCCGCGCGCATGACCTGCCGCGCGTCGGGCAGCAGCTCCGCCAGCCTCGTTCTTGCTTCCTCGTCGGTCAGCCCCGGCGTCTCCGCCGTCTTCCCGCAGGAAACGGTGCAGAGCGTCAGCACCGCAAGGAAAAGTACGAACCATTTTTTCATCGTCATGACCTTTCTTTCGTTCGGTTTCCGGGCAGTCCCGCCCTCAGACGGACCCCGGAGATTCATGTTCCGCTCCGGCCTCCGGCATTTCCCGTCCCGCCGAGGAGCGGCAGGATCGTCACGTGATTCTTTTCGGCGTACCGCACCGTGTAGGCGGTCCCGCCCGACGGTCTTCCGTCGTAATAGGTGATCAGCCACCCGGCGTGATCGACCAGATACCGGTCCCGCTCGAGCATACATCCGTTCCGGTAGGTCCGCGCGATCTCCGTGACCTGATCCGCGCGGGCAAGGATCCTCCGGTACCGTTCCGCGTTCCCGGCGCTCCACCGCGCATCCTGATCCCGGCAGGGGATCACGACCGCCAGCCTGCACCCGGACAACTCGGCGCGCAGACGCAGGACCGCCTCCGCCGCGACCGTATCGAATCCGAGCGCCCCTCCCGTGAGGAACACCCGCACGTTTTTTTCATAGTACAGCCATCGGATCTGTTCCGACGCCCACCCGGAGACCTCCTCCGGCGTCGCCGCGCCGAGCGACCTGTGCCCCGTAAAAGCACAGCAGCCCTCTCTTCCCGCGGCTCCGATATAATCGTTTTCCATACGCGTTTCACTCCGTTCCTTCTTATTATACCCTATCCTTTTCTTTTTGTAAAGAGGGGCAGGGAATTTTCGGGGCGGGGCGGAAAACGCGGAACGGAAAGCGCGGTGTCCTGTCCGGAAGATCCGTCCTCCCGAACGTATACCCCCGCGCGTCCTTCCTCCGCGGACAACCCGTCCCCGGGCGTCCCGCCGCGCGTCTTCCCTTCCGCGAAAAAAAGGTGCCGTCGCTTTCGCGGCAGCACCTTGCGGAGCAGGGATTACTTGTTCTCCTCAGCGGGAGCCTCTTCCTTGGGAGCCTCAGCCTTCTTGGCGGGCTTTTCTGCCTTGGGAGCGGCCTCGAAACCGACGAGCTTGATGATGGCCATTTCAGCGGCGTCACCGCGGCGGGGACCGATCTTGTAGATCGCGGTGTAACCGCCGTTTCTCTCGGCATAAGAAGGAGCGATCTCGGTGAAGAGCTTCTTCACGACGGTCTCGTCCGTGATGAAGGCGAGCGCGGCGCGGCGGGAAGCAAGCGTGTTCTCTTTGCCGAGCGTGATCATTTTTTCAGCGAGGCTGCGGACCTCTTTCGCGCGGGTGACCGTCGTCTCGATCTGGCCGTGGTCAAGCAGATAGGTGACAAGACCGCGGAGCATGGACATACGGTGCGCAGTGGTGCGGCCGAGCTTTCTGGTTCCTGGCATTGTGGAATACCTCCTTTAGATATACGGTCGCGGGCCCCCTCAAAGCGGGGGGCGGACCGACTTCATTATTCTTCTTCCTTTTTGAGTTCCAGACCCAGCGAATGGAGCTTCTGGATAACCTCTTCCAAGGATTTTTTGCCGAGGTTTCTGACGCGGATCATTTCCTCTTCGGTCTTGTTGGTCAGATCCTCAACGGTATCGATGCCCGCGCGCTTCAGACAGTTGAAGCTTCTGACGGACATGTCAAGTTCCTCAATGGTCATCTCAAGGACCTTTTCTTTGATGGTCTCTTCGCGTTCCACCATGATTTCCGCGGTTTTTGCCTCGTCCGACAAATTCACGAACAAGTTGAGATGCTCGTTGAGAATCTTGGCTGCGAGGGATATGGATTCCTTCGCGGAGATCGTTCCGTTCGTCAGCACCTCAAGAGTGAGCTTATCGTAGTCGGTGTTGCTGCCGACGCGGGTGTTTTCCGCGGTGTAGCTTACGTTATACACGGGAGTGAAGATCGAGTCAGTGTAGATCACACCGATGGCCGGCGGATTGTTCTGCTTGTTCTTCTCCTGGGAAACATATCCTCTTCCGTGAGCGAAGGTGAGCTCCATGTAGAATCTGGTGCTCTCTTCCACGGTTGCGATGTGAAGATCGGGATTCAGGATCTCGATATCGCTGTCCTGCTTGATATCACCGGCGGTCACGCTGCACGGGCCGGTCATATCGATCACGACGGTCTTGGGGCCGTCGGAATGCAGCTTCGCGATAATGCCTTTCACGTTCAGGACGATCTCGCAAACGTCTTCCTTAACTCCGGGTATGGTAGAGATTTCGTGAAGCACACCGTCAATCTTGATGCTCATGACCGCAACGCCGGGAAGCGAGCTGAGCAGTACGCGTCTCAGAGAGTTGCCGAGCGTCGTCGCGTAACCTCTTTCGAGAGGTTCGATCACGAACTTACCCTGACGGCCGTCCTCGCTGAGATTGACGGTGGTAATATTGGGCTTCTCTATTTCTATCATGAATAATACCCTCCTGTTTTCTTGTTTACGGCTAAACAAACCAGTTGCTTTCGCCCGGATGCCCGGACGTCAGCGTTCGGGCGCGGATTATTTGGAGTAAAGCTCGACAATGAGGTGCTCCTCGAACGGGAAGTCGACGTCTTCTCTGGTGGGAAGCGCGTTGATCTTTGCGACGACCTGATCCTTATCGAGATCAATCCACTTCGGGATGACTCTGGTGTTCAGACCCTCGATCAGTGCCTTGAACTTCTCGCTGGAACGGCTTGCGTCTCTCAGGGAAACGACGTCACCGGCACGGACGATCATCGAAGGAACGTTGACCTTCTTGCCGTTGAGACGGAAGTGACCGTGGATCACGAGCTGGCGGGCTTCTCTGCGGCTGTCAGCCATGCCCATACGGAAGATCACGTTGTCAAGGCGGCGTTCCAAGAGGATCAGCAGGTTTTCACCGGTGATGCCTTCCATCTTCTCGGCCTTTTCGTAGTAGCCCTTGAACTGCTTTTCAAGGACGCCGTAGTATCTTCTTGCCTTCTGCTTCTCACGAAGCTGCATCCCGTATTCCTTGGGAGCCTTTCTGTTCGCGGTGTGAGGACCGGGAGCGTTGGGGCGTCTGTCAAGCGCGCACTTGCCGGAGAGGCAGCGGTCGCCCTTGAGGAAAAGCTTGGTACCTTCTCTGCGGCAGAGCTTGCACGCAGGACCAGTATATCTTGCCATGTTACATTTCCCTCCTGATTATACTCTTCTGCGTTTCGGAGGACGGCATCCGTTGTGAGGAATGGGCGTCACGTCCTTGATGAGTTCGACGTTGAGGCCGACGGTCTGAAGCGCGCGGATCGCGGATTCTCTTCCGGAGCCGGGGCCCTTGACGAAGACTTCAATATACTTCATGCCATTGTCGACGGCGATCTTACCCGCTGCCTCTGCCGCAGACTGCGCTGCGAAGGGAGTGGATTTTCTGGAGCCCTTGAAGCCGAGTTCACCGGCGGAAGCCCAGGAAACGACGTTGCCCTGCACGTCGGAAATGGTAACGATCGTATTGTTGAAGGAAGCGCGGATATGCGCCTGACCTCTTTCAATGTTTTTGCGTTCGCGGCGCTTTCTGGAAGCCTTCTTGGCCGCGGCCGCCTTGCTGTTTGCTGCCATTTTATTCCGTCACCCCTTACTTCTTCTTGTTAGCGATGGTCTTTGCGGGACCTTTTCTGGTTCTCGCGTTGGTTTTGGTTCTCTGTCCTCTGACGGGCAGACCCTTGCGATGTCTGGTTCCGCGATAGCAGTTGATCTCGACCATTCTCTTGATATCGAGACCGACGTCTCTGCGGAGGTCGCCTTCGACGTGATAGTTGTTTTCAATCTCTTCACGGAGCTTGGCGATATCATCCTCGGTCAGGTCCTTCGCGCGGGTGTCGGGATCGATACCGGTCGCGGCGAGGATCGCCTGAGAGCTTTTCAGGCCGATGCCGTAGATATAGGTCAAAGCGATTTCGACACGCTTCTGGTTCGGAATATCAACGCCTGCAATACGAG
This sequence comes from Eubacteriales bacterium, assembly GCA_045617585.1. Taxonomy (GTDB): domain Bacteria; phylum Bacillota; class Clostridia; order Oscillospirales; family CAG-272; genus CAKRZE01. The sequence continues at coordinate 9,971 of JAZLIW010000038.1, forward strand.
CCATTCTTCATTCACCTCTCTCTGATTAACCCTGTCTCTGCTTGTGCTTCGGGTTTTCGCAGATCACCATGACAATCCCCTTGCGCTTGATGATCTTGCACTTTTCGCAAATTTTCTTAACGGATGGTTTTACTTTCATTTGATTACCATTCCTTTCTTATTTGGCGCGCCAGGTGATGCGGCCTTTGGTCAGATCGTAAACCGATACCTCGACCGTGACCTTGTCACCGGGCAGGATCCAGATATAGTTCATACGGAGCTTGCCCGAAATATGGGCGATAACGGTGTGTCCGTTGGGGAGCTGCACTTTGAACTGAGTGTTGGGCAGTGCTTCCAGCACCACGCCCTCGAATTCCATCACATCGTCTTTAGACAGAAGAATCCCTCCATTCCTGGTCTGTCACAAATCTTCTTCCACTCTGGTCAGAAGGATCGCGCCTTCCTCCGTCAGAGCGACCGTGTGTTCATAATGGGAAGCAAGGCTGCCGTCCTTGGTCCGTACCGTCCAGCCGTTCGGCATTTCGTATACGTCGGGCGCGCCCGCGCTCACCATGGGCTCAATGGCAATGGTCATACCGGGGACCAGCCGCGCGCCTCTTCCGGGAGTCCCGTAGTTCGGTACGTCGGGGTCCTCGTGCATATCCCTGCCGACACCGTGTCCCACGTATCTGCGGAGCACGGTGAATCCGAAGGAATTCACATGACCTTCGATCGCAGCGCCGATGTCACCGATCCGGTTCCCGTCCTTTACCTCGGCGACGCCGCGGTAAAAGCCCTCCTTCGCCGCGCGCATCAGCCGTTTGGCGGTGTCGCTGACGTTTCCGACCGGAAAGGTATTGGCGCTGTCTCCGACGAAGCCCCTGAAGGTCGCGCCGGTGTCGATCTTGACCAGATCACCTTCCTGCAGGATCCGGTCGGCGGAGGGGATCCCGTGGATCACCTCGTCGTTGACCGAAATGCAGGCAGAAGCGGGGAAACCGCCGTACCCGAGAAAGGTCGGCTTCGCGCCGCACCGCTCGATATAGGAGCGGATGGCGGTGTCGATCTGCTTGGTGGAAACGCCCTCCTTCACAAGTTCCCTTGCGACGAGCAGCGCCTCGCCGGTGATACGACCGGCTTCCCGCATCAGAAGGATTTGCTCTTTGTTTTTCAGATGGATCATGTTATCTTCCGCCTTCGATTGCTTCGAAGGTCAGACGCGTGGTATCGGCAACTTCGATCTGTCCGATGACGGTCTTCAGTTTGCCGGTGCCGGCGTAGTAGTCCTTGAGGGGCTCGGTCTGTTCGTGATAGACCTTCAGTCTGTCGAGAACGACCTCGGGCAGGTCATCCTTGCGGGT
>JAZLIW010000039.1:0-30500 GCA_045617585.1 Eubacteriales bacterium
CCCCGCCGCCTGATCGCCGCGTCGCGGCGACCGAAGCTTTTTCACTCCGTTCCGCTCCGCTCCACTTCGTGAAAAAGCTTCGCTTTCTGCATTATTTCATTTTTAGGGTCTTTTTCGACTGCACATTTCTTGACAATTCCAAAGTATTGCACCCGATCGCCGCTTTTGGTACCGGCGCTTCGACCGACGGCTTCAGGATCGTGTGTATGACCGGTGCCTACAAAGCCGATCAGCTGATCAGCGTTATGCAGCAAATCGGCAACGCAAAGCACACTCTGATCCTTCTGGATTATGCTCTTTCACTTGCTGATCGTAGAAGTTTGGCACGGAAGACCAAGAACAAGCTTGGCGACAAGTTTATCGGAGTTCTCGACCGTGTAGTTATGATGTATTTGGTCCGAAACTTCGATCAGACGCACAACAGCAGAATGCTTCTCTCCTTGATCGCGCCGTTCGGATATTATCAGCCGTATGTTTGGAAATCAGCCTTTCCTATGCCGCCTGAACTGTTCATCGGAAGGAAGGACGAGCTTGAAACGATTGAATCCCGCGAAGGGGCAAACATCGTCTACGGCGGGCGTCAGCTGGGTAAGTCTGCTTTGCTGAAGAAGGCCAAAGACGATATCGACAAAGACGAAAACGGTGATCGCGCCGTCTATATCGATATAAAGCTCATGCCCTACGGCAAAGTTGCTCAAGAAATCGGGCACAAATTATTCGACTGCGGTGTATTGAATGAGGATATCAGCACCACCGACTGGGACGAGTTGGCAAGATGCATCCGACGCCGTTTGGAGTCGGACCAGAATCCTATTCCGTACCTTCTCTTACTTTTGGACGAGGCTGACGCTTTTATCGAGAGTACTGAAGAGATCAAATACGCTCCTTTCGATAAGTTAAAAAGTATTCAGGAAACCGGAAAATTCAAGTTCGTTGTTGCGGGTCTTCACAACGTGATCAGATTCAAACGTGAAACGGCTCTTGGAGAGGATTCCGTTCTCACTCATTTGGAAGCTATCACTGTTAAGCCCTTTTCCCTGCCGGAGGCACGCGAACTGTTGGAGAGACCGCTTCATTTTCTCGGGCTTCGCCTCCCGAGCGGCAAGGACACGGAATCCTTGATCCTGACGATCCTTTCTTCTGCGAACTATTTCCCCGGCCTCATTCAAATGTATTGTGCCAAGTTACTTGAGGCAATGCGTGAAAACGACTACGCCGGATATAACGAGTCCGACTCCCCGATTTATGAAGTCAGCGAAGAACATATCAAGAAGGTCTTGGCTGATACGGAATTTACCCGTGCAATTCAGGAAAAATTTGATATTACTCTCAAGGTTGACGAAGATAAATACTATGACATCATCGCCTTGATTATGGCCTATCTGTATCACGAAAAGGGCTTCGGCTGCGGTTTTGACGCAAGTGACATCCGGGAGGTCAGTGAAGCTTTTGAAATTGCCAAGGTCAGCAATCTTCCTATTAATCAGCTGAATGCCTTCCTGGAAGAACTGAAAGACCTCAATATTTTCAGAAACACCGATGCAACCCACTACCTGTTTACCCGGTTGAATTTCTTCCAAATGATGGGCTCCAAGACCGAAATCGAAGACAAACTGCTTGAGTATACGGAGGAATAAGCCGTGAAGAAAATATGGTGGAAACAGGTTCCGAATGCCCGTGCATTTGCGGATACGATCCTGGCTGCGGTTACCGAAGAAAGAAACATCGTTTTGATCACCAAAGACGGTTTGCCGTGGAGTGATTTTTTCTACGAAGATCTAAGGGAACATTTTAAGCAGAACACCGGCTTAAAAGATATTGCGGAGCTAAGCGACATAGAAAATCCGGGTGAATATTTACTGAGCAACTACTGCAAGTCGGAAAAACGGGCAGCGTATCGTCCCGGCATTAATATAGCGACCTTTTTTGCCTGCAGTGAAGACGTGGTGATTCACGACAGATTGTTCATTGTTCGGTTAAGCGACGATTCTTTTTTGAACAACTGGATGACTTTCATTTCGGATTATTCAAAAAAAAGGGGGAGAGACAAAAAACAAGCGTCTTTTCTGGTTGAATGCATTACAAGCAAACAGGTCGTCAATAAAAAAGGGATTATGCTGACTTCATTCGATGACGTTATTAACGAGTACGACCGATTCGTGTTTTGTATGCTGGCCGCGTCAAGCGTGAATGAAAAAAGCAGCATTAAAAAGTATTTATCAGAGCTCATTTCCAACGTTATCGGAAACAACGTTGAACTTTGCGAAAAAGTTGTAAACGGCTACGGGGCCTTCCTTTCAAATCCGTATCAATTCGTCTCCGAAAGTTTTGACGGTCCGACGTCGTTTTCAAAAACCGAGGCAGACGTTGTCCATGACGTGTGGCTGTCGCAAGTCAGAATCGTCTATCCGATTCTGGAGGATTTCCGGGAAATCTTTGTCAAAAAGCATCGGAAAGACATTTCCCGCAATCTTCCTATTACCTCATCAAGCGGTGAGATCTATTGTGAGCCGGAAGAGGTCGAGCTCGGTACTTTGCGTTTCCTTGCTGACAATCATAAGATTGCGCTTTCGGCTGAAGAACTCGAAACGCTCACCCGCCATACGAAAGCAAGAAACGATTTGTCTCATCTAAAGACTCTCGACATTTCCACGGTAAGACTTATTCTGGAATGATATTCATATATGAATACTTTTCCAGAACACGCCGGGCGATCCTTGGACGAAGTAATGGCCAAATTCGGAGATCTGCACTTCATTTGAGCTGAGAATGCGGCGTTTGTATTGTGCTTGATTTGGTCTTGAAAAACAGTGTACAGAACGGAGCAGAATCAATAAGGCTGGATATATTACCGCTATGAGGGAAAGTGTGGATTTCTCGTCGCGGATTACACATTGATTGAAAGAATTCCGACTGACGGGATCAACGATCGAGAGGGCATCGTGAATGGCATCGATTAGTCGTGTTACTGCGAAACAGAGGAAAAGCCGGAGAGGGGACCGAACGTCCTCTCTCCTTTTCTCTTTTCCCGCATATTTTTCCAACCGTGGGGCAAAATACAGGCAGAAAACCGAAAAGAAAGGATTTATCCATGAAAGCAACCGGAATTGTCAGACGTATCGACGACCTCGGGCGGGTCGTGATCCCGAAGGAGATCCGCCGCACGATGCGCATCAGGGAAGGCGATCCGCTGGAGATCTATACCGACAGGGAAGGAGAAGTGATCTTCAAAAAGTATTCGCCGATCGGGGAGATGAACGAATTTGCCGCAAAGTACGCGGACTCGCTGCACAAGACCTGCGATCTGTCGGTCGCGATCACCGACCGCGACAGCGTCATCGCGTGCGCGGGCGTACCGAGGCGGGAGTTTCAGGACAAGCGGCTTTCCGGGGATCTGGAGAAGATCATGGAGGGCAGGACGCTGTACCAGCCCTCGGCGGGTGGGACGCAGATCTCGCCGATCCCGGACGGGACGGCCTACTATGCTTCCTGCGTCATGCCGATCATCACGGACGGGGACGTAACGGGGTCCGTCGTGTCCCTTTCCTCGGAAGGAAAAAGACCCGACCCCGGCGTGGAGGAAAAGCTGATACGGACAGCTGCCGTATTTTTGGGGAAGCAGATGGAGGACTGAAAAGCGGCGTCCCGCCTTTGCGGTTGGCAAAACCGCCGAGCTTATGCCCGACCATCTGTGAAGCGGAAAAAGGACAGCCAATGAAAAAAGCCCGTTCTGCCGGGCGGAGAGCTCGGAAAGAACGGGCAAAATGATCTTATTTCTTTTCCACGAGGAAAAAGAACGGGGAAGTGGGGGAGTTGACGATGCGGAACTTGGAGATGCACATCTTATACCGGCTGAACTCCGCGAGGTGTTCGGTCAGCATCTCTCCCTCGAGCGTGCCCTCCTCGTGACCCGGATAAACTGCGATCAGAAGACCTCCGTCGGGGGCGAGCAGCTCGATCGCGGCGTCGACCGCCGCCTTCGTGGAGGGACGGAGCGTGGTGATCGACTTGTCCCCGCCCGGCAGATAACCGAGATTGAACAGTCCCGCGCAGATCGGCTCCTTCACGTAATTCATAACGTTCGCGTGGGAATCGAGGATCAGCGTATAGTTTTTCGGGCAGCCGGAGGAGGCGAGCAGCTTTTCGGTGCTGTCAAGTGCCTGCTTTTGGATATCGAAGGCGTAGACCTTGCCCTCCGCGCCGACGGCGTTCGAGAGCCAAAGGGTATCGTGCCCGTTCCCCATCGTAAAGTCGACGGCAGTGCCGCCCTGTCTGACGTGGGGGGAGATCAACTGTTTTTCGAGTGTCAGAAGGTCGATCACGGTGCCCTCACTTTCTTGGATCGAGATATTTCCAATACTGACGGAAATAGTCGATGCCGGACCAGAGCGTCATGAACGCCATAAAGGAAACGGTGATATAGGAGAGGATCATGTTCCCGTTCGGGAGCAGGAACGGTTCCACGAGCATACAGACGATGCTGACCATCTGCGAGACGGTTTTGATCTTGCCGAGCCATCCTGCGGCAACGACGATGCCGTTCCCGTTGACGATCATACGGAGAGAGGTGACGGCGAGCTCACGGAAGATGACGATGAAGAGCGCGACCGACAGGACGACCGGAAAGACCGGGACGGTCCTGACGCGGACGAGAACGGCGAGCATCGTTCCGATGACGAGCAGCTTGTCGGCGACCGGGTCGAGAAATTTGCCGAAATCGGTGATCAGGTGGTACTTTCTCGCGATCTTTCCGTCCAGCATATCGGTGAGGGAGGTCAGGATAAAGACTACTGTGCCGAGGATGCGCGCCCACATTTCCGGGATGAATTCCGCCATGATGAGAAACATACAGACGGGAACGAGGATCATGCGGGCAAGGGTCAGTTTATTCGGCAGATTGAGAAGCGGCTTCTTTTCGGGTGCCGCGGCGACGGATTCGTTCATGATGGGTCCTTTCTTCGTTCCGGATGCCGGTTTTACGCTTTTTTGGGGAATTTCGCGATGCCGATCAGATCGTAGTCGATGACGTCGGTGACGCGGACGGTGACGAATTCACCCTCCGCGAGCTTTTTCGAGGAGGAGAACCAGACCTTGCCGTCGATATCCGGCGCGTCCGCGGCGGATCTGCCGTAGTAGGATTCGGAGACGGCGTCGTAGCCCTCGCAGAGAACGGTGATATTGGTGCGGAGCTTTGCCTCATTTTTGCGCTCGTGGATGTTCGCCTGCAGGCGCATGATCTGATCGTAGCGGTCCTGCTTGACCTGCTCGTCGATCTGATCCGGGAAGTCGTAGGCGGCGGTGCCTTCCTCTCTGGAATAGGTGAACGCGCCGAAGCGGTCGAACTCCGTCTCACCGACGAAGTCGCACAGCTCTTCAAAATCCTCGTCGGTCTCGCCGGGGAAACCGACGATGACCGTGGTGCGCAGTACGATATCCGGGATCTCACGGCGGAGCCGGGAGACGACGTCACGGATCAGGCTCCCGTCGCCGTGGCGGTTCATGGCGCGGAGCATTTTGTCGCTGATGTGCTGGATGGGGAGGTCGATGTAGTGCAGGACGCGGGGATTGTCCCGGATCTCTGCGATCAGTTCGTCGGTGATCTTGTCGGGATAGCAGTAGAGCAGGCGGATCCACGGGATGGAGGTCTCCTCCGTGATCTTGCGGATCAGCTCGTGCAGCTTGTAATCGCCGTAGAGGTCCTTCCCGTAGCGGGAGGTGTCCTGCGCGACGAGAATCAGCTCCTTCGTCCCGAGCGATTCGAGCACCTTCGCCTCGTTCACGACGTCCTCCATCGGACGGGAACGGAAGGAACCGCGGATCGAGGGAATTGCGCAGTAGGCGCAGCGGTTGTCGCAGCCCTCCGCGATCTTGAGGTACGCCATATAGTCGGGCGTCGTGACGATCCGGTCTCCGCCGAGGACCAGCTCCTCGTTCGGCTTGACGGAACGGTATTTTTTGCCGGCGGCGACTGCCTTGACCGCTTCCACGATATCGTGGATAGAGCCGGTGCCGACGATGGCGTCGACCTCGGGCAGCTCCTTTTCGATCTCGTCGGGGTAGCGCTGCGCGAGGCAGCCGGTGCAGACGATGCCGCGGAGGTTACGGTTCTCCTTGAGCCACGCGACGTCGAGAATGTTGTCGATAGATTCCTTCTTCGCGCTCTCGATAAAGGCGCAGGTGTTTACGATAATGATGTCGGCATCAATGTCCTCTCCGGTGATCTCGAATCCGGCGTCGTGCAGTTCCGCGAGCATGACCTCGGTATCGATCGTGTTTTTCGGGCAGCCGAGCGAGACGAAGCCGACCTTCAATGCTTTTTCTTCCATATTATTACGGTTTCCTTTCCTTCGTTCTCCTCCGTCGGAGGAAAAAACGCGGGACCAATTTTCCCATTTCCTATTATAGCCGCGCGTTGTGAACTTGTCAAGCGGCGGAAAGCCCGAAAAAAAGGTCTTTATGAATAGAGTGTAAATTATGGAGAAACAAAACAAAAGCTCTTGAAAAGCCGCATATCCTGTGTTAAAATAAATGCGTCCGGGATACCGGGCGGGATATATAGGGGAGTAGTTTGCGCGGCACGCCGCGTTTCAAGTCAACAGCACTGACGCGAAAGCGCCTGGCTTGAATGAAAGAACGAGACTTATGTATGTGTTTTACGCATACATGGGGCTCGGTTTTTTATTTGTCGGGCGCTTCCCGCAGACTGCCGGCCGAATCTCAACGACAGAAAGGAAAACAGCATGGACTTCTGGCATTTTTCGAGGGGACACGTCCTTGAGGAAGTGAAAAGCACGGAGGAGGGCCTTACCTCCGCGGAAGCGGAAAAGCGCCTGACGGAAAACGGCGCCAACAAACTGATCGAGGCGAAGAAGGAAACGCTTCTGCATCGGTTCATCAAGCAGCTGATCGATCCCATGGTCCTTGTTCTGATCGCAGCGGCGATCATCTCCGCGATTACGGCGAGCGCGACAGGCGACTCGATGGCGGACGTATTTATCATCATGTTCGTGGTCGTGATCAACACGGTCCTCGGCGTCGTTCAGGAGAGCAAGGCGGAGGCGGCGCTGGAAGCGCTGAAAAAGATGTCCGCCGCGACCTCGCACGTCCTGCGTGACGGTCAGGTCCGCGTGGTCAAGTCGGAAGATCTGGTCGTCGGCGATATCGTCCTGCTGGAAGCGGGCGACGCCGTTCCGGCAGACGGACGCATTCTGGAATGCGCGTCCCTCAAACTGGAGGAATCCGCGCTGACCGGTGAATCCGTTCCTGTCGAGAAGACGGCGGATACGATCCGCGGCGAGGACGAGACGCCTCTCGGCGACCGGAAAAACATGATCTACATGGGCAGCTCGGTGGTGTACGGCAGAGGAAAAGCGGTCATCACCGGGACCGGCATGAATACCGAAATGGGAAAGATCGCGGACGCGATCAATCAGGCGGAGGATTCCGCGACACCCCTGCAGCAGAAGCTGAATCAGCTCTCCAAGATCCTGACCTTCCTGGTCCTCGGGATCTGCGTGGTCATGTTCGGTGTCGGGATCCTGAAGGCGGGCGAATTCACGCTTGAGACCGCGCTCGACACCTTCATGCTTGCCGTCTCTCTCGCGGTCGCCGCCATCCCGGAGGGTCTGGTCGCGGTCGTGACCATCGTCCTCTCGATCGGCGTGACCAAAATGTCCAAGCACAACGCGATCGTCCGCCGTCTGACCGCGGTCGAAACGCTCGGCTGCACGCAGATCATCTGCTCGGATAAGACCGGCACCCTGACGCAGAACAAGATGACCGTCGTGGACCATTACGGCGAGGATAAGCTGCTCGCCACCGCCATGACGCTCTGCTCCGACGCGGAGCCCGATGAGACCGAAAACGCGGTCGGTGAACCGACCGAATGCGCGCTCGTCAACTACGCGACCTCGCTCGGTCTGAAAAAGCCGGCGCTCAAGCAGAGATATCCCCGCGTCGGCGAAGCCCCCTTCGATTCGATGCGCAAAATGATGTCCACGGTCCATGGACGGACGAACGGTTTCGTCCAGTATACCAAGGGTGCGCCCGACGAGGTTCTGAAATGCTGCACGCGCATCTCGATCGGCGGCAGGGTCGAAGAGATGACCGAGGCACACCGTGCCGCGATCCTCGCGCAGAACACCGCCTTTGCTTCGCAGGCGCTCCGCGTGCTTGCCGCGGCTTACCGTGAGTACGACGTGAAGCCCGACGATTACCGTCCCGACGTGCTGGAGCAGGACCTGATCTTTATCGGTCTGTGCGGGATGATCGACCCCGTCCGTCCCGAGGTCGCGGACGCCGTCAAGCTCTGTGCCGCCGCGGGCATCCGTCCCGTCATGATCACGGGCGACCACAGGGATACCGCCGCCGCCATCGCGAAGACGCTCGGCATCCTGAACGATCCCTCCGAGGCGATCACCGGCGCGGACCTCAACAAGATGTCCGACGAGGAACTGAACGCCAATATCACGAAATATTCCGTCTACGCGAGAGTGCAGCCTGAGCATAAGGTCCGCATCGTCAACGCGTGGCGCAATCAGGGCAAGATCACCGCGATGACCGGTGACGGCGTCAACGACGCGCCCTCCATCAAGAACGCGGATATCGGGATCGGCATGGGGATCACGGGGACCGACGTCACCAAGAACGTTGCGGACATGATCCTTGCCGACGATAACTTTGCCACCATCGTTTCCGCCGTGGAAGAAGGACGCCGCGTGTACGACAACATCCGCAAGGCGATCCACTTCCTCCTTTCCTCCAATCTGAGTGAGGTCCTGACCCTGTTCTTAACGACGCTGGTCCTCGGCGCGACGAATCCGATCCTCGAGCCGATCCATCTGCTCTTTATCAACCTGATCACCGACAGCCTTCCCGCGCTCGCGCTCGGGCTGGAAAAGGGTGAACCCGATATCATGAACCGCAAGCCGCGCGACCAGAAGGAAGGCATCTTCTCGAACGGCGTCGGCGCCGCGGTCGTCTATCAGGGCATCATGGTCACCGCACTGACGATCCTCGCTTACTGGCTCGGGTACTCCGGCATCCTGGAATTCGGTACCGTGGAGGACAAATTCCGCGCCGGAACGACGATGGCGTTCTTGACGATGTCGATGGCGGAGATCTTCCACTCCTACAATATGCGCTCCCAGTTCCATTCGATCTTCAAGCTGAAGACCCACAATATCGCCCTGTTCGGCGCGATGATCCTGTCCCTGCTCCTCAGCTCCGCCGTGATCTTCGTTCCCGCGCTCCGTACGCTCTTCCACTTTGAGAGCATCACCTTTGCGGAATACCTCGTGGCACTCGGGCTTGCGGTCCTCGTGATCCCGATCGTCGAAGCGGTCAAGGCGATCACCAACGCGGTCCGGAAGAAAAAGAACTGACGGTTGACGTTCCATAAAGATACCGCCCGGGGAATCAGCCCGGGCGGTATTTATCTCTGCTTACGTTTATTTTTCGGATTTTGAAAAGGACAGGGCAGTCCGGTATTCCTCTTCGGTGATATGGTCCCGTTCCCGCATTTCCTTTAAACGGGTATCGCCCGGATCATTTTTTGCGGACGTTAATTCCCCGAGCTTCTGATCGATGGCGGCGACCCGTTCGATCAGTTCGCCGAATCCGTACAAAAGGAAATATATCACACAGGCGGTAAGCGGTCCGAGGATCAGTACGGTCCAACCCGAGGACTCCTCTCTGTTGAGCAAAACGATCCCCCAAATGACAGTGGCAATGACGCCAAAGACGAGGATCAGGATAGCCAGGATCTTGATTTTATGACCGACGTTTGAAAGCATAATATGTCCTCCTGTGTTGGTGATAGGATCATTATAACATGGAACCGACAAAAAATCAAGGCTTTCGGCGTTGACGGATCCGACACGACGTGATACAATAGAAAACAGAAAAAAGAACGGAGAGTGGATCATCATGAGAATCATCCGGCACTGCATCCTTGTAAAATGGAAGGAGACCGTTTCCGACCGGGCGGCGCTGCTCCCGGAGATCCGCGCGATCTTTGACCGGACCCTGACGCTGGACGGCGTGTACGGCGTGAGATATCTGCCGAACGTGACCGACCGGCCGAACCGGTACGATCTGATGATCGAGATCACGATGGAGGCGGACGCGCTGGCTTCCTACGACGCGTGCGAGCCGCATCGGGTATGGAAGGAAACGTTCGGAGAACGGATCGCGTCGAAGGCGATCTTCGACTGCGCGGCAGACTGACGGCGCGGACACACGGAAAAACGAAAAACGCGAAGGCTTTGATACGGTCATTGCCTTCGCATTTTTTTAATCATTGCCTTTTTTCATTGTCCGTTGCGTCGGGGACCGGATGGCTTCCGGTCATTTTTTCTTTCTGCGCAGAAGGACCGCAGCCGCGGCTGCCGCGATGAGGCAGACGCCGCCGACGATCAGAAGGGTGGAGAGCAGGCCGGAGGCAGGCTCTTTTTCACCCGGGTCGGTTTCGTCCGGGATGGGCTCGTCCGCGACGGAGGCGGAGAACAGGACGTCGTCAAGGAGCAGGGTCCCGGTCCCGCCCGCCTCGGTCGAAAAGACGAAGTCGATGGCGGTCACCTTTTTCAGTAAAGAGGTCTTGACCTGCACGCCGCCGCAGGAAAGGTCCTCCAGGAGGGCACGGACGGTCGTCCACGTTCCGTTCGCTGGGATCACCGCGTCCACGGGAACCTCGCAGGCTTTTCCCGCGGCGGTGAAGCGGACGGCACGGACGGTCAGGTCCGCGTTCCCGCCGTTCTTCACGCGGAAGCGGAGGAGACGGAACATCGAGTAATCGGGATCGGCGTCCGAATTGGACGCGGAAAGCCCGAAGTCAAGGACCGGGCTGACGGTAACGGTCCCCTCCGCGTCCGCCGTATAGGAGAGGGAGAGGGCGGCGCTGCCGGAGTAGGCGTTTTCCGTGTCGAAGGAGACGGTGCCGGAAGGGCTTTCCCACGCGCTGACCCATTTTGCCTCGGAGGCGTCCGAATGCCAGAGCTCGGCGGAATCACAATACGTCCAGTCGTGCGGGACGTAGTAAACGGTATTCGCCGCGGTGCCGATCCGGAAGGGAACGGCAGGGAGCAGGAGGGCACCATCCCGTGTGCTGAAGAGGTCGGAATACTGGTTCATGGCGCTCCACGCGTAGGTCGCGCCCTGCGGGTCGGCAACGTAGGGACTGTAAATTCTGACCGTGTCTTTTCCCACAACCTCGGCGTACGCGGGGGTCGCGTATCTACCGTCGAGGACGGTGAAGCCGTGCAGCTCTTTCCCGCCGGCGGCAAGGCCGTCACCGACGTGATCGAAGGTCACGTAGACCGCGCCGTCCCGGATCTCGCTGCTTTTCACGACCGGAGCCGTGACCTCTTCTCCGATCCCGTAGACCATCGAGAGGGCGGAAGCCGCCATCCGCTGCCCGACGGCAGCCTTCGTCGCGGGATGGATGGGAGCGACCGAGGCGTACTGCGCGGGAGACTCGTAATCGAGCGGCTGATCGTAGATCGTGATCTGTGCCGTGCGTTCGGGTGCCCCGGCACAGAAGGCGGTCAGCTCCTCCGCGAAGGCGGGAGGAACGGACGGGAGATGCTCGCCGTAGTTGTGCGCCGCGAGATGGGAGACAATCATCGGCATGACCTCGCCCTCACACCCGAAGCGGTCGCCCCAGTTCTTCCGGAGCAGGGCGAGCGCACGGCGGTAATAGCCCTCCGCGTCTCCGCAGTTGCCTTCTCCCTGATACCATAGGAGTCCCCGGACCGCCGTCGTCTCGATCGACGTCATCCGCATTCCGTACAGCTGCCCGACCTTTTCTCCCACCTTGTTCTTTGCGAAGGAAGCGAGCTCCTTGTCCTCCTTCAGCATCTCCTCGGTTACCCAGTGGTATACGGTCGTCTCGCCTGCCGCGGTGTCGATGACCGCGACCGGAACGTTCAGCGCCCGGCGAAGCTCGGCAGCGAAATGATAGGCGATCGCGCTGACGTTTTTGATTTCGGAAAGGGAATTGCCCTTCAGCCAGACGGGCGTGGAGGTCTCGACGAGGGCGGCACGCAGATATTCGTCGTCCGCGTCGCTTTCGTCCATTTCCACGCCGGAGAACGCCCAGCCGAGCTTGTACTGCATATTGGACTGCCCGCCGGTCATCCAGACCTCACCGATCAGAAGATCGGTGAATTTTTTGCTGCTTTTCCCGTCGGTGATGGTCAGGGTCAGCTTGTCGTAACCTGCTTTCTGCGCGGGAAGGGAAAGGAGGAACGCGCCGGAAGCGTCCGCTTTTCCGCTGCCCTCGGCAAGCTTTTCTCCCTTCGCGTCGGAGAGGACGGCGGAAAACTCCGCGCCGGCGGTCCCTTTTCCGGCGATCACGATCGGCTTTTCCTGTTGGAGCACGGCGCCGTTTGCGAAATAGGGATTGACGGTAAAGGTCTCTTTTTCGTTAAAGCCCAGCCCGGCGAACCGGTTGACGTAGACCCCCGGCTCGTCTGCCGACGGGATCTCCCAAAGGATATATTCGAGGACGACCGTGATCGTGTGGACGCCGGTCCAGCCGTGGCGCTCCTGCATATCGACCTTGGCACTGCACATCCCTCTGCGCCAGTCCGCCTGATCCAGGTCGTTGATGTAGTGGTTGACGCCGTCCTCCGCCTTATAATACGCGTCGAACTGGACGTCGCATTTGAGCGCCGAGAGATAGATGATCGGCGTCTCGTCCACGTTGACGGTAAAGGTGCCGGTCATGGAATATTTGGTCGTTTTGGGCGTGGACCAGGTGTTCCCGTTCGCCACGGTAAAGGAGCAGTCGCCCTCCTCCTCCGTCCAGAGCTCGGCGGGGACCTTGAAGTCCGAGGGGGTCAGCGCCGTCGGACCGTCGATCTTGATGCCTGCCGCGGCAGCGGGGAGCTTCGTCACGGGCAGGACCGTCAGCGCGGTCAGCAGGGCGCAGAAAATGCGCGGGAGGATCTTCTTTTTCATTCTCTTTCCTTTCTTATCGGCGGGGGAAGCGTCTTCCCCGGATCGTTCAACGCTATTATACCGTATTTTCCGCCGGTTTGCAAGACGCATTTTTCCGTGGCGGCTCTTTTTCCGGAAACGAAAAGCGGGCCGCCGCTGATACGGCAGTCCGCTTTATGGAGTTCGTTCAGAGCAGATCTTCGGCGGTCACGCCGTAGATCAGGCAGGAGCCCGCGGGACAGCAGTACGTTTTGCCCTCCGCCGTACCCACGTACAGCGTGAAGGACTTTTCCACGTCCTTGTAGGTGGAGGTGGAAACCTCGTCGGCTGCCGGGATCTCGACGCGCTCCGTGTAGTTCACGGTATAGGTGGCGCGGCTGTCGCCGTCCAGCCCGTACGACGCGTAGGCGGGATCCTCCGTCCCGGTGGAGGCTGCGGTCTCCGGAGAGACGTAGGCTTCCAGATGGGAGGTATAGAGGTCGGAGGTCAGGAGCGCGAAGAGCGCGGTCGCGGTATCGGCTTCGACCGCCGCACCGTTTTCATCGGACCAGAGCGCCGTACCGTCCTCCGCCTTGGAGCAGAGGTACTTCGTGACGCCGTCCGGCGCGGTCCTGACGATCGAGGTGACGGCGGAGATATCGATCGAGGGCTTCACGTCAAGCGCGGTCAGATCGGTCTTCGTCACGGAGAAGGTGCCGACGAAGTCGGAGGAAACGGCGTAGACCGCCGGTTTGCCCTGCACGCGGACGTAATAGAGAGAGGAGAAACTGTTGAAATCACCGATCTCGAATACGGTGACGAC
Organism: Eubacteriales bacterium; assembly: GCA_045617585.1. GTDB lineage: Bacteria > Bacillota > Clostridia > Oscillospirales > CAG-272 > CAKRZE01. Next base: position 13,742 of record JAZLIW010000039.1, read on the forward strand.
GCCGCTCAGATTGACGGTGATCGTTCCGTACGGGTCGTCGAACCCGAACGAAGCGGGATCCGGCGGATCGAGGGCGACGGTACGCAGCGCGATGACGTTCACCGCCGCCGCGGTGACGGCGGACTGCACGCTGTGATTCAGCGGATAGAACGGGTCGTTACCGAGCTGCCACGTGCTGTCTCTCTTTTTCAGCGTCTGTGTCTCTCCGTCGCCGAGCTGCCATTCGACCGAGACGAGGCTGGTCACGTTCCCGGAGAGGAGAGTGACCGAATCGTCGACGACCGGGGGAAGCGTTTCGCTCCCGCTGCCGCTCCCTCCCTTGGAGAGGACGACCCCGACGGTCAGAAGCACGGCGAAAACGAGGAGAAGGATCAGGGGGAGGAGAAGTTTTTTCTTCATAACGGTATGATAACCATCCTTTTTCCGGAATCGGGACCGGTCCGCCCGTCAGCGCTTGCGGCGCTTGTTCCAGCGGACGATGCCGTAAACGAGAACGGCGACGGGAACAAGGATGACGAGGATGACCAGCCACAGATTGGACGCGCCTTTCGTGACCATCAGGTTGGACGTGGAGATCTCACGGACGGCGATCGCGACGGAGGTGTCCTTTTTGCAGAGGACGGAAAGCCCCGCCATGAAGAATTCGCCGTTGTGATAATACTGGACGGTGCTGTCGAAGGTGATATCCGGGGAGGTGAACCATACGATCCCGCCTTCCGCGGCGTTCATGCCCATGGCGCCGACGCAGAACGGACCCTCCGCGTCACCTTCCTGCTTGGTGAGCGGCATATTCTCACTGATCTCTGCCTTCAGGTAAGCGGAGGCGGAGGTGGTGAGCAGCTTCGTCACCGTGACCCCCTCGGGCAGCGGATCGGAAACGGTCAGCCCGTCGGAGAAGCGGGCGAGAACGGTGGGATTGGAGGTGTTCATCGCGTTCAGGAACGCGCCCTTTTCCACCTTGGGGAGCAGATAGTAGGGATACTGCGTGCAGTAGTTCGCGGAGCCCTCCACGACCAGACCGCCGCCGGCGTTCAGCCCGTACGCCGCGCCGAGGGAATAGAGGTTCGGGAGCACGCCGTTCTCGTAATAGGTGATCAGGACCAGCTTGCCTCCCGCCTTCATGAAGTCGGAGAGGAGAGCGACCTCATCCTCCGTGATATCGAGCGTCGGGCGGTTGAAGATCAGCACGTCCGCATCGGCGGGGATGCCGTCCGCTTTGACGGAGAGGGAAACGACCTCATAGTTGTCCTCGTCCAGCATCGCGCTGTAAACGGTGCCGAGTTCGGTCTCGCCGTGGTCCGTCGTGAGGCAGATCTTCGGGATATTCGGGGAGGTCACGTAGTCGAGCGCGGAGGTCAGTTCCTTTTCACCCGCAAAGACCTTATGACCGATGTCGTATCCCTGCAGGTAATAGTAGTATTCCTGCTCGGTCATCTGGGAAAAATCGGTGTACCAGATGGTGTTGTAGTCGATGACCTTGGAGCGGCCGTTCACGTTGTTGACGACGATCAGGCTGTTTTCGTTCAGGCTGCCGTCGGTATAGGTGGAGATGAAATTGGGGTAGAGGGTCGGGTCCTTGAATTCGGGGCGGATCCTGCCGTTGACGGCATGATACCGGTTGACGAATTCACTGAGGACCGTGTTCTCGCTGCCCGAGGTCGCGACCTGATAAACGGTGATCTCGTCCTTCAGTCCGCGCACGATCTCCTTCGTCTCTTCGGAGATCTGATAGAGGTCGTCAGCGCTGATGTCGATCTTGGTCACGGTCGTGGGGAGAACCGAAACGACGAAGTTGACCGCGAGCAGGACGGCGATCACGATGACGGTCAGCAGCAGGCTGTAACCGCCCGCCTTAAAGGATTTGGTACGGAAGGAATCGAGAAATTCTTTTTTGTTGTTTTCTTCCATGGGGATCCCCTCCTCTCAGGCGTAACGCTTTTTCTCGACCGACTGAACGGTGAAGAAAACGAAAGCGCACGCGACGGAAATAAAGTAAACGAACGCGGTAAGGTCGAAGAGCCCGTAGCCGAGGAAACTGTCGAGGCGGGAGAAGACCGCGAACCAGTCGAGGACCTTCTGGAACGCGCCCTCGAACAGGGTACGCTTGAGCGAGAAGACGATCAGCAGCGGGAGCTCGATCGCGACGGCAAGGAAGAACGCCGCCCAGTAGTTCTTCGAGAGATAGTAGAGCAGCAGCGCGGCAAGGAGCGCCGCGACGGTGAACGCGATGTAGCTTGCCACCGCGGTCTGCGGGAGCAGCCCGGCGAGCGTCGGCATCAGTAAGAAGAGCAGCAGCGCGCCGAAGGTGAGCACGGCGGCGATGATCGGGCTCTCGGTCAGAGAGGACATGAACATCCCGACGGCGATCAGGGCACAGCCGAGCAGGAAGAACGCGAGGATCGCGGAGTACGCCGCGCCGACCAGCACGGTGCCGTAGAGGCACATGATCAGCGGGATCAGCAGCATGACGCCGCAGGGGATCGCGAACACGGTGACCATCGCGAGGTATTTGCCGAGCACGACGTCGCTGACCTTCATCGGCAGGGTGAAGAGCAGCTGGTCGGTGCGTCTCTGACGTTCCTCCGACAGGGAACGCATCGTCAGGATCGGGATGACGAACAGCAGGACGTAGACCACGAGGGTCAGCGACGTCTCGTAGGTGGCGTACGCCATATAGAAGTTATACAGCCAGGAGGAGAAACCGGCGGCGAGCACGAGGAACGCCAGTACGATCCAGCCGGTCATCCCGGCAAAGTACGCTTTCAGCTCTTTCTGATAGAGTGCTTTCATTCGTTATCGCCTCTCTTTCCGGAGAACAGCGGCTTGTAGCCGTCTCTGTCATTCCCGTCGTCGTCTTCTTCGTCATCCTCTGCCTTTTTGCCGAAGAGCGGACGGTATTCCTCTTCCTTCTGCGGTCTTTCCGCTTTTTTCGGGGCGGGAGCGGGCTTCGGAGCGGGTGCGGCGGGCTTTTCTTCTTCTATTTCTTCGTCCTCCGCTTCTGCTTCCTCCTCCGGAAGGGTGTCGGGCTCCTCCTCGTCGTCGGAGTCGTTGTCGGCGGTCAGCTTGACGAAGATCTCCTCCAGAGAAAGACCGGAGTCTGTCATCGTGAGGATCGGGAGCTTTGCCTGCGCGAACTCGTAGAAGAGCGTCTCGTTGACCTCTTTTCCTGCCGCGGGATAGACGTCGACCGCGCAGGTACCGTCGCGCAGCTCGTTGACCTCGTATCGGTCGAGGTCCTTCAGCGTGCGGAGGACCGCCTCGATCTTTTCACGGACGCCGCGAACGCAGAGACGGAGCACGTTCTCCTCGTTGAAGGTCTTTTCGATGTTCTGCAGGGTGTCGGACGCCACCATTCTGCCGTGGGAAATGATCATGACGTGATCGCAGACCGCAGCGATCTCGGCGAGGATGTGGCTCGAGAGGACGACCGTATGCTTTTCCCCGAGGGAGCGGATCAGCCCGCGGATCTCGATGATCTGACGGGGGTCCAGACCGACGGTCGGCTCGTCCAGGATGATCAGCTTCGGGTCGCCGAGCAGAGCCTGCGCGATCCCGACGCGCTGCTTGTAACCCTTGGAAAGATTCTTGATCAGACGGTCCTTCATCGCCGTGATGTCCGTCTTCTCCATCGCGTCGGCGACGCTGCGGGGAACATCGGCGCAGCCCTTTGCCTGCGCGACGAAGGTCAGGTACTCTTCCGGCGTCAGCTCCGGATAGAGCGGCGGGATCTCGGGCAGATAGCCGATGCACTTCTTCGCTTCTACCGGATCCTGATAAATGTCGTGTCCGTCGATGATGACCTCACCCTCCGTCATGGGCAGACAGCCGGTGATCATGTTCATCGTCGTGGATTTTCCCGCGCCGTTGGGACCGAGAAAGCCGTAGATCCTGCCCTCTTCGATATTGAACGTCAGGTGCTTCACCACGGTGTGCGAACCGTACTTTTTGGTTAAGTTTTTGACTTCGATCAAAACAGGTATCCTCCTTTGGCAAGAAAACCTTAATTTTATCTATTATAACAGGGAAATGTGAAACGTTTATGATATCTTTGTGAATGTTTGCGGCGGAAAAAGCGCGGGAAACCGCGCGCGGATAAGGAAAACGAAAAAACCGCCGGGTACGGACCCGACGGTTTTTTCGGTGAAAATCAGAATTACTTGATCTCGACGGTGGCGCCGGCCTCTTCGAGCTGCTTCTTGTAGCCCTCAGCCTCGTCCTTGGAAACGCCTTCCTTGAGCGCCTTAGGAGCGGCCTCAACGAAGTCCTTCGCGTCCTTCAGGCCAAGACCCGTGATCTCACGGACGACCTTGATGACGTTCAGCTTGGAAGCGCCTGCACTGGTGAGGATGACGTCGAATTCGGTCTTTTCCTCAGCAGCGGGAGCAGCGGCAGCGGCAGCACCGCCGGCAACGGCAACGGGAGCGGCGGTAACGCCGAAGGTCTCCTCAAGAGCCTTAACGAGATCAGCCATCTCAAGAATGGTCAGACCTTTGATTTCTTCGAGTAACTTTTCAGTCTTTTCAGTAGCCATGATAATAAATACCTCCGAAATTTCGTAAATTTTGTTCAGGCGCTGCGATTATTCTGCAGCAGCCTCTGCGGCAGGAGCTTCGCCGCTCTTGTCGATGATTGCCTGGAGAACGAATGCGAGATTCTGCAGGGGACTGCGGATGCCGAGCATGACCTTGCAGACGAGGGTCTCCTTGTTCGGGATGTCAGCCAGAGCAAGAACGCCGTTCTTGTCGAGGACTTCACCGTCAACGAAACCGCCCTTGATATCAAAGGTCTCGATCTTGTCAGCGTATTCCTTCAGGACCTTGGCGGGAGCGACGGGATCGTTCTCGGAGAGAGCGAAAGCGGTCATCCCTTCCAGATGTTCCTTCAGCGCGCCGTAGCCGGCAGCTTCACAGGCACGACCGGTCATCGTGTTCTTGTAGACCTTGTAATCCACACCTGCCTTGCGGAGCGCTGCACGGAGTGCGGTGTCCTGCTCGACGGTGATGCCTGCATACGTGACGATAACGCCGGAAGAAGCCTTCTTGACCTTTTCGGTCAGTGCTTCCGTCTGCGCGATCTTCTGCTCGAGGATTTTGGAACTGGGCATGATTTTCACCTCCTATGGGATATATAAACAAAAATTCCCGCAAGCACAAGGGTGCCTCGGGAACGATCAAAAAACTGACGTATTCTGATTCCGCTCGCCTCGGCAGGAAAGCTGTGCTTTTACCTTGAACCTGCTGTCTTTGGTTTACCGGGTCATTATAGCACGGCTTTCCCGCTTTGTCAATAGGTTTGATAAAAAAATATGAAAAATGTCGGGAATGGTACCGTCCCCGCCGCACTTACCGGAAACCGTTCTGCGGTTTCCGGTAAGTGCGCGACGGGGACGGGGCTTTCGGGATCCGGCGGGTATCTCTGTTATACGATAATATAATTAGATAATATAATTATATGAAAGCGATCGTTGTCGGCGGGAAAGCGGATCAGGAGTTATACAGCTCCTCGTCCATCCGTTCGACTTTTTCGTAGAACTCTTCCATCGTGGATTCGATATTCTTTTCATACTCGGCGTAGATGGTGTTGATGTTCTTGTTTTTGATGGAAGGCGCGGAGAGCTGACGCAGATAAGCGTTTGCGAAGCCGGCGAAGTCGTACACGTCGGCAAAGTCGATCGTGCGGTGCGCGAAGATCAGGTCGAGCATGGCCTGAGACTCGTCGTCACGGGCGGATTTCGTTTTCAGCGTTACGTCGTAGTACGCTTCCTGCAGATCGTAATAGGAACCGGCGGCAAGCGCTTCCATGATGAAGCCGACCTTATCCGCGTCTTTTTCACAGCGGAGGACGGACATAAAGCCCATGCCGTGCTTGGAGACGTAACTGATGTAATCCTCCTGCGCCTCGTCGTATTTCGGATGCGGGATGATGCCGAAATCGATCGATTCTTCGCCGCGCATTTCGATGACCGCGCCGAGCGCGTAGGTCAGGAACAGACTCTTATTCGACGTGAAGTTGCCGGGCGCGCCGCCCATATCGGCAGGGAACGGCTTGGTATCGCTGTTTGCGAAGTTCTGGTGGGTCACGATGTCGAGAACGGCCTGCGTGATCTCGTAGTTTTCTTCGGTGTTGAACGTGTATTCCGGGACGTCGTACTTATCTTTGACGACGAAGTTTCCGCCCGCACCGAAGAAGAACGACATCAGCGCAAAGTCATTCGCGACGCAGGGGATGATATCGTCGCCGGGGCTGATGATGCCGTCGCCGTCCATATCACCGTCGAAGTCGTTGACGACTTCGTACAGTTTGTCCAGCGTCCATTCCCCGCTGTTGACGAACTGATAAAAGTCGGGCATATTGTGATCTCGCGCGATTTTTTTGTTGAACAGCATGCCTACGGTCTCACTTTTGTCCTCGGTGTTGATCGACGAGGCGGCGAGGAAAAGGTGGTCCATAAAGGACAGATTTTCCCTCAGGCTCTGGTCCCAGTAAGGCTTGTCGAGGTCCACGTACTCGAAAGAGGTCTCGAAGTCAAGGAAATCTCCTTCCAGCACGTTGGTCGGAACGTCATACAGACGGATATAAACGAGATCGTAAGCGTCGTCTCCGGAACGCACGAGCGTACGGACGTTTTCGACGATGGTGAGATACTCGTCCTGCGTATAGGTGATCTCAAAATGATATTTGTTTTCCAGACGGGAATTGCGTTTGAAGACCGCTTCGTTGACCGGGTCGCCGTCGATGTCTTCCGCGTAGAGGTCATTGTACATAGGGCCTCCGCCGTTCAGCGCCCAATGATAGGTGGCGAAGGTATAGCCGTCCAGGTCAAGATCAGGCAGATCGGCTGTGACCAGCGTCTCGGCTTCGGGCTGCGTATCAGCGGTCGGAACGGTCTCCGAGGGGGTGGTATTTCCGGGTGCACAGGCGAGCAGTGCGGCGGTGAATAACGAAAGAAGCAATAACAAAGACGTCAATCGGATCGGGATACGGTGTTTCATGGTATTTTCCTTTCTATTCCGATAAACGGTTTTTGTATGTTTTACGGTTCGCGCAACGACGGGCATGAATCCGGTCTGCGGTGCGGAAGGGGCACTCGGGGCGGTTGACGCGTACGGAAAGCGGATCAGGAGTTATACAGCTCCTCGTCCATCCGCTCGACTTTTTCGTAGAACTCCTCCATCGTGGACTCGATCTTGCTTTCGTATTCGGCGTAGATGGTGTTGATGTTCTTGTTTTTGAGGCTGCCGTTCGAGAGCTGACGCAGGAAAGCGCCGGCAAAGCCGGAAAAGTCGTACACGTCGGCAAAATCGATCGTGCGGTGCGCGAAGATCAGGTCGAGCATGGCCTGAGACTCGTCGTCGCGGGCGGATTTCGTTTTCAGGGTCACGTCGTAGAACGCTTCCTGCAGGTCGTAATAGGAACCGGCGGCAAGCGCTTCCATGATGAAGCCGACCTCGTCCGGATGCTCCTCGCAGCGGAGGACGGACATGAAGCCCATGCCGTGCTTGGAGAGGTAGCTGACGTAGTCTTCCTGGGTCTCGTCGTATTTCGGATGCGGGATCACGCCGAAGTCGATCGATTCGATGCCGCGCATTTCAATGACCGCCCAGAGGGCGTAGCTTAAGAACAGGCTTTCGTTCGCTTCAAAATTACCGACGCAGCCGCCGGAGCCTTCGGGATAGCGCGTCGTGTCACTGTTTGCGTAATTGGAATGCGTCATGATGTCGCGGACCGCAAGCGCGATCTCGTAGTTATCCTCGGTGTTGAAGGTGTATTCGGGCGTGCCGTACTTGTCTTTGGTGACGAAATTCCCGCCCGCGCCGAAGAAGAACGACATCAGCGCAAAGTCGTTCGAGACGCAGGGAATGATATCGCCGTCCGGCGTGATAAAGCCGTCTCCGTCCATATCGCCGTCAAAGGTATTGACGATATCGTACAGCTTGTCGAGCGTCCAGTCCCCGTCGTTGACGAGCTGATAAAAGTCGGGCATATTGTGATCGCGTGCGATCTTCTTATTGAACATCATGCCGACGGTCTCTTTTTTGTCCTCGGTATTGATCGCGGAGGCGACGAGGAAAAGATGGTCCATGAAGGACAGTTTTTCTCTCAGGCTCTGATCCCAGTAGGGCTTGTCGAGATCCACGTACTTGAACGAGGTCTCGAAATCAAGGAAGTTGCCTTCCAGCACGTTGGTCGGAACGTCGTTCAGGCGGATGTAAACGAGATCGTAGACGTCGTCGTTCGAGCGGGCGAGGGCGCGGACGTTCTGGACGATGACGTTGTATTCGTCTTCCGCGTAGGTGATCTCAAACTTGTATTTGTCTTCCAGACGGGAATTCCGCTTGAAGATCGCCTCGTTGACCGGGTCTCCGTCGAGGTCCTCTGCGTAGAGGTCGTTGTACAGAACGCCTCCGCCGTTCAGCGTCCAGTGATAGACGGCGAAGGTGTAGCCGCCGAGGTCAAGGTCGGGCAGGTCGGCGGTGACCCTTGCATCCGTTTCCTGCGCTTCGCTGAAGGGTACGGTGTCCGAGGGGGCGTCGTTCCCCTGAACGCAGGAGAGCAGAGCTGCCGCGATGATCGAAAGAAGCAGAAGCAAAGCTGTCGTTCGGATAACGCTGCGGTGTCTCATGGCTTTTTCCTCTCTTTTTTTGAACGTTTTTTGATTTTATTCGTTTCCCGCGTAACGGCGGGCGAGGATCCGGTAGGTCTCGGCGTTTTTCAGCATGGGGGCGGGATCGTTCCCGCCGCGGATCACCCTGGCGGGGACGCCGACGGCAAGGGAGCCGTCCGGGATCGTTTCCCCCTCTTTTACGACCGCGCCGGCGCCGATGACGCAGCCTTTCCCGATCTTCGCGCCGTTCAGGATCACGGCGTTCATTCCGATCAGCGTTCCGTCGCCGATCTCACAGCCGTGGACGACGGCGTTGTGACCGACCGTTACGTTCTTTCCGATCACGACGTCGTGACCGGGATCTCCGTGTACGGTCGCGTTGTCCTGCACGTTGGAGCCCTCGCCGACCGTGATGCGGCACTCGTCCCCGCGCAGGACGGCGGAAAACCAGACGGAGGAATCTTTTTTCAGGGTGACCGCGCCGATCAGCGCCGCGCTGTCCGCGACGAAGGCGGCTTCGGCGACGTCGGGCAGATCCGAGTCAAAGGGCAGGATCATGAGAAATAGTCCTCGTTTTCCGTATTGATGAGTTTCGTGCGCAATACCTTCCCGGTCTGGCGGGAAAGGGTGAAGAGCGCGCCGTGCAGGTTGATATTCCCCTCGGCAAGGTCGAATCTGCCCGGCATATGGGTCTTCAGCTTCCGGATGATGATATCCGGTCGGACGCCGAGGACGGAATCACGCGGACCGGTCATGCCGAGGTCGGTGATATAGCCGGTCCCGCCGGGCAGGACCGTCAGATCCGCGGTCTGGACATGCGTGTGCGTTCCCCACATCGCGCTGACCCTGCCGTCGAGGTAGAAGCCCATCGCGCGCTTTTCGGAGGTCGCCTCCCCGTGCAGATCGACGAGGATGACGTCGCAGTCCTTTTCGGCGGCGAGGATCCGGTCAACGGTGCGGAAGGGGTCGTCGAGCGGATCGAGATACACGGTACCCATGACGGAGATCACGAGCACGCGCAGCCCCTCCGCGTCAAGGACGGCGTATCCGTTCCCGGGCGCGTCGGAGGGATAATTCGCGGGACGGAGCAGGCGGCGTTCCTCGTCAAGCAGGGCAGCCGTCTCCTTCTTCTGCCAGATATGATTGCCGGAGGTGATCACGTCGGCGCCGGCGTAAAAGAGACGCTCCGCCGACCGGCGGTCGATCCCGTTGCCCGCCGCCGCGTTTTCTCCGTTGACGGCACAGAAGTCCGCGCCGAGGCGGTCCTTCAGCCTGCCGAGATTCTTTTCCAGATATGCGACCGCTTCCTGCCCGACCACGTCTCCGACGGCAAGAACGGTGAATTCGTTTCCCATGGGGTCTTTCCTTTCGGTGATATTTGGGGGACGCGCGTCAGCCGCGCAGCCCCTCTGCCATTGCGGTGAATTCTTCCTCACTGACCGAATTCGACTTGTGGATATAATCCTCGCCGTCCGTGTCTCCTTCGACCGAGAACCACACCTCGCCATGACGGAACCAGATCAGAACGTCGGCAGGGTCGGTCGGCTTTCCTTCGCCGTCGTGCATCACGACCTCGACGATCCAGGCGACCTCGCCGGGGTCCGCGGTCCCGACCTCCGTCGTCCGGTCCTCCATCAGCCCGGCGAGCAGCTTCATCCGCCGGTTGTCGGTGGAAAGAACGGTTCCGGCAAGCTCTCCTTTTTCTCCGTTTTCCGCCTTGTACAGATACGCGGCAGGGCTTCCTTTCCGGCATCCCTGCATGGAACACGGCAGGACAATGCAGAGAAAAAGGATGACCGCGCTGTGAAATATGCGTCTCATGATCCGTCTCCGTTCCGGTTTTCTTCCTTTATTTGAATTATAACCGATTCCGGCGGGAATTGCAAGGCTTTTTTGCGTTTCCCGCGGCTGTAAATAACGAAAAGAAAAAGAAAACGCGGCACCCGTTCCCTTTTGCACGGGACGCCGCGTTTTCTCTTTCCGGTCAGGAAAGCTTGTTCTGCAGGCGGAGGTTGTCCGCGATCATCGCGATGAATTCGGAATTGGTCGGCTTCCCGCGTCCCTGCTGGATCGTGTAGCCGAAGTAGGAATTCAGGGTCTCGACATCCCCGCGGTCCCACGCGACCTCGATCGCGTGGCGGATCGCGCGTTCCACCCTGGAGGAGGTCGTTTCATACTGCTTGGCGACGGTGGGATAGAGGATCTTGGTCACTGCGTTGATCACGTCGTTGTCGTCGATGGTCATGAGGATCGCGGTGCGCAGATACTGATAGCCCTTGATGTGCGCGGGCACGCCGATCTGATGGATCACGCGCGTGACCTGCGCCTCCATGTCGGCAGGCAGGGGGGACGTCCCGCCGGAGGGGCTTTCCTCCCCGCCGCGGATCCTGCGGAGGCGTTCGTCGAGCTTTCCGAGGTCGAGCGGCTTGAGCATACAGTACGACGCCCCGCATTCGGTCGCCTCCAGAAACATGGCGGGACTGTTGACGGCGGAGAGCACGATGAACGCGGGCGCTTTGTCCTTGCCGAAGGAGAGGGCGGTGACGCTCCGCATGACCTGCGTGCAGTCGAGCTTGGGGAGCCAGATGTCGAGCAGAACGACCGCGGGGTGGAGACGGTCGATCTGGCAGAGCGCTTCTTCTCCCGTGGACGCCTCGCAGACCGAACGGTAACCGAGCAGACGGAGGGATTCCGCGGCGGTTTTCCGGAATTCGGCGCTTTCGTCCGCGATCAGAATGGTGAATGCTGCTTCCATATTTTTTGATACTCCTTTTCGTTGATTCTTGGATCGGGTCCCTTTCCGAGTGATTCAATGATACCATATTTTACCAAAAAATGCAATGCCCGTTCCGCCAAATAAATACCAAAAATTTCCAGTAATATTGTGTTATATCGTACAAAAACATAATAACAAGGGGGAATACGGGCAAAAATAATGTAGAAAAAGCACAAAACGCGGAAGTGGAGGAAATTCGTCGAAAGAAGCGGAAAACTGGAAAAAACTTTCATTTTATGTCATTAACTGGAAAATTCATCCATGTCATATTGCACGGAGGGAGAGGGGGGAGAAGGTGCAATTTCTACGATTTATTTGCAAAAAATCTATTGCAAGTAAAAAAGGACTGTGCTATAATAAAGTGTCAAGATATGATCGGGAGGGCAGTCAGATGAGGAAAGGGATCCGCAGTGCGATAGCGGGCATGGCGCTTCTTCTGCTTCTTTCCGGCTGTTCGGCTCCCACGGGGACGTACCGGAACGTCGGGATAGAACCGGCGGAGACGTGCGGGATGCCGGACAGAGTACGCGCGATCCCCGTGGCGGAATACGAATCCTACAGAGAACTGGCGGCGACCTACCGGGCGACCGGAGAAACGTCCTCCGCAACGGCGACCGATACCGATCTGATCCTGAACTGGTCGGCGGAAAAAGCGGAGGGAAGCGCGGCGATCACGCTTCACTTCACCCTGACCTTCAACCATCCGGAGGGCGTGGACCTGCCGGAGCGGACCCTGACCGTGACGGTCGACGGGATCGAGGAAAAAATCACCACCCCCGCCATTGCAAAGACCGGCGCGGGGCGGGAGATCCTATACGAAAAGACGCTCAACAAGACCGTTCTGAATAAGGAAGAGCTCGTCAGCGTTTCCGCGTCCTGGAACTACGGGCAGAGCGTGCTGGTGAGAGATTACTACGGCACGATCGTACCCGTCTTTCTGCCGAAGCTGGAAACGAAGGCAAGGATCCCGGTCGGTGACCTCGAAGGAGAACTGAAGGGCAAGGCTTCGCTTCCCGTCAAAAATATCATGCAGAATCCGGAGCTTCCGAACGGCTGCGAGATCACCGCGCTGACGATCACGCTCAACTATTACGGCTTCGGGACGGATAAGCTGACGATGGCGGATCAGTTCCTGCCGAAGGAGGAGGATACCTACACCTCCGACTTCTACGAGACCTTTGCCGGAAACCCGAGGAACCAGAAGCGCGCGCTCGGCTGCTACGCGCCCGTGATCGTGAAGAGCGCGGAGGCGTTCCTCGAATCCCGCGGTCAGCTCGGTTCGTACGAGATCCGGGACCTCACGGGCGCTTCCCCCGCGGAGCTGTACGCGCTGCTGGACGAGGGCGCACCGGTCGTGGTCTGGATGACGCAGTATATCGACGCGACTCCGCGGATCCTGAAGACCTGGACCGCGGCGAACGGCAGCGAAATGAACTGGAAGCATCCGCTCCACTGCGTCGTTCTGATCGGATACGACAGGGACGCGGGCACGGTTACGATCGCGGACCCGCTGGTCGGGATCGTGACGCATAAGGAGACGCTGTTCGCGCTTCGTTACGAGCAGCTCGGCACGCAGGCGGTGCTGGTCAGACCGGCATCCGGGTCGTGATTTCACACGTTTTCAAAAAAATTTTCAATAAAAAGAAGGTACAAATCCCATGGAAAAGAATGTCAGAAGAGTCGGCACCGTATCCCGCGGTATTCGCTGCCCCATCATCCGTGAGGGCGACGATCTTGCCGCGATCGTGACCGACAGCGTCCTTGCTGCTGCGGAATCCGAGGGCTTTGAACTCCGGGACCGCGACGTTATTTCCATCACCGAGTCCATCGTCGCCAGAGCGCAGGGCAACTACGCGTCCGTGCAGAACATCGCCGACGACGTGAGAGCGAAGCTGGGCGGCGGCACCATCGGCGTCATCTTCCCGATCCTCTCCCGCAACCGTTTTGCCATCTGCCTCCGCGGTATCGCTTCCGGTGCCAGGAAGGTCGTCCTGATGCTCAGCTACCCGTCCGATGAGGTCGGCAACGAGCTCGTCAGCCTCGATAAGCTCGACGCGGCGGGCGTCAATCCCTATTCCGACGTTCTCTCCCTCGAGAAGTACCGTGAACTCTTCGGCGTCAACAAGCACGAATTCACCGGCGTCGATTACGTTGAATATTACGGAAACCTGATCCGTGAGCAGGGCGCCGAGGTCGAGATCATTTTCGCGAACCACGCGAAGGCGATCCTCGATTATACCGACTGCGTCCTGACCTGCGATATCCACACCCGCGCGCGCACCAAGCGCATCCTGAAGGAAGCGGGCGCGAAGATCGTCTGCGGTCTTGACGATATCATGAACGCTCCCGTGAACGGCAGCGGCTGCAACGAGAAATACGGTCTGCTCGGCTCCAACAAGTCCACCGAGGATAAGATCAAGCTCTTCCCGAGAAACTGCCAGCCCCTCGTCCTCGATATCCAGAAGCGGATCCTCGAGGCGACCGGCAAGCACGTCGAGGTCATGGTCTACGGCGACGGCGCGTTCAAGGATCCCAAGGGCAAGATCTGGGAACTCGCGGACCCGGTCGTTTCCCCCGCCTTCACCGACGGTCTGATCGGCACGCCCAATGAACTGAAGCTGAAGTACCTCGCCGATAACGATTATAAGGACCTGACCGGCGAAGCGCTAAAGGAAGCGATCTCGGCCTCCATCCGCGCGAAGTCCGGCAGCCTCGTCGGCAATATGGCGTCTCAGGGCACCACGCCCCGTCAGCTCACCGACCTGATCGGCTCCCTCTGCGACCTGACCAGCGGCTCCGGTGACAAGGGCACGCCCGTCGTCCTCGTTCAGGGTTATTTCGACAACTATACCAACTGATACGGAGGAAATACAGATATGATCAGAACCGAAGAACGCCCCGCGGATATGGCGCGCATCAATACCCCCGCGCTTGCCGAGGCATTCATTGAAGAGCAGGTCAGAGAGATCCGCGCACAGGTCGGGAAGGACAAGGTCCTCCTCGCACTTTCCGGCGGCGTCGATTCCTCCGTCGTTGCCGCGCTGCTTTACCGCGCGGTCGGAGATCAGCTGGTCTGCGTCCACGTCAATCACGGCCTTCTCCGCAAGGGCGAACCCGAGCAGGTCATCCGCGTGTTCCGTGACGAGATGAAGGCGAACCTCATCTACGTCGACGCGACCGACCGGTATCTCGACGCGCTTGCGGGCGTTGCCGATCCCGAAAAGAAGCGCAAGATCATCGGCTCCCTCTTCATCGATATCTTTGCGGAGGAAGCGAGAAAGCTCGAGGGCGTGAAGTTCCTCGCGCAGGGCACCATTTATCCGGATATCCTCGAGTCCAAGGCGGGGATCAAGTCCCACCACAACGACGGCGGCCTCCCCGAGGACCTGAAATTCGAACTCTGCGAGCCCGTCAAGCTGCTCTTCAAGGATGAGGTCCGTATGGTCGGCGCAGCGCTCGGTCTGCCGGACGGTATGGTCTACCGTCAGCCGTTCCCGGGACCCGGTCTCGGCGTCCGCTGCATCGGCGCGATCACCCGTGACCGCCTCGAAGCCGACAGAGAGTCCGACGCGATCCTCCGCGAGGAATTCGATCGCTGCGGTCTTGCCGGCAAGGTCTGGCAGTATTTCACCGTCGTTCCCCCCATCACCTCCACCGGCGTCCGCGACGGAAAGCGCACCGAGGACTGGCCCGTCATCATCCGTGCGGTCAACAACGTCGACGCGATGACCGCCACTGCCGAGCCCATCCCCTACGACGTTCTCTTCCGCATCCGTGACCGCATCCTCGCCGAGGTCAAGGGCGTCAGCCGCGTCCTCTATGATATCTCGCCCAAACCGGTCGCCACGATCGAGTGGGAGTGATCTCACCGGGCTTGCAAAGGCCAAAAAAGCCCTATTTTAGGGGGTTTTTGAGCATTTTCGAAATCGCCAACTCATTTTTGCAACACTTTTGCAACACGTTGAAGCAAAAAAGTTTTGCAACGCACGGTATAATTCCTACTGGTTTGCAAGTAAAACGGCATTTTGAACCATTTGAAGAGAGTCAGTAAACCGTTGATTCGGTCTGCTGACTCTCTTTTTATTATTCATATTCCATGGTTTAGAATGTTGCCAAATGAGTGCTTTGTTTTTGCTGTTTCAACGAAGTACTGTAAATTACATAATCTGCAGATACATATTGAAATCCGAAATAGCCAATCACACTTCTGTCGGTTTTTCCGATAAAAGTAATAAGGAAGAATGACAGCTTTCTATGTTCTTCCTAAGTTCATCAATAGTCGCAAAACTTGAGATGGTTCAGATCTGCAATAAGTCCCTTCATGACCGACAGAAATGCCGGTCTTTTTTATGCGTAAAAAAATTTTTAAACTTTTTTTCAAAAACACACGAAAAAGGGTTAGTTTTTGGCACCCCCAATTCCATACATAGTGGAAGGGCAAGAAACCGGAACACCGAAAAGCTCTTCCGATGCTCCTTGACAACTGAATACACAGACTATCGGGTACGTTATCTCAGGTAACGAGCCGGGCGGCGGTACGCCATGACCCTTTCCAACAGGAAGGCGAGCGCTAATTCCGACCGTACAGGCAGAGCTGCACTCTGTCGAGGCGAAGACCTATCTGAGAATCATAATGATACTTCCAGCGGTGGCCGGCCACGTAAGAGGCGGGGGTGAGATTCCCATGAGAGCACAAAGCTTGTGTTCGCCCGATAGTTTCCCTATAAGATGCTCCAAGCATCTGACCCGCAGGGGGCTGAGACAAATACTGCGGATACATCCGGGACTGCACTGTATTCAATTACAGTACCGCCGGGAAGCCCTCACGAGCTAATCGTGCCTATTTCCCCGACAGGATCAGTCCTGCCGGGATACATGCCGAAGGCCTGGACTCCGGCACTATTTGAGGAAGGAGGACAAAAGATGCCAAATCATGTGACGAACATTCTTGAGTTCAACTGCAGCAGAAAACGCGCTGATGAAATCCTGACATTTCTCCGCAAGGAAGACGATGTGTACGGCAGTATCGACTTTAACAAGCTGATTCCCATGCCCGAAAGTTTGGACATGGAAGCCGGAAGCGATACGGATCACGGAATTGAAATCTATCTGACGGCGGTCAATCCGGAAACGAAGGATTACGGTCATGAGAAGATGAATCTCCGTGCTTTCCGAGGTCTTTCCAAAATGCTGAATACCGAAAGAGCATTCAGCACCTACGACACAATGCTCTCGGAGGAAGAAATC
The DNA here is from genome assembly GCA_045617585.1 of Eubacteriales bacterium. GTDB lineage: Bacteria > Bacillota > Clostridia > Oscillospirales > CAG-272 > CAKRZE01. Next base: position 30,370 of record JAZLIW010000039.1, read on the forward strand.
CAGCACTACACCAAGAGCAAATCCTTTGATGAAGTTTTTGCCATTGGAGAACAGGCCGTTTCCAATCTCATGCAGTACGGCGCAACCACCTGGTACACCTGGCGTATCGAGAACTGGGGAAGCAAGTGGAA